>CAJUET010000008.1 GCA_910585595.1 uncultured Christensenella sp. | reverse complement strand
ACAAAGAGCCGACTTTTGCTATCCTTCGGAAATCCGCTTCCGTAAACGGAAATAATTTAAGGAGGTAAAAAATGAACAATTATATTTGGAACAGAAAAGACGTAGACTTGTTACCCGAAGAAATTGCGCCGTGGAAACTTCCGCGGGACAAGCACGCCACTATTTCTGTGTTGGCTCACTATATGAACGAGTTACATACTGTGGACGACTACCTTTCAAGATGTGAACAGGAATTTAACGTTGACTATATAAAGTCTATCTATTGTTCAACCGAACAGGCTTGGACAGAGACAAAATCTAAATTGAACGCGCAGTTCAATAAACGAAAACGTAACGTTGTCTTGGAATGTTTACAATTCGGCGGAAACAAAGAATTCTGGAACGGCTTCCCTAACGAGTATGAAATTGAGGGGTACTTTCAAAAGTGCTATTACTTTGCCGTTGAAAAGATAGGTTATCTAAGTACAGACAAGAACATTATCTGTGCAGTAATAATTACCGAGCCGAACAGGCGAAATCTATTTGTCTATTACTTACCGATAACACCAAAATGGAAAGCGAAGCTTATGAGTAAAGACAAAAGCGATTACGGCACACCTTTACAGTTGATTGATGAAAACGGCGAACCGTTTTATCGTAAAAAAGAAAACTTTGACAGTCCGCTTCTATGCCGAACTGAGTTCTGGAAACAGCGGGGCGGAATAACTTCATTTTCCGAATTGCAGGAAGACTTCTATAAGAAGGTTTCCAAACAATATGGTGCCGTTCGTGGCAAAAGCACCTCGCCTTACAGAAGCACTTGTCTTGAACAAAGAAAGCGTTTCGGAAGATACGAAGATGATGAATACGACTTTATCCCAGATTTTGACGACTCCCCCTATCGCTATTAAGATTTCCTGTATTTTGGAAATTATTTTGCCGCAGGGTCTTGACTTTTCAAAAAGGATCGCTATAATCGTATTAACATTTTTATACAGACAGGAGGTTAAATGATTGATATAGAATATTTAAGAGCACAAGCAAAAAATCCAACCGGTATTTATGCCGATGTTTTAATTAAAACTTACTACTTCATAACTCAAAAATGCAAGGCAAGAAATCAGGATTGGTGTTACAGTAAAGAAGTTCCTTACTATGAACTAAAGAAATTTACTTATGCCAACACCGGTTACAATGCAAGTTTATATGTAGTTAAAAACGTTGAGAAAGACTTAGCCAAATTAGGTTACATTAAGTTTGAGAAAAACGGTGAAGATTGGACTATTCATATTGTTAAGCCGTTGGACTTTCTTGATGAGGATATTGAACAATATATAAAAACAAAAATAAAGAGGTAAGTATGTTAAACGATAAGCGATTATTAGAAAAAGTAAATCAAGACAAAGGTTTAACCGTGGACGAAATCAAACGGTATCAACAACTTGTTCAACCGCAAAAACACGTTTACGGCAAGTACGGAACGCTCAAACGCAAATATCTGGAAGACAAAGGGCTCGACTGGACGATAGCCGACCTTCCCGCCTATCTTCACGGCGTGGACAAGCAAGCTGAGGATATGTACAATGTCCTCTATGCAAAACTCTCCCCCTCTCCGCTGTACAAGCGGACGGGCGAGTTTATGGAAGATTACCGCAGGCTGACCGCGCTGCAACACGCAATCGAAGAAGAAATTTTAAGCGAATTAATTTATACGGAGGAAGTCGTATGAAACAACCCAAGTCGCAAATTGATAAACGCTATGAAGACAAACACAAAGAAGAACGCAAAGCCGCTCACGCGGTTTGGGGAACCTCAATGAAACGAGATGACTTTGAGGAACTGAACAAGTTCCTTAAAAGTCATCACATACAAAAAGTCCAGCTCATTTACGCGGGCTGGACGGCATTAAAAGAACAACTGAATACAAATAACTCAGAAGGAGGAAAAAAGTTTTGAAAAGAGAACATAGTATTCTGAACTATAAGGACGCGGTAAAATAAAATACCGCCTGTCCGAATAAGGATACTTGACAGACTTTGAATTACAAAAAGTATTAAACGCAATTAAGTACATACCGTCCGAAAATAAGCGCGACGAAGTTACGCAGATTATATTGAAAGCGGCTTCGGAAAGCATAACTTTGGACAGATTGAAACAACTAACCAAAAGGGAAACAAAAGCTGATTTTAAGGAGAACGGCACAAACGGATTTATCAAATTCAAACCTAAGGAGATAAATTCAATGCCAGACTACTTAAAGAAACTATTTACCATAAACGACAAAATCGTAACCTACCGCTATGTGAATGGCTTGTACCAAGCGCGGTTCCGTAGAGACGGTTACAATATCGAGGTTGCGTCCAAGAGCTTCGATATAATGAGACAAAAATTTTTGGACAAGCTACTTGCAACCGAAAAGGCAAAGCAAAATGCAGGCTATCCCCTATTCGCAGACTTCATAAACGATTGGCTGAAAGTCAAAAAGCAAACGGTTAAGGAAACGACTTACAAAAGTTACGTCAACTTGCTGACGCATAACATTTTGCCGAAGTTCGGGCATTACCACGTCAACGAAATAACGAGAAAAGACATTCAGGACTTTCTGTTTGAACTGACGGACGAGGGCAAAAACCGCACGGCGCAGAAACTGAAATTACTGCTGTCCGCAATATTTGAAGTAATCGTCGAAGACTACAACATAAAAACTTCGATGAGCAAAATCGTGCTTTCGCACTATGAAGTTAAGAAAGGCAAGGCATTTACCAAAGCCGAAGAAAAAGTGATTATCGACTTCTGTAAGGAAAATCCTCACTACGCAGGAAACTCCGCCATTCTTACTCTACTCTATACGGGTATGCGCGTGGGAGAGTTGAAAACGATAACCTACGACAATACGTTTATTTACTGCGAATCAGAAAAGACAAGGAAGGGCTACGCAAAAGTTATAAGGCAAATCCCTATATCGCCTATGCTGAGAAAAGTTTTGCCGCTAATCGATTTGGAGCAAGCAAAAGCGACTAACCGCTACACGATACGCGACGCGCTGAAACGTATATTTCCCGATAGGCATATCCACGAACTGCGTTACAGCTTCATTACGAGAGCAAAAGAATGTGGGTGCAATCCCGAACTTGTTATGAAATGGGTGGGTCACGAGTTCGACGCCGACGTTAAAACTTCTCGCGTGGACAGAGGTTATACGACCTATTCGCAGGAGTATATCTTGCAAGAAATTAACAAAATAGCCTACGAACTGTAAAAAACTCACAAAACCGTCGGTTTTGGGCTGAAAAAGGGCAAAAATCACTTCCCAATTACTTCCCAAACATAACAAAACGGGAGAAATTTTGTGAATTTCTCCCGTTTCGATGGTGCTCGTGGCCGGACTTGAACCGGCACGGTATCTCTACCGAGGGATTTTAAGTCCCTTGCGTCTGCCTATTCCACCACACGAGCATACTTTTTTGTTAAGTTTTCAGTTTTTATGTTAATTTTCTGTTAATTATTTTCTGCCAAAAATTTTAAGTCCCTTGCGTCTGCCTATTCCACCATTCGGGCGTTAAGTATTTCATTATTCCGCTTGGCAAATAATCACAATATATTGTAACAAAACGCAAACGAAAAGTCAAGCGGAATATCATTTTTTTGAAAAAAACGTAAGAAAAGGTTAAAAAACTTGATAATTGTAATCAAAAGTGCTATTATAGGCGTATGAAAAACGAATCGCATGAAATCAAAACCGCGACGGATGCCGACGTCAATACGGACCGCGAAGCGAAAATCAGCGGAGAAGTTGCGGACAAAGAAGCGCAACATTCTACGAACAACAACGAAAAATCCACGCAGGCAAAGCCGCTAACGAAAAAACAGCTTTTTTTGCAACTTCTGATTTTTACCGCGTGTATGGCTTCGGCGGGAGTCATACAGTTCGTAACGACGGGCTTGCTCTCCACCTGGACGGGACTTATGAAGTCCGAACAGGACGATTATTACTGGTGCGCCTATCTTGCCGGTCTCGTGCTTTCGGTTATATGGAGTTTTACATTCAACCGTAAATTCACTTTCAAAGCGGCAAGTAATTTACCGCTCGCCATGGCGCTTGTGGCTCTTTACTATTGCGCGTTTGCTCCGCTTTCCACGTTCGGCGCGGACGCGATCGTAGACGCATGGAAAGCGGCGGCGGGAACTGGCTGGGACGAAAATTATAAAATGGCGATAACCGTTGCAATGATGCTGATCAATTTTGTTACGGAATACCTTTGGGAAAAATTTATCGTATTCAACGACAGTGTTATGACGAAAATCGAACGTAAACTTCATATCAAGCGTAAAAATAAGACTGACGAAAAGGAAAACGACAATGCGGTTACGGAAGAACCCGTAAAAACGACTCCGACGGAAGAGGCTGCGATAACGGTAAACGAGACCGCAACCGACGGGCAAACGGCGCCCCCTCCCGAAAAACAAAACAACGAATAATAAAAGCGGAAACCGAAAACGGTTTCCGCTCTTTTTTCTTCATTCAATATCGCATTTCATCGCGTTCGCTTTACCTCAACCGAAAGGACATTTTAACGGGGTTGTGGTCGCTGAATGCGTAACCCGTGTCAACGGTCTCCTCGCGGACGACTTCGATATTGTCTGAATACAAAAATCCGTCGATGACCGTTTCGAAATTCACGCCCGCCGCGTAAGGAATATCTGCCCCGCGGCAGGTCGCCTTCTCCCTGTTTGCCGCAATGCGGAACCCTTCGGTAAGTTCCCTCTCGTGCAGTACGGAACTCTTCACCCAATCGGGCGTCACCTGCTCGCTTTTAAACGCGGCGAACGCAGCCTCGTCGCTCTCGAACTGATCGGCGATCAAGCAGTGATTGAAATCGCCGCCCGCAACAACGTAGTTGCCTTTGTCGCGCTCCTCCTTTAAAACGGCATTGAGCATTTCGAGCTGCTTTGCGCGAATCGTTCCGCCCTTGTCATAGGCGGACATATGAAGATTGATAAGCGTAAGGAATTTATCGCTTCCTTCGACGGGAAGATATTGCACCGAAAAGCACCTGTCGAGATCGAAGAGTTTATCGATAAAATTCTTCGTAATCGGGAACGAACGGCGCACCGCGCTTTGCACCCGATAGCGCGACAGCGTTAAAATGCCTGCGTCTGTCTTGCCGATCGGGTCGTTAAAGGGATAAATCAGATTTGCCGTATGAAAGTTTTCGGCATATATCGAAGCGTGCGAGGGCAACGCGGAAGTCATGCGCTCGACCATATTTATATGATAGCTTCTGTCCGCTTTCTCGTCCGCCTCCTGCAAAAAGTAAAAATCGGCGTTCTGCTCTCCGATCAACTCCGCCTGCCCCGAAACGTTCTTTTCGACGTCCGCTTTGTTCATGCCCTTCGCGTACTTCCCCGCGACATTTTTTCCGTCCTTCATGACGCCCTCGTCCATAAAGAAGGAATATTCGGGGGAATACGCGCCGAAGCCGAGATTATAGGAAATAACCGTATACTCTTCGCCCGCGGAAACCGATTGCATTTGTCCGTTTCTCACTTCCAGCGCAAGTTTGTCCCCGATACGGTAATACTGCGCCGCCACATATATCACATAGATCAAAACAATCAAAATGAATGCGCCGATAAGCGCGGCAAGCGAAATTGCGGTGATTTTGACCGCCTTTTTTACTGTGGACTGTTCCTTTGCCATGACTGCTCCTTAATTCTGATCGAAAAAGTCGAGAAGAGTACGGCGTTTGCGCTCCGAATTCTTCTTCTCGTTCAGAAATTCGTGGCGCGACCCTTCGAACAGAACCATTTTTACGTTCTTCATGCCCGCCTTTTTATAATATTTGAAAAGTTTTTTGACGCCCTTGCCCATATTCCCCACAGGATCCTGCGCACCCGAAACGAGCAAAAGCGGCATATCTTTTCTCAGTCCTTTCGCGTACTTTTTCGTGTAAAGCGATTTAAGTCCCTTGAACATATCCGCGTAAAACTTTTTCGAGCAAGTAAAACCGCAGAATTTATCCGCACGGTAGGCGGCGTTATTCTCCGCGTCCGCAGAGAGCCATTCGCGGTCTTTGAATTTTTTTGCCCACTTCCCGAACGACTGCTCCTCGATAAACTTTGCGGGTTTCTTCTGATTGCCGCCGCCCGCCGCGACCGCGCCGAGATATACTTCGAAATCCTTCTTTTTGTTACTGCCCCCGATCACCGCGCCGTCTATCTTGTCGCCGTATTTCGAAATATAGCACTGCGTAAGAAAGGAGCCGTAGGAAAATCCGAAGATAAAGTATTTCAGATCCGGATACTTCGCTTTATAGTGATCGGTGAGCGCGCCCTCGTCCTTGACCGTATCGAAAAACATATTGTCGCAATCTGAATAACCGAGACTGTCGGGATCGGTATATCCGTGCCCGCGATGATCGTCCGCCGCGACGAGATAGCCGTGTTCGTTGAGATATTTTGCAAACTCGGCGTAACGCGCGCCGTGTTCCGTCATGCCGTGCACAATCTGTACGAACCCCTTAGGCTCGGCTACGTCGAGCCACTCGTGCACGAAAATCTTTTTTCCGTCGAAACTTTCAAAAATCATAATTTCCTCCGTGCGGGTTTCCCCGCGTTCCGTTCAGGTATGGGCATACCCGAATTTCATTATAACAGATTCCGAAAATATTTCAACCGTTTTCCATACATTCCCTCTATTCCCATGAATCTACCTGCATTTTTTTCTTGATTTTGCGCTTTTCCCTCTGTTATAATGAAGCTCCCGATGAGGGGAAATACAAATGAAAGGAGACGGACATGAAGAAACATCTCAAAATCACTCTTAGCGCCTGCGTGTTGGCGGCGCTTGCTCTGCCCGCGTTTGCGGCTTGCTCAAATGATAAAGACGATTCGGAAGCACCCCTTCCGCCCGTAGACGTTACAGTGCCCGTTGTACCCGAAGAGAACGAGCCGGATATCGGAGAGAATCTTCCTTCCGAGGAAGAAGACGATACCCCCGTCGTTTTACCCGACCCGAAACCCGTCGTCACGCAATACGTGAAAATCACGACGGACAATCTGAACGTAAGAAAGGGCGCGGGAACGAACTATTCTTCCTTCGGCACGGTACAAAAGAATATTTTGATGAAGTACGCGGGACAATCAGGAAACTGGTACGAAATCCGCTACATGGGACAGAAGGCGTTCGTTCACGCCGGACACGCAAAATTAGTTACCCAGAATAAGGGAAGCGAAACAACGGAGAAAATCATTGACGAAGGACTTAACGTTTTGGGTACGCCCTATGTGTACGGCGCAACGCGCTTGCACGACGGAAAGGGAAATTTTATAAGCGGCTTTACGACGAAGAAATTCGACTGTTCCTCGCTCATGCAGTTTATATTTTACCAGGGCGCGGGAATTTATCTGAATATGACTACCCGCACGCAGATATCACAGGGGAAGGCGGTGACGGATGATCTTAAACGCGGAGACCTGATGTTCTTTACGAACGAATCGCGGAAAAATAATACGGGGATCGAGCGCGTTGGACACGTTGCCCTGTACCTCGGCGATAACTATATTCTGCATACCGCAAGCGACTATGCAAAAATCGAACAGATCTCCCAAACGCGTTGGAGCTATTATCTCAGCGCAAGAAGAATGGTCTGAGTAAAAAACAAAACGCCCCTTCGCGCGGAATGCGTGAAGGGGCGTTTTGTCTCATAGAACTATTTCTTGAAAACCATTGACAAATACTTCCCGATATGGTAAAATTTAGAAGATAAAACCAACGAGGTGAAAATATGATCGATTATACGCTGAAAGGGCTTACGGCAGACGAGCTCTATTTTAAAGTGAATCCTATTAAAGCGACTGCCGAAACAAAATTCGAAATCAAACCGCTCTTCTCCCGTCAGATAAGACAGGCAAACGAGAATCCCGAAATCAACGTGGTAATGCTGGAATGCAAGATCGAGACGAAAGAGGACGAACCCAAACCCTTTAACCTTACGGTGCGTTTGATGGGCGTATTCGAAGTGAAAAACATGAATAACGACGACGACAGGAGAATCTTTGCGATCAACGCTACCGAGACGATGTTCCCCTATCTCCGCGCGGCGGTGACGAACCTTACGGCGGACGCGCTCGTCAATCCCCTGACGTTACCCGTAGTTCCCGGTTCGACGCTCTTCCCCGAGGACAGAGGTACGACCGGTTATACGCTCAACATCGACCCCAATTCTTTAAACTAAGCGAACAGACAAAATCCCCGCGCTTGAAAGCACGGGGATTTTCCTTTTCGTTCTTTTCCTCAACGCAGATATTCTTTGAAGAGCGCTTCAAACTTCGGAAGCGAATTTTTAATTTGCTCCGTGGGCACGCAATAGGAGATACGGACGTAACCTTGAATCCCGAAGCTATCGGAAGGAACGAGCAGCAGCTCGTATTTTTTTGCACGTTCGCAAAACGCCTTTGCGTCTGGCTCCAAGCTCTTGACAAAGAGATAAAACGCTCCCTCCGGTTCGACCGCAGCGTACCCCATGTCCGTGAGCGCACCGTATAAAAGCGCACGGTTCTTTTCGTAAACGCCGACATCCGAAGTCATTCCGACGCACTTCCTGATCACCTGCTGAAAGAGCGCCGGAGCGCATACGAAACCTAAATCGCGCCCCGCGCCCACACATGCTGTATACAGCGCATCCGCCTCCTCTGCACGATCGTTCACCGCCAGATATCCGATACGCTCGCCCGCAAGCGTCAGGCACTTCGAAAAGGAGTAACACACGATCGTATTGTCGTAATAATTTGCGGGAAACGGAACTTTTGCCCCGTAGGTAAGCTCTCTGTACGGCTCGTCGGAAATCAGATAGACGGGCTTTTTGAATTCCCTGCTCTTTCTATTAAGAAGGGCGGCAAACGACTTGATCTCCTCTTCCCGATACACCACGCCCGTGGGATTGTTGGGGGAATTGAGAATGACCGCCGCCGTATTCTTCGTGATCGCTTGATCGAGCGCGTCCAAATCAAGGCGGAAATTTTTATCCGTTGCAACCTCTTTTACAAACCCCCGCGCCCCCTCGATAAATACGCGGTATTCGGGAAAGTATGGTGCAAGAACTGCGACTTCCTCGCCGCCCGAAAGGATCGCGTTGAGCGCAACCGTAAGCGACGCCGAAGCGCCGCAGCTCATGTAAATCCGATTTGCGGAAATTTCTGCGCCGAACTCACTATGTAAATAATCCGCCACAGCCTTGCGCACCGCAGGATCTCCCTGTGCGGAAGTATAGCCGTGGAGCTCAGCCGAAGAGACTTCGTTTAAAAGACGGATGATCTCCTCCTTTACGCCGTCGGGCGCGGGCGAGGAAGGATTCCCGATCGAAAAATCAAACACGTTCTCTCTGCCGATTTCTTTCGCTCTCCGTTTGCCGTATTCGAAGAGCTCGCGGATCGCAAAGCGCTCTTCTCCCAATTTCCGTTTCCTTTCGTTCATAACGTTCTCCTTTTATTTTTCAACGCCGACTCTCTGCTCCTGTCGAGCAGTTCCGTGATTTCGGAAAACTCTACCATACCGTTCAAATACACGGTTATCCAGCTCTTCTTATTCATATGCCAGGCAGGGGCAAAACCGCTCCTGTTGATAAGTCGTTGAACCTCGCCCTCTTCCGCACGCAAATCGACAATTTCCACCCTTTCGTCTGTGGATAACCCCACCTTGTTACCTGCCACCGTCAGAATCGCCGCATACCACTTGCGGTTGTCCGCGCGGCGCAAAACGCCGTTATCGGGAAACTTTTCCCAAAGATATTCACAGGTCTCGCCGTATTTTTCCTCTGCGTATTCCAACAGTTTTACGGCGTATCGGCTCCTGAACACCGCTCTGTCGAAACAGGTTTCGGCGATTTTTAAAAGCGCGTCCTCATAAGCATTTCTCACTTCCCCCACAAAGCTTCCTTCCGCCCCCTCCACAAGATGCAGGGTATAGGGCGCGTCCGCTTCCGGATCGAATAGCTCCGCATTCACTTTTCCCTTTTCCGTTACGGTTACGCGGAGAAGAAAACTCAACAGCCGGCTCTCCCTGTAATACCCTTTCTCCAACGGTATAAAACCGTTTTTGAGTAGCTTGTCCCGATTTGCTTCCCCTTGCGAAAACAGTTTTTCGAAATCGGTCATGAAAGCACTTCCTTTAAGAAATGCCCCGTATAGCTCTTTTCGCACCGCGCGACTTCCTCGGGACTGCCCGTTATAACGACCGTGCCGCCGCCGTCTCCCCCCTCCGGTCCGAGGTCAACAATGTGATCGGCGATCTTAATAATATCGAGGTTGTGTTCGATGACGAGCACGGTATTCCCGTTCTCTCTCAACCGAATCAGAATATCCGCAAGCTTCTGCACGTCGTAGCTCGAAAGCCCCGTCGTGGGCTCGTCCAAAATGTAAAAAGTCTTGCCCGTAGAACGCTTGCTCAGCTCGGTCGCAAGCTTCACCCTCTGCGCCTCGCCGCCCGACAGGGTGGTGGAACTCTGCCCCAATTTAATATATCCCAACCCCACTTCTTTAAGAGTGGAAATTTTATTGTATACCGAGGGAACGGGGCGGAAGAAATCGCACGCTTCTTCTACAGTCATATCGAGAACGTCGGCAATCGACTTGCCCTTGTACTTGACTTCGAGCGTTTCGCGATTGTAACGTTTCCCCCCGCAGACTTCGCAAGGAACAAATACGTCGGGCAGGAAGTGCATCTCGATTTTCATGATACCGTCGCCCTCGCAGTTCTCGCACCTTCCGCCGGCGACGTTGAACGAAAATCTTCCCGCTTTATAGCCCATGGTGCGCGCGTCCTGCGTGGCGGCAAACAGCTCGCGGATCGCAGAGAACACTCCCGTATAGGTCGCGGGGTTGGAGCGCGGCGTTCTGCCGATCGGCGATTGGTCGATCGCGATCACTTTGTCGAAGTACTCCGTCCCCTCCGCTTCGCCGCTCTTGCCTAAGGGGAGACGGGCGCCGCCCAAGCGTTCCGAAAGCACGGGCAATATGATTTCGTTGACGAGCGAAGATTTGCCCGAGCCCGATACGCCCGTGACCGCGGTAATCAGTCCCGCGGGAATTTCCGCCGTAATGCCTTTTAAGTTGTTCTGCCTGCAATCGCGTATTTTAAGCCATCTGCCGTCGGGCTGTTTTCTGATCTGGGGAACCTCGATTTTCTTTCTTCCCGCAAGATAGTCGCCCGTGATCGAACGCGGCTCGTTCATGATATCCTCTTGCGTTCCGCACGCGACGATCTCACCCCCGTGCACGCCCGCAAGCGGTCCCACGTCGACGATATAGTCGGCAGAACGGATGGTCTCTTCGTCGTGCTCGACAACGATGAGCGTGTTTCCCAGATCGCGCAGACCTTTGAGGGAAGCGAGCAGTTTTTCGTTGTCCCGTTGATGCAACCCGATACTCGGCTCGTCAAGAATGTACAAAACGCCCGAGAGAGCAGAACCTATCTGCGTGGCAAGGCGTATACGCTGGCTCTCGCCGCCCGAAAGCGTTGCGGCGCTCCGCGTAAGCGTTAAATAATCGAGCCCCACACCGATCAAAAAATCGAGCCGCTTGCCGATTTCCTTTAATACGACGCCTGCGATCGCCTTCTGCGTTTCGCCGAGCGTAAGCCCCGCAATAAACTTTCTGAGATCGCGTATGGGCATATTGCACGCATCAAAAATGTTCTTGCCGCCCACCGTGACCGCAAGCGCCTCGCGCTTCAAACGCCTACCGCGGCAGGCGGGGCAGTCGACCGTGCGCATATACCGTTCAATGTCGTATTTAACGCCGTCCGATGAAGTATTCTTGTAGCGGCGTTCGAGGTTGTTGACAAAGCCCTCCCACTTCATCTTGTAGCTGCCCGAAAAGGAGCGGGTGTTATAAGAAAGGTCTATTTCCTCACCTCCGTTTCCGTACATGATAATGTCGTATGCACTCTTGGGCAAATCCTTGACGGGCGTATCGATCGAGAACTTGTAATGCTTGGCAAGCGCGGTCACATACATGAGGTTGGTCGAGTTACTGTCCAACATCCACCCGCCCGCATGGATCGCCCCCTCGCGGATCGTCTTTGTTTTATCGGGGCAGATGAGATCGGGATCGACGGACTGCTTAAAGCCAAGCCCCGAACACTCGGGACACGCGCCCCAAGGCGTGTTAAACGAGAAAAGACGGGGTTCGATCTCTTCGATCGAAATGCCGCAGTCGGGGCAGGCGTAGCGTGAAGAATAGAGCGTTTCCTCCTGCCCGCAGGAGACGGTAACAAGTCCGTCCGCAAGGCGGAGCGCCGCTTCGAGACTCTCGGTGAGGCGACTTAAAATCCCCTCCTTGACGACGAGTCTGTCTATGACCACGCTCACGTTGTGTTTGTTATTTTTCTCGAGCTTGATATCCTCTTGCAAATCGTAAACTATCCCGTCAACCTTGACGCGCGCATAACCGCTCTTGCGGTATCCCGCAAGCTCCTTTTGAAATTCTCCTTTTCTGCCGCGCACGACAGGCGCCTCGATGAGAAGTTTGCTCCCCTCGGGCATTTCCATAACGCGGTCGGCAATTTCGTCCACCGTCTGGCGGCGGATCTCCCTTCCGCATTGAGGACAGTGCGGAACGCCCACCCTCGCATAGAGAAGGCGCAGATAGTCGTATATCTCCGTCACCGTACCCACCGTGGAACGGGGATTGTGTGAAGTCGTCTTCTGATCGATGCTGATCGCGGGCGAAAGCCCCTCGATGCTCTCCACGTCGGGTTTTTCCATCATGCCGAGGAACTGCCGCGCGTAGGAAGAGAGACTCTCCATATAGCGGCGCTGCCCCTCCGCGAAGATCGTATCGAAGGCAAGCGTCGATTTGCCCGAACCCGATACGCCCGTAAACACCGTAAGCGTATTCTTCGGAACACGCACGGTGACGTCTTTCAAATTATTTTCTTTTGCACCTTTTACGAGTAATTCGTCTTTCATCTTTTTATTCCTTTAACCGCGCTCGCGGGGCGGATTCAATATAAACTCTACCGAAGAAGCGACGTACTCCCAATTCGGACCTGCGTATTTGATTTCCTTTGCGTGCGCAAAGTTGTGCTTGTCTACAAACATGACCGCCTTTACGCCAAGCTCTTGCGCTTTTTTACAGATTTCGAAGTTATCCTCTATCAAAACTTCGATTCCGCGGTCGCGGCAATACCTGCCCTTTTCCCAGACTTCCGCGACGATTTCGTCATAGGGAATTTTATATTCGTCGAGCTGACGGCGGCTTTTGTTTACGGGGTCTTGAAACCATTCGGAAATGCGCGCGGTCAGAATTATGATTTCGTGCCCCGCCGCTTTCCATTTTTCGACCGTCTCTTTTGCGCCTTCTTTGAGAGGCGCGTTCAGAAACAGCTTGTCTCCGCCCGACTTTATAAACCGCGAAACGTCGTCGCGCGACCAATCGCAAACGTCCAACAGCGTATGCGCGTGCGGATCGACGATGCGGAACGAAAGTCCGTTTTCATTAATATATTTTTCGACCGCCGCCGCTCTGTCGATCCTCGTAAGCGTGTCGTCTATATCGATCGCAATTTTCATGATTTTTTCCTTTCCGTTTCTCCGTTTTTTACGATCCGCGGTATCTTCGCCGCAGTTCATTGATTGCCTCCCGAATCTCGATCGCCTTTTCGAAATCGAGCTGGGCGGAAGCGACCTTCATGAGCGCTTTGAGCTTTTCGATTTCGTCGGGAATATCCTTCATCTTGACGTCGCCCGTTTTTTTCGCCTTGCCCGTGATGGATAGGGTGGACTTGACTTCTTTTACGATCGTTTTCGGAACGATCCCGTGTTTTTTGTTGTACTCTTCCTGAATGCCGCGTCTGCGGTTGGTTTCGGAAATGGCGCGCTGCATACTGCCCGTCATTTCGTCGGCGTACATAATGACCCGCCCCTCCGCGTTTCGGGCGGCGCGCCCTATCGTCTGCACGAGAGAGGTCTCGCTCCGCAAAAAGCCCTCCTTGTCCGCGTCGAGAATGGCGACGAGGCGCACCTCGGGAAGGTCGAGTCCCTCGCGCAGAAGGTTGATTCCGCAGAGCACGTCAAACTCCCCGGCACGCAGTCCGTTGATAATATCGATACGCTCCAACGTATCCACGTCCGAATGCATATAGCGCACTTTGATATGATTCTCTTTTAAATAATCGGTCAGACTCTCCGCCATGCGCTTGGTGAGGGTCGTAACGAGCACCCTGCCCTTTTGTTCGATCACGGCGTGGATTTCGGAGAGCAGATCGTCGATCTGCCCCTTCGTGGGTTTCACCGTAACGGGGGGATCCAAAAGCCCCGTAGGACGGATAAGCTGCTCCACGACCTGCCCCGCCTGCTCCAATTCGTAAGGCGCGGGCGTCGCCGAAACGCAAATGAGCTGCGGCACGCGCGCGTCGAATTCTTCAAACGTCAAAGGGCGGTTGTCGTAGGCGGAGCGCATACGGAAGCCGTAGTCTACAAGGTTCTTTTTTCGCGCAAGGTCGCCGTGATACATGGCGCGTATCTGCGGAATCGTCATGTGGCTCTCGTCGATAAACACGAGAAAATGATCGGGGAAGTAATCCAAAAGCGTGAACGAGGGTTCGCCCGGTGCGCGCCCGTCGAAATAGCGGGAATAGTTCTCGATCCCCGAACAATAGCCGATCTCGCGCATCATTTCCAGATCGTGTTCGGTGCGTTGGGAGAGGCGCTGCGCCTCTAAAAGTTTCCCGTCCGCCTCGAATGCTTTTACTTCTCCCTGCAAGTCCTCCTCGATCACGGCAAGCGCGGAAGAAAGCCGTTCGCTTCCAACGGCGTAGTGGCTTGCAGGGAACACGACCGCGTGTTTGAGTTCGGAAACGACCTTGCCCGTGACGACGTCCTCTTCTCCGATACTTTCGATCTCGTCACCGAAAAACTCCACGCGGATCGCAAGCTCGGAATTGGACGCGGGGAAAATTTCCACCACGTCGCCGCGCACGCGGAAAGTCGAGCGTTTGAAGTCGATATCGTTACGCGAATAATGAATTTCCACAAGACGGCGTAGCAGCTCGTCGCGCTCCATTTGCTGACCCGGGCGCATGGAGACGCCGAGGCGGAAAAACTCCTCGGGCGCGCCCAAACCGTAAATGCAGGATACGGAAGAGACCACGATCACGTCGTCGCGCTCGCCCAAAGAGCAGGTCGCCGCATTGCGGAGTTTATCTATCTCGTCGTTCATGGAGAGGTCTTTTTCGATATAGGTATCCGTCGAGGGGATATAACTTTCCGGCTGATAGTAATCGTAATAGGAAACGAAGTACTCCACGCGGTTTTCGGGGAAGAACTCGCGGAACTCGTTGCAAAGCTGCGCCGCAAGCGTTTTGTTGTGCGCGATCACGAGCGCGGGACGCCCCGCGTTTTTGATTACGTTCGCCATGGTAAACGTTTTTCCGCTTCCGGTAACGCCGACGAGCACCTGCGTGCGGACCCCGTCCAAAACGCCTTCGGTCAGTTTTTTGATCGCCTCGGGCTGATCGCCCGTGGGCTCGAATGCGGATCTTAACTTAAAATCAAAGTGTTCCATATAAATAAAAGATACAAACAAAAGTTTGTATCAATCATAGCACATTGAAAACAGGTTGTCAAATAAATTGCCCTAACCCAACAAACTTTTAACGAGTATTCCGACGAGCGCGGACAGCGCTCCGCACAGGAGCGTTACAGCGATTTTATAATAGATCCTGCGCTTTCTCAAAGCGTCGCTCCTGCGGAAGGAACGCCCCGCTTCCCGCATATGAACGACGAACACGGGCTCTCCCTTTCGATCGCTTTCGATGAGCTCGAAATAGCCGTCGAGTTCGAGAGAACGCAGCGTGCGGTAGAGCTTTTCTTCGTTAAAGTTCTGACGGGGAGGCAAGAGCGCCAAAAGTTCGTAGGGCGCGACGAGAAAGCGTTCCTTCCCCTCGGAGAGCTGAAAGACCGCCGACATGACCGCATTTTCCCGTTTTGAAAGCGATTCGTTAAACATTCCTTCCCTGTTACAACAGTACGATAAGCGCAACGATCCCGCCGCTCAGCGCCGCGCCCAAGAGCGCGCCGAAAAACGCGCACAGCGCTTCCATGCGGTTGCGCCTTTGTTCGTCTTTCTTTTCCGCCGCGGCGCGTTCGAAGTACAGCCGCCCCTCGGGAAGAATGCGCACGCAGTATTCGCCCCCTTCCGCATAGCCGAGTTCGAGATACCCCCTGTCCTTTAAAAAGCCGAGCATTCCTTTTACGCTTTCGCCATCCTCGCCCGCAAACAGCAGTTCCTCCTCTTCGACGATACAGAAAGCGGATCTTGCGCAAAGCGCGTTAAGTTTTGCGAGCAGGTGCCCCGTCCGTCTGTCGAGCATTTCCGTTTCCCTTTTTCTATTTATTATTGCCGATTGTCGTCTGCTTATGCAAAATATCCCCGATTGATATAAAGCTCCCTACCCCGTTTTTTTCGGTTTATTTTTTCCCGTTCGGGAGAATTTTAAACTTTGTAACAAAATCGCATTTTGCCCCGTCTAGAATGTAATAGAGCCGTTTTCGACAAAAACCCATATGAATTCCTTAAATTTGTCACAAAATGAAATTTTGCTCCGTCCCATATATGGAGGAATTATTTTTCGATAAAAATCTATTGTATCACAAATCAACTGTCAAAATTCGACTATTTTCGTCCAAATTTTATTTTTGTTATCATTTAGAATCGAACCATGAACACGCTCATGAACGCTGAAAAATTCATCCGTCAATCCTATTTGAGTAACGACGAAGTTTCCAATCTTGCATACCGTTTGTTTTACTTTTATTACAAAGTTACCGATGAAATCGAAAAAACTTCGCACTGCACGGCGATCAATTTTTTGTATCAAGTGCAAAATTCCAAATTTACGAAACGGCGCATTGCGGAAGAAATCTTTTCCAACGAAAAATCGCTGTTGACAGACCGCAAAAAATACACCGACTGTTTTTATTATTTTTATGACTATGTACAAACTCATCAATTTACAGAAGAAACGGCAATCGCCTCATTAAGTTAAGGAAAGAATCAAAATGAACGCAACAGACACCATACTTTATTTAATTGAACTTCTTCTCGTCTATTTAGACGAGCTCAAAGAAATCAAAGACGGCAGCGCATCCCCGTTTGCATACGGGGAGAAAACCGCTTATACGGAATGTTTGGAAGTTTTACAGCAGTGGGACGGCGCAAATCGGAACGGGCTTGATTTCGATATTGAAAAACGGTACCCTTTGATATAAAAAAAAGCCCCGCTTTGAAAGCGCGGGGCTTTTTTTATTTTCTATCCGTTAAAATCAAACAGGCCGGCGATCACGTCTAAAAACATACCGCTTCCGAGCGTAAATTCATCGTACACAGTTACATATATTTCATATTTCAATCCGTCGATCTTTGCCTTGCCCCGCACTGAGTTGAGTCCCGTATTAGTATAATCTTCGGTAAATTCCTGTTTGTAATAAACCGAATAATGCCCGCAGTCCTGCGTAGCAAAGCTGTCGTCGAGGACGAAATCTTCGAACTCATACTTTTCATTGACTATGATCCTCGTTTCGATAGCATAATCTACGGTCTCCGTAAATTCACTGACAAGCATTGTATAATACAAATCGTGACCCGATACGGTATCGTACGTCTTTTTAACGAAAACTTCCTGATTTTCCGAAATATGGATATCCAACCCGTTTAACGCGTCGGCAAGCGTTTCGATCGTCGTGACCTCGTCGACAAAATATTTATCCTCATTTTTTATCTTGCCCGTCCAGGGAACGAGCGTTCCGACCAGCACCGCGGCGCATACCGCCGTAGCGGAAGGGATCGCCCACAGCCAATTTTTATTGCGCTTGGGCTTGGGCGCGTGCCGTTCCCCGACGGTCTCCATCAGTTGGGAAATAAACTCCCTGTCGCCTTCGGACTCCAACGCCTTTAAATCTTCCTGTGCCTGTTTTCTTAAATATCTCTTTACATTCATAACTCAATAAATGTTGATCGCATACGCGTCGTTGATTTTCGTTTTATAGCTGACGTTATAGAGCCCGCTTGCCCTGCCGTCCGTACCCGAAGCGACCTCGACGTACTGGTACACGGCGCTCGCCGTTGCAGACAGCTGATAATTTAACTCTTTCCAGCCGAACCCCACCATAACGTGATTTGCGGTATATTCCATGTAATCGACGGTATCGCACTTGTCGCCCGCAGATAAATTCGCTATGTTATACCCCAAGCAAAACAGCACGACGGGTTGATTCGCCTTCATATAGCTCTTTGCCGCAGCATAATCGAGCTTCCCGTTCTTCATGCAGGAGGTAAACTCGATCGTCTTTCCCTTGCGTTCGCTGAATTTGGTCATGCCGTTTTTGAATTGCCTGACCGTCGTCCCGGTGGAGTCCGTCCCCATATCCTCGTAGAGCTGTTTGACCAATTCCGTTATGTAAATATCTTCCGGATTATACATATATTGCCCCAAAAACACTCTGCCCGCGGTATGGTTGGGGATCAGGTTTTCGTCGTACCGGTCGTAAAAACCGATCACGTTCGCCCCCGCGACGCAGGCACACGATGCTGTATACGGGCTTGTCGTATAACTGGGGGCCCTTAACGCCATATTGAACTTATCTTCCGTCTTGTTCTCGTAATAGATCTTTTCGCTCGTCGCCGCCAAGGGCATTACACCGCTGTCGCAGTAAGTTTCTTCCCTGACCGCCACGGCATTGCCGCACAGGCACGCCCCTCCGACGCTCACCGTTAAAACGATTGCCAAAAGTTTTTTCATGGTTATTCCTCCGTAAAATTGATTCTGCTTTTAAAGACGGAGAAAAAAGAAAAAATGTTACAGGTTTTTTTAACTTTTTAAATACAATTTTAATTTTTTATACGCCCTGCATGCAATTTGGCGTACGTTGCCGTAACTCATATTCAAAATGACCGCGACATCCTTTAAGCTGTATCTCTCCCAATAATTCATGTAAATGATTTTTTGAGCAACTTCATCCAGATGCGACATTGCGTTCTTTAAATCGAATTTCACAATCGTCTTTTCCAGATCAAAGTCGGAAGGATGCGATTCCAAAAGTCCCAATTCGGGACGACTTGCCCTTAATTGGTCGATCACGAAATTATCGGAAAATTTTCCCAACCATTTGGCGGGCGCTTTCACATACGACGGCGTTTCCATCGTGTAAAGTTTCATGAAAATGTCCTGCGCCATATCCTCCGGATCCGCCAGATATCCGAAGCGATATTTCACGTGCGCCTTTATGGTCAAATAGAATGCATTGTAAAATTCCTCGACTGCATTTTTATCGTATTTCATTCTTTTAAGCAAATCATTAAACTTTTGTGCATTCATCTCATTCGGAATTTATATTGCATCCTATAACCATTGCAGTTATGCCGCGCCCCGCAAGCCCGCTCAACAAATAACGCCTCTCGTAAGAGGGGCGTACTTTTTTCGCAGTTTATTCCATCATGATCCTGTCGAGAAGGGCGTTGTTCCCCAGAACCCTGCCCCCGCCCGAAACGACCGCCGTTTCCGGATCCTGCGCAACGTGGACTTCCATTTGCAGTTTTTCTTCCATATATTCGGCAAAGCCTTCGAGCGCGCACACCCCGCCCGAGAAGTAAACGCCGTTCTTGCACATCGCGGCGGAAACTTCCGCAGGCAGTTTTCTTAAAACCAATTCCGCATACTCGATTATTTTATCGATATAAGTTCTTACGGGAAAGAGAATATCTTCGCTGGCAACGGATACCGATCGCGGTCTGCCCGTGGGCACGTCGCGCCCGTTGATAATGGTGCTTCTGCCCGAATCGCAAAGCAGGCTCCCCACCGTGTTTTTCAGCTTTTCGCTTGTGAGCGAGCCGATTTTCAAATTAAACATTTCCGCGATATGGTCGATGATGTGAATATCGATATTGTTGCCGCCCACGTTCATGGTAAGCCCCGCGATCGTTCCGTCGAGGGAGAACGCCGAAAGCGACGTCTTGCCCGCGCCGATATCGATCGCGAAAACGGGATTGGATTCCGAGAGCGGAACGTCCTGCCCGAGCGCGGATAAAAAATGCGTCTCCGCAAATTTCACGCGGGATATTCCCGCCGATTTCGCCACGCGCAGATACTTCTCGCGCGAAGCCGCCGTACAGCCCGTGGGCACGCAGAAGAGCGCCTCCGCGCCCCTCTTGGCGACTTTCTGCACAAAGTATTCCAGAACCGCCGCGGCGCGTTTTTCAGATACGATCTCCCCTTCCCAAACGGGAAAACTCACGTCTGTCAGATCCGCGGTCTTGCCCAAGAGCCGTTTTGCCTCGTTCCCGTAGGCGCGCACCTCGCCCGTATCCTTCTGCGAAGTCACGCACGTCGCCTCGGTCAAAACAATGCCGTAACCGAGTTTATAAATTTTCGTTGTTGCCGTACCGAAATCGATTGCAAGTTTTATCATACGCGTTTCCTTATCGAAAGAGCATTTCCTCTACGGTCTCGGTCGGCAGTCCCATAACGTTTGAATAACTTCCTTCATAGGACTCTACGACGATTCCGTCCTGTATTCCGTAAGCTCCCGCTTTATCGAGCGGCGCACCGCTTGAAACGTAGCTCTTTATCATTTCTTCGCTTAATTCCTTGAACAGAACTTTCGTCTCGACGACCCGCTCCGTTACGCCGAACTTATCCGCAACGCAAACGCCCGTGAACACCGAATGCGTCCTCCCGCTCAAAAAACGGAGCATTCTCTCCGCGTCCGCGGCGTCTTTGGGCTTACCCAGAATCACGCCGTTCAGGGCGACCGCCGTGTCCGCGCCCAAAACTCTGCATTCGGGAAACCGCCCCAGCACTTCGAGCGCCTTCCCGCGCGCGTTTTTTAAAACGGTCTCCTCCGCGCTACGCCCGTCGCACTCCTCGAAACGGGAAACTTCCGTCTCGAACGGACAGATCGGCGCAAGCAATTCTCTGCGCCTCGGCGAGGCGCTTGCAAGTAAAAGTTTCATTAAAGAATTTCGAGATTTTTATGGAAATTGCGCTTGAATTCGCCGTTCACGGCAAGCGCCTGATGAATTTCGAGCGCGGCGTCGCCAGAGACCTCCGTTTTCATAATAACGGAATCGCCCAGAACGTCGCAGTTGATCCCCGTAACGACACCGAGCCCGCTCCTGTCAAGACATTCCGCAATGCGCAAAAGCACGCCCAGCTTTTTGACGACTTCCAGATCTTCCTCGCTGACGATATCGCGGTATCTTGCCCACTCGACGGCAGGAATATCCTCTTTCTTGTAACATCCCGCCACGAACGCCGCCAAAACGATCTCGCGGTGCGTCGCGCCGTAAATGCACGAATTCATGATCGTATAGCGCGCGTGCTGCGCATTGCCGTAATAGCGCAAACTTCTTCCGCAATCAACAAGGCTCGCCGCGATTTTTAAAATTTTCAGATACACGCGCGGGAATTTATGAAGCACCCGAAGCTGTTTAAAGAGCTGAATGGACAAACGAACCGTGTGTTCCGCGTGACGGACGTCGCAGCCGTAGTATTTGACAAGGGTGTTCAGCGAATAGCTCATCACGTCTGTAATGGGGCGTTCGACCGTCATAGGCACCGCCTGATTGAACATGATCCCCTCTCTCAGTCCGCTTCCGCCGATCGTGAAAGACTCGATATTCAGATACTTTGTGAACGCTCTGATAATGGCGAGCGCGGCGGGCATGATGTCTGCTCGGGCGGGCGAAAGTCCGCGGATGCGTTTGCGTTTTTCCACGTCGAGCTCGCGCACCATCTCGTATTGCACGTTAAAATCTTCGGTTGCAAACTGATAGTTGTGCAGGCTCGAAAGCGGATATTTTTTGACAACGCGGTTGATTTTATAAAGATTTCTGAAAGAACCGCCCACGCCGATCATCTGTGTTTCGGGGTCTATATCGTTAAGCCATTCGATTTTTCTGAACTGTTCGGTGAAAAATTCTTCGATCCGATCCGTCTGTTCGCGGGTCGAACCGTCGTTCTTGAAAAGATCGGTCAGCGTGACCGCGCCGAAACCGAGAGTCACGAAATTGAGAATGGTGCGGCGGTTGTAATAGACGATCTTCGTGCTGCCGCCGCCTATCTCCAAAATGATCCCTTTGGGAATATCCATGGAATTGATGACGCCGCGGTAGACGTAAGTCGCCTCTTCCTCTTCGGAAAGAACGCTTACCTTAATACCGCAGGTTGCCTGAATTTCGTCGAGGAAAGAACGTTGATTTTTGGCGCGGCGAACAGCCGCCGTCGCAACGGCGATAATGCGCGAAACACCGCTCGCGTCGCACAGGCGCTTAAACATTTTTAAAGTTTTTATGGTCTCTGCAATTCTCTGGGGTTTGAGAAAACCGTCGCGGTCCATATCCTGACCGAGACGAACGCTCTCCTTCATTTCGTCCTCGACCATAAAGTGCTCGTCAAAGAGTTTTACGATCACAAGGCGCGCAGAGTTAGAGCCTAAATCGATAACGCCGATTTTTTCCATAGCTCACACTGTCCTTTGCGGACGCGTTATTCCGCCCCCGCCGAATTCTAACTTTCCCCCGATTATAGCAAAATCATTCTAACATAGCTTTGACTGTTTGTCCATACCCTTTTTGAAAAAAGTCCGGTTTTTTTATAATTTTTTTAACGTTTCATGGGGTTTTTTCTCTTTTTTTATGTGTAAAGCGGAAGCAAACTGAAAAAACGACAACCCGATCAAAAAAAGTCCGAACCCCTTCGAAAGCGCCGATTCGGGCAGGTACGCCGCCGCAACCGAAAACAGCGCCGAAAACAGAAGCGCCGGCACCGTTAAAAACGCAAGACCCTCTTTTTTTAAGAGTCCGCTCTTTGCGTGAACGGCAAGCGCAACCGCCGACATGGGCAAAAAGCACAGGAGATTCACCCCCTGCGCCGCAGTTTGTTTCACCCCGCATACGGCGGTCAGAAGCGGAATCAAAAGGGTTCCGCCGCCCATACCCATTCCGCCTAAAACGCCGCCCGCGATCCCGCACAGCAAGAATATCAAAAAACTCATAAAAGCATCCTGACCCCCGCGACAAGCATTAAAACGGAAAAGACGACCGCCGTAATTTTAGGGTCGGTCTTCCCCAACAGCTTTGCACCGAGAAAACCCCCGACGAGCACACCCACGGAAACGGGCAAAAATACGAAAAAGGGCACGAGCCCGAAAAAAAGATAGACCGCTGCGCTCACAAGCGTTGCGGGAAGCACCACGGCGATCGCCGTCGCGTGCGCGGAGGCTGTGGGATATTTTGCAACTTTTTCAAGATAGGGAACGGCGATCATGCCGCCTCCCCCGCCGAAGAGCCCGTTTGCAGCTCCTGTCAAAAGTCCGCCGCCTACGGCGTACCCGTTTATTCGGTTCATATTCTATTCTCCTTCTCTTTTTAAAACTTTATAAAAACGCACAAGATTGTATTCAGTTTGTGAAATTTTATAAAAAATTTTCTCAAAACAATTTATTTGCGCACGGAAACGCTTGCGTTAAGGCGCGTTTTATATTAAAATAGGTGTATCTTGAAAAATTACGCGCTATATAATGTTACGCGCGCATAAGGAAGATTTTATGGCTAAAATTTATGGATCGGGAAAATGGAAAAGACGTTGGGCGATAGGGCTGTCCGTCTCTATGGCGGCGGTGCTCTCCCTAGGCGTTTTTGCCGCCTGCAATAACCCTGACGACGGGAAGGACGACGAGGACGAAGAATCTGCGGCAATGCCTGCGGATACCCAGCTTTTAAAAAACGGGAACTTTGAGTTTTATTCCGAAATGACGAAGGAGGAGGACGAATTGAGGGCGATCCTCAATACGCCCACGAGCTGGTCGTTTTCCTCCGGCTCCCCCTCTTCGGATACGAAGTCGGGACTTTTGGATCTCAAATATTGGGAATCCTTCTCCAAATCGAAATACGAATACAAGTCCGTTGCGGACGCGTATGCGAATTGGGACGAGGGCAACATTTACGACAGACTGAATTTCTTCTATAAATGCGACAACCCTTCGAACAATTCCCAATACGACCCCTTCGAGGACGCCTACGAGGCGCTTTCCTCCGACTCCGCGGAGAAAAAGTTCTTCAGAGAACGGGAATTCTCTTCCGTAGACTTCGAGGACGTAAAATACCTTCGGGACGAGCTCGGATCGGGAGAGGACAAGGCCGCCCCCGTTCTCCACGGCGGAGAAGAGCAGGAGGGAAGCGGCGTTCTCATGATCCACAACCGCAGAACGAGCGACGGCGCGGTGGGAACGGCGCAGAGCTATTCCTCCTCCACGTCGATCTCCCTTGCGGCGGGCACTTCCGCAAAAATTTCCGTATGGGTCAAAACGGCGAATCTCCGCCACTATTATTCCGATCTGAACGAGGATAACGATTCTCTCGACGGACTCGAAGTCACCTCCGAAGCGGGCGCGTATATCGGCGTTACGCAGACGGTGGGCGGCACGACCCTCGATCAAATGCAGATCAAAAACATCAACACTGCCGTAACGAACAAGAGCGGCGCCAACAACGGCTGGGAGCAATATACGGTCTACGTCCGCGCAAGCACCTTTGCTTCGACGACCGTGAAACTCGTTTTAGGACTCGGGC
This sequence comes from uncultured Christensenella sp., assembly GCA_910585595.1. Lineage (GTDB taxonomy): Bacteria > Bacillota > Clostridia > Christensenellales > Borkfalkiaceae > Gallimonas. The sequence goes on along the minus strand of CAJUET010000008.1, from coordinate 56,593 downwards.
AGGGCAACTCCGACGACAGATATGAGGCGGTCAACGGCTACGCCCTCTTCGACGACGCGCAGTGCGAAATTATCGAAAACAGCGAATTTCCCGACAAGAACGCTCTGTCCTGCGATATCAACAGTAAAAAGAACGATAAACTCTTCGACGCGACGGAACTTTACAATAAAAATAACAGCTACGAAAAGACTTTTTCGATCGACCTGTATGCGGCAAACACCTCATATGCCATCACTTCCGACAACATGACCTGCGGTCTTACGGAAGAGAAGTCGGGCAACACCGCTTACACCTCGGAAAAAATCGACCCTTCTCTCTACGACAACAGTAGCGACAGCCGCGTGCCCGAAAATAAGCGCAGCATCGTGGGCGTAAAATCGCTTACTGAAATTAAGAACTCGACAAACGGCTATTTGCAGAGCATTGCGGAAAAAGACTTTAAAGAGTTCCCGTTTAAAAATCAGCAGATCCTTCTTCTGCTCTCGACGAACGGCGCGGCATACACCGCAAAGAGCGAAACGTTCATTCTTAAAAAGGACTCCAAACCCCTCCTTATCTCCTTCTTCGTAAAGACGAGCGAAGTGATCACGGGGCGCACGGGCGCTACGATCAACCTTGTCGACGGAGAGACAAAGACGGCGATTTCCGCATTCGACTCCACGAAGATCGCAACGGTGGATATTACCAATCCCGCCGACGAAAATAAGAACAAAAAAGATATTTACAACGGTTGGGTACAGTGCTTCTTCTTCGTATCGAACGATACCGATTCCGATAAAACGTACTCCCTTGAATTTTCGTTGGGACCGACCTCGATCGCATCCTCCGATAAATACGACTACGGTCAGGGCTATGCGGCGTTCGCAAACTTCGAAACGAGAGAACTCACCAAGACCGAGCTTTCCTATGCGTCCACGGGTGACAGAGCGAAAAAGGTTTCGCTTACGGGCATTACGGAGGACACGACGGTATTCGATTCCGTGACCGCGACTTCGGACATCGAACACGGATTGGGTACGCCCGTCAACTTTAAGGGCGTGCTTGCGGGCAGCGATTGGATGGTTCCCTCCGATGGCGGGAACGAAGGGAACGCGATTCCCGAAAACAAAGTTCCCGAAGGACTTATAACGGGACTCCTCAACTATAAGAACGTAGAAAACTACTACGCAAACAGCGATCTTGAATCTCTGCTCGGAAACAGCAGCAATCAAAAAACCTGGGAAGAAGTATTCGGCGACAGCAATAACAAGACCGCCCTTCAACCGCTCGTCATCAAGAATACGACGAACGGCGAGCTTCCTTCCTACGGATACTTCGCTTCGAACGCAACAATTTCGGCAAGCTCCTATCAGAAGATTTCGCTCCGCGTGAAGCTCTCCGCAGGCGCGAAAGCAACCGTATATCTGACGGACGTTTCCGAGTTCAGCAACACGGGCTATAACACCTTCCTGAAACCGGGCGCGCCGAAAATCACCTATTGGTACGATTCGGAAGGAAATATCTGCAACGGCGATCCGAGCGAGAAGGAAACCGAAATCTTATTCGAACTGCAAAAGAACGGACTTTACAGCAACGCAAAAGATCCGAACGACAAAAACTACTACGCCAACCTTCAAAATTATAAAACGAAGGAGGGTGACAGCAACCTCTACCTCGGCAACGGCACCACGGTCGCTTTCTACGGACACGACGGCAAATACTTTGCATACCGCACCGAGAAAGCAGACGGCTCTTATACCTACGAACAGGAAGTAACAGACCTCTGCACCGTATGCACGAACTACCGCTACGATTACAGTGCGGGACTTCCCGAAGCCAAGATCGAAGTCGTAAACAATGACGCAACGAACGCGACCGACTGGATCACCGTCGCATTCTATGTACACACGGGCAACGAAGCAAAGGATTACCGACTGGAAGTTTGGGCGGGCGACAGAGACGGCAAAAGTAAGATCCCCGCAAACGGCTATGTGTTCTTCGACCGCTACTCCTCCGCTTCGATCTCCAACTACGATACTCTTTTGAAAGAGGCGGTCGCGGACCTTGAAGAAGAGCATGCGCTCGACGAAAACGGAAATCTTCCCTCTTCGGTCGCGCAATACTACACCTTCACCTTTTACGATTCCGCGAACTATCTTCGCTACGACGTAAACGAGGACGTTGACGAAGTAGGCAACCTGTATGCGTCCTACGATCAGAGCGCGTATTCGGAAGAGATCATCTACCTTGAATACGACGATGAAGATACCCTCCGCCGCTTTATCAACTATGCGGCAAGCGACGTTACGGTCGAAGCGGACGATCCCGCCGCCGACGACGATAAGGATGAAGACAAGGAGGACAAAGAACCCATTTCGACGGGCGACATTCTTCTTATCGTATCCTCCGCGCTCCTTGGAATTGTCCTGATCTTCGTAGTGGCGATGCTCCTTGTAAGGCACTTTACAGGTAAGCGCAGAAGATCGCCCAAGGCAAACGCCGCACAGGATAAGCGTTACAGACCTTCCGCGAAAAAAGAAGTCAAAGAAGAGACGGAAGAAGAGGAAAATCCCTTCGTGAAAAACCGCAAGGCAAAGGAAGCGGAAGAGGCTAAGGACGAAGCCGACGAAGACGCCGAACCCGCAGAAGAGATTGAAGCTCCCGCCGAGGAAGAACCTGCGGAAACCGAACCCGACGGCGACGAAGAATAAAAACAAAACCCCGCGATCACGCGGGGTTTTAGTTATTAAAAAGAGCCGCAATATTGCGGCTCTTTTTAATTCGTTTTTTTACTGCCAATCGCAGACGTTTACCCACTTTGCAAGGAACTCCATTTCCTCGGGCTTGTTCTTGACCGACTGCGAAGCCGCAACGATCGGCATGATCCTCTGCACATATTGCAGTGCGGTATCCGTCTTTTCACAGAAGAGCTTTAAATACTTTTCTGCGATCTCATCCTTCTCCTGCAACTTGAAGATAAGATACGTTCTTGCCGCATCCGCCGAACCGTTCCCCTGCGTCGCGTGCGACCAGTCGATAATATACGGCGTTCCGTCCTTCGTAATAATAATGTTGCTGGGTTGGAAATCGCCGTGGCAGAGCTTTTTGTGGCGGGGCAGTCCGTCGAGACGGACGTGCAGATCGTAACGCACCGTTGCAGGGAAAGAGCTTGCCGAAATTTTAGCGTGCATCTTGTCGCGCAGGTGTCCCAAAAGCGGTACGCGCTCTCCGCTCATTCTGATTTGCAGATCCACGAAAAGGTTAAGGTATTCGTCCTCTTTTGCGGGGTGCTTTTTCATGAGCGATTCGAGCGTTTCTCCCTCGATATATTCCCATACGAGCGACCACTTTCCGTCGATCACGGAAACGCCGAGCACTTTGGGAATGTTGAGCGATGTTTCTTCCACGCGCGCCTGATTGAGCGCCTCGTTAAGAATGCCCGCTTTGGAATAGGACTCATCGAACGACTTAATAAGTTTGTCTCCGTCGCGGTAGAGCTTTTTTCCGATGCTTGAGTGAATAAGTTCCATAATAGTTTCCTCCTGATACCGCGGGTAACTATCCCGCAAAGAATATCCGCACACATTATAACTTAAAATCTTCGTTCTGTAAATACCTTTTTAAAAAAAACTTTAATCGTTTTTTGGCGATTTTATCATAAAACGCACCGCATCTAGGGGTAAAAATCAATGCCGGCTTAATTTTTCAGTTTCATGAAACACTCCGCTTGCCGTAACAAAAAGGATTATCGAATTATAAACCGATAGACCTGTGTTTCAACCGGACGGGGAAAATCCGTTGCCCACGCAAGGCAAAAGAGAAGCGGCATAGCGTTTCTGCCTTGCCGCTTTTCACATGAACTTCATAAAATTCCTATCGCTCCGCTTTCGGCAGGGAGCGGTTTTTACTCTTCGTCCTCTAAAATCAATTTTAAGCATTCCAATTTGCCGCGCAGCTCTTCAAGACGCGCCCCGTCCTCGGCCGAGGAAAGTTTTTCGTTCCTGCGGCAGAGCTTACTCGCGCCCGTAAACTTTAACAGAAATACAAGCGTAACGACGAATGCTATCAGCGTAAGACCGCCGAACACGCCCGTTAAAATAAGCGGTACCGACGAACGCGTCCGAACGATGTAGGAGGAGCTCACGATCGTTGCGATCGCAAACAGCGCAAGCGCCGCCAAAAAAGCCAGAAGTCTTACGGCATAGTACTTTCTGTTGTCGGAAAAGGCCTGCCGCCGTTCCTCTTGTTTGGCAAGCACTTCGGGCGCAAGCGCTTTCTCCTCTCTTTCGATCTCTTCGCGCTCTTTTAAAAGCGTTTCCTCCGCCTTTTCGCGCACGAATTTTTTCGCCGCGTCGTCGCAATAGTAAAACTCTTCGGCATATTCCGCGTTATAAAAGGCATCCGTCGCCGTGAAGTTCTTCGTCCGCGCCGTCCAAAGCCCTTTCGCCACGCGCTCCTCCTCAAAACCGTAACTTGCCGCCTGCTCAAAAAAGGAAGCCGCCCTCTCGTAATTTTCGTTTCGGAGTTCTTCCTCCGCCGCAGTCAAAAGCTTTGCGCACTCGTCTTTCGCTTCCTCTTCCGCCTTTTGCCGGCGCGCCTTCTCCCGCGCAAGCTCGGAGGGGGTGAGCCCCACCAAATCTTCGTCGTATTCCTCGTCTTCTTCCTCGGGGAGGGTGACGAGCACCTCTTCTTCGGCAGGAGCCTCCTCTCCCCCGTCGGGAAGTGTCGCATCCTCGGCGTCTACTTCGTCCTGCTTCTTCTTAATGCGGATGAGCCGTTCGTCGTCTTTGTCGATCAATCTTTCTTCCATGTCAATCTCCTTCTATCGAATAAGGATTCGAATACTTTTTCTTTTTCTCGGCGGGATAAACCGCATCCGCCAAATAAATGCGGAATTTGCCCCGATATCTGCTCTTTGCCCACTCGCACAGCTCACGTGTTTCAAAGAGGGCGAACGCCGCGCTCCCCGAACCCGTCATGCCTGCTCCCAACGGCGAAAATTCTCTGAGCCGGGCGACTGCCTCGCCCGCCTCGCCGTTCAGCGACTTTGCGCTCTCAAACAGATCGTTCCCGAAGAGCCGCGCCGCTTCGCCCAACCCCATACTGCGGTACGCTTCCAAACACCGTTCCGTGCGTCCAGCCCCGTTCGGCTCGGATAATCGGTCGTAAGTTTGATAACACTCCGCCGTGGAGACGTCGCTCTTGGGACAGAGCAGTAAAAAGTGCATATCGGGCGAATCGGAAAAAAATTCCACCTCGTCGCCTCTGCCGCGCATACGCGCAAGCCCGCCGCGGAGCATATAGCCCGTATCACTGCCGAGCCCGTCGGCAATCGCTTTCAATTTTACGAAATCGGTAATTTCATAGAGCTGCGCAAGCGCGTTGAGAACGCCCGCAGCGTCTGCGGAAGAGCCGCCCAAGCCTGCGCCCATGGGAATGTTTTTATAGACGGTAATGTCCGCCCCATTCGTTCCGAACGCCTCTACGAACTTTTCGCCCGCGCGGACGGCGTGATTCTCTTCGGGATACAGCTTATCGCTCCCCATTCCGTGCATGGTAACGCCAATCAGCGGATCTTTCCGCTTTCTGGCGACGATTTTATCGTATAAGCCCACCGTCACGACAAGGGAATCGAGCGTGTGATAATTATCCTCTTTCCCTGTAATATCGAGCGTAAGATTCAGCTTTGCATAGGATAAAACCTTGACCGTCCCCATAACAGACATTGTAACACATTTCCGTTCCGATTGCAAGAAAAAACGCCCCGTCCGCTTACGGACGGGGCGTTCACTCGTTACATATTCAACGCTTTCTTTCTGTAAATGACAACGCGCTGACCCTCTTTTACGGGGAATTCAAGATCGGGGTTATTTTCCGCAACCTCTTCGGGTGATTTTTTAAGGGACTTGCTCAGTTCCCAAAGCCCGTCGCCCGCCGCGGGAATAAACACGCTGACCGCACAGTCGGAGACAGGTACTTCCGCGCCCTCTTCCGCCGCGCATACGAATTTGGCGCGAACCGTCTTATGCTCCTTAAAGCCGATCTTTAACGTAGCTTCCGCGTCGATCTCACCTTCCTGCCGTTGACGCGCGTTCATGGAACAGACGAGAACAGAGACGTCCGCGTTTTCAACGTCCGCCGCAACGGAGAAGGGAAGACTGATCTCCATGCCCCTTACGCCGCCGTCCGCGCCCTTTACGATAAGCGTTGCGAGCGCCACGCCCTCGACGCGCATCCCTTCTTCGGTGCTGACGAGGTTTGCCTCGGCGCGTTGCAATGTGAGCGCAAGCAACGTATCGGAAAAGTCCACCGTGGACGAAAGCGCGGCTCTGCCCGAAACGCGTTCCGTAAAGCCATGCGGCTGACCCGCGCCGACGGTCTCCACCTCGTTATAGGTAAGATTCAATTCGTGCGTACGGGAAAACGCGTCCGTCACTACGGGAAGCGCCGTTTCTTCGTACACGCAGCCCTCTGCGCCGAGCGTAAGCTCCGCGGTGATCTTGCACTTCTTTTTATCCTCGTCCGAGTCCGCTTTCAGCGCGACGTCGAGAACGGAAACGCGAAGCTCCGCGTTTCTGCCGGGGAACGCCTCTTCGCAGGGGATCTCGATGCTGAAAGGCACGAGCCGTTCGAAGGAAACAAGGGAATTGTCTCCTTTGAGCGCAAGAATACAGAGGTTGATTTCTCCTTCGGCGCGAACGGTTCCCGCGGAAAGGGTTATTTCCGTCGTCCCCACCGTTTCGGAATGCAGAAGAATATCGCCGATAAATTCCGTTTCGAATTCGTCCTCCGTCTCGGTAGCGCCGCCCACGAGGCGCGCGGAAATGACGGGCACCTCTTCGCGCTTTACAATGAGTTCTCCGCCCGAAAGGTAATCAAAGCTCTTCTCGCCGTATAGGGAAATATCCGCACCGATCAACGCGGTCGCATAGGTGCTCGCGCCCTCCCGCCGCGTGGAAAGATTTTCAAGCGAAAGGCTGGCGCGCGCCGTAAGCGCCGGGTAACAACCCTCGTTCTCTGCGCGGGCAGAAAATTCAATTCCCTTTTCGGCACGGCAAATACGCTTTTCCGAATCTTCGTAGACGATCAGAAAGTACGCCTTTCCGTAGTAGCGCACTTCCCCGTCCGAGACCTCGGCGCCCGTTAAGACGACGCGCGCCTCGGAAGCGATAATGGACTCCACTTCCGCCCCGAATTTGCACTCCACCGCCGTTTGGTGCGTGAGCGTTAAAATTTTGCCGTACCCGCGATAGGTAGCCGTTTCCGTATTCAATGCCATGGTTTTTTCTCCTCTATTTTGTTCCTTTCATTCTATGAGGCTTGCGGCGGCGTTATGCGTTTTTTGTTTTTCTTTTGCAATGCTCTTTTTGACGGAATTTATCGAAAAGTATTTTCGGCATGAAAAAAGCTCCCTGCAAGGAGCTTTTTGTTTTGAATTATTCAGCTTTCCGCGGTTTTACGCGAACGCTTCCGCACAGCACTTCCGCATAGGAATAGGAGGTTTTCCCCAAGAATCCCTTATCGTCGGGACGGACGGTGAAGAGGGACGGATACACGCCCGAAAGCTCCCCCGTGTATTTGAGGATCTTGTTTCTGCCGAGGTTTACAACCACGTCCACCTGTTTGTTGAAATAATCCGCAATCTTTTTTTTGACGGTTGCGATGTCGTTTTTCTGCTTTATCATAGACTGATGATTGACAAGGCAGAAGGAATTTATACCTGTTGACGATCGCTGATCCCGAACAAGTTATTTATTTGTACTGCCAAACAAGCCGAATTGCTCGCCTTGACCCGATTCGCGCCATAAAAAAAGCGCGGTCGCCGCCGCGCTTTTTTATAACTTATTCTTCGTCGCCGTTTTCTTCGGATTCCTCGCTTTCTTCGCTCTCTTCATAAGCGGGATCTTCCGCAACTTCCTCCTCTCCGCCGTCAACGACCGTCTCCGTATCTTCCTCTTCCGTTTCGGGAGCTTCTACGGGAACGTCCGCCGCAGTCTCTTCGGGCACTTCGACTTCCGCCTCTTCATCGCGTTCGGTGATCGCCACCGTAGCCACCTTGCCGCTGCGCAGCTTCATCAGCCTTACACCGCGTGTATTGCGCCCGATCTTCGAAATACTGTCGCCGTGCATACGAATGACGATACCGCTGTCGGAAACCATCATGACATCGTTTTCGTCGTTGATGAGTTTCATGTTGACGAGTTTGCCCGTGAGCGTATTGAACACGCCCGCCTTAATGCCCTTACCTCCGCGACCCTGAATTCTGTAATCTTCGGGATCGGTGCGCTTGCCGTAGCCGTTCTCGGACACGGTCAAAATATCGCAGCCCTCTTTTAATACGAGCATATCCACGACTTCGTCGCCCTTGCCGAGGCGTATCGCCTTCACTCCCATTGTATCTCTGCCCATTGCGCGGACGTCGGACTCCTTAAAGTGAATACACTTGCCTTGACGCGAAGCCACGATGATGCTTTCCTTTTTCGCGCAGGGCTGTACGGAAATGAGTTCGTCCCTCGGATTGATTTTGATTGCGATTTTTCCGCTTTTCAAAATACGGTGGAATTCGCGCATTGCAGTCTTTTTGATAAGCCCCTTCTTTGTCGCCATGACAAGGAAGCCCGTTCCCTTTTCGCTCATGGGAAGCGCCGCCGCGATCTTTTCGCGTGCGTCGAGCTGAACGATATTGACGATCGCTCTTCCGCGCGCCGTGCGGTTCGCCTCCGGGATTTCGTATCCTTTGATGGAGTACACCTTACCGAAATTGGAGAACAGCAACACGTTGTCGTGCGTGGAGCAAATGAACATCTGTTCCACGAAGTCGTCCTCTTTGGGACGGTGCCCCGTAATGCCCACGCCGCCGCGGTTCTGCGCGCGGTATTCCACGACGGGAATGCGCTTGATATAACCGCCGTCGGTCATGGAAATAACGACGTCCTCTTCGTCGATCAAGTCCTCGTCGTCGATGTTTCCGACGTCGACGGATATCTCCGTTTTTCTGTCGGACGGGTATTTCGCCTTGATCGTAATCAGATCGTTTTTGATGATGTCGTACACGCGCCTTTCATGCGCCAGAATATCCTTATAATCTTTGATGAGTGCACGGAGCGCGGCAAGCTCGTCTCTGAGCTTCTCCACTTCGAGGGAAGTCAAGCGGGAAAGCTTCATTTCGAGAATGGCGTTCGCCTGCTTCTCGGTCAACTCGAAGCTATCCGTAAGTTTCTGGATCGCTTCGCTCTTGTCGCGCGATTCCTTAATGATCTTAATGACTTCGTCGATATTCGCAAGAGCAAGCACCAATCCTTCGATGATGTGCGCGCGCTCTTCCGTCTTGTTGAGGTCGTAACGCGTTCTGCGGGTGATGACTTCCTTTTGATGTTTGAGGTAATATTCGAGAATTTCGCGAAGGTTCAGAACCTTGGGTTCGGTGCCGTTCTCGACAAGCGCAAGCAAAATAATACCGTCCGAAATTTGCAGATTCGTATGCTTATAAAGCGTGTTGAGAACGACCTGCGCGTTCGCGTCCTTCTTACACTCGATAACGATCCTCAGTCCCTCTCTGCCCGATTCCTCGCGGATATCCGAAATTCCCTCTAACCGCTTATCCCGCACCATGTTTGCGATCGTCTCGATGAGCTGAGCCTTGTTGACCTGATAGGGAAGCTCTGTCACGATGATCCGGCTTCTCGTATTGCCGCCCGTGCCGTATTCCTCGATCTCGCACTTGGAACGGATAATGATGCTTCCCTGCCCCGTGCGGTACGCCTTGCGGATCCCCGCGCGCCCCATGATAATGCCGCCTGTGGGGAAGTCGGGTGCGGGAATGTAATTCATTAGATCCTCGATCGAAATTTCGGGGTTGTCGATCATGGCGATCGTTCCGTCGATGACCTCCGCAAGATTGTGCGGAGGAATGTTCGTCGCCATACCGACCGCGATACCGTCCGACCCGTTTACGAGCAGATTGGGAAAGCGCGCCGTTAAGACGGCGGGTTCCATTTCGTTACCGTCGAAGTTGGGAAAGAAATCGACGGTGTCTTTATCGAGGTCTTTGAGCATTTCCGCGGCAAGCTTCGTAAGTCTCGCTTCCGTATAACGCATTGCGGCGGGGGGATCTCCGTCGACCGAACCGAAGTTCCCGTGCCCGTCCACAAGCGGGAAGTTGATGGAGAAGTCCTGCGCCAAACGCACGAGCGCGTCGTACACCGAGGAGTCGCCGTGCGGATGATATTTACCCATGCAGTCGCCGACGATACGGGCGCACTTTTTATACGCCTTATCGTTATACAGTCCCATCTCGTGCATGGAGTAAAGAATACGTCTGTGCACGGGCTTTAAACCGTCCCTTACGTCGGGAATGGCGCGCGACTTATTGACCGCCATTGCGTAAGCTATGAACGAGCGTTTTAGTTCCTCGTTGACTTCCACATCGAGGATCTTCGTCATTTCAAGCGTTTTCTTAAATTCTTCCGTGAGCTCGGGGCTCGTCTCTCTTTTCGCCATGATAATTCTCCTCTTAAACGTCTAAGTCTTTGACCAGCGTAGCGTTCTCTTCGATGAACTGTCTTCTGAGCGAGGGACTCTCCCCCATGAGGACGGAGAACATTTTATCCGCCTCCACCGCGTCCTCCATGCGCACTTTGATGAGCGTGCGCGTCGCGGGATTCATCGTCGTATCCCAAAGCTGTTCCGTACTCATTTCGCCCAAGCCTTTATAACGCTGATATTCCACTTTGTTATTGTTTTCCGCGTCGTATGCGGTCTTTTCCTCTTCGGAATAAAGGTATTTATCCTCTCTGCCCTTCATGCTTGCTTTGTACAGCGGAGGCATTGCCGAGTAAACGTGCCCGTGCTCGATGAGCGGGCGCATATAGCGGAAGAGGAAGGTCAAAAACAGAATACGGATATGCGCGCCGTCGACGTCCGCATCCGTCATGGAGATAATGCGGTCGTAACGGAGTTTGCTCTCGTCGAAGTCGTCCAGAATGCCGCAGCCGAACGCCGTGATCATCGCTTTGATTTCTGCGTTTTCGAGCACGCGGTTTAGACGCACCTTCTCTACATTCAATATCTTACCGCGGAGCGGAAGGATCGCCTGGAATCTTCTGTCGCGCCCCTGCTTGGCAGTGCCGCCTGCGGAGTCGCCCTCGACGATATATATCTCGCACAGTTCGGGGCGTTTATCGGAACAGTCCGCAAGCTTTCCGGGAAGAGTCGTCGATTCCAGAATTCCCTTACGGCGGGTAAGCTCGCGTGCGTTCCTTGCCGCGTCGCGCGCCTTCTGCGCCGTAATGCAGCGCAAGACCAGCTCGCGCGCTTCCTGCGGGTGTTCTTCGATATAAGTTCCGATGCGTTCGGAAACGCTCTTCGAAACAAAGGTACGGATAAACGAATTGTTCAGTTTGTCCTTCGTCTGCGATTCGAACTGCGCATTTTCGAGTTTGACGGAGACGACTGCGGTAATGCCTTCGCGCACGTCCTCGCCCGTCAGTTTATCGCTGTCCTTTAAAATATTCAGCTTTTTACCCGCGTCATTGATGATTTTGGTAAGCGCGAGTTTCAGGCCCTCGACGTGCGTGCCGCCGTCGATCGTATTGACGTTGTTTGCATAGGAATAAATAATTTCATTATAACTCTCGTTGTATTGCAGGGCGATTTCGCAGACCGTCGTTCCTTCGTGTTCTTCAAAGTAGAGCGGCTCCGCAAACAGGGTTTCGTTGCCCTTGTTGATCTCTTGTACCAATTCGCGGATACCGCCTTCGTAGCAGAAGGTATCCGTGCGCTCCTTGCCCTCGCGCTTGTCGGTCAAGGTGATGCGAAGCCCCTTGTTGAGGAATGCAAGTTCCTTTAAACGGACTTTGAGCGTATCGTATTTGAAGATAATGGTTTCGAAAATTTCCGCGTCGGGATAGAAAGTGACCTTCGTGCCCGTTTTATCGGTATCGCCGACGATCTGCAAGGCGCGCTGCGGCACGCCGCGGTTATAGACCTGCTTGTAAACGTGTCCGTTCTGCGAAACTTCGACTTCGAGCCATTCTGAAAGCGCGTTGACCGCCTTTACGCCGACGCCGTGAAGACCCGACGAAACCTTATATCCGGAATCGCCGCCGAACTTACCGCCCGCGTTGACCTTTGTAAACACGACTTCCACTGTGGAAATCTTTTCTTTGGGGTGGATTGCCGTGGGAATACCGCGCCCGTTATCCACAACCGTACACGATCCGTCGGGATTGACGGTAACCTCCACGTGCGTACAGTAACCTGCGAGTGCCTCGTCGATCGAGTTATCCACAACCTCGCTTACAAGGTGATGAAGCCCCTTTTCGTCCGTGGAGCTGATGTACATTCCGGGGCGCTTTCTGATGTGTTCGAGCCCGTCGAGAACCTGAATTTGTTCCGCGCCGTATACTGCTTCGACCTTTGCTGCCATATCTCCTCCTGCTTTACAACGTTTTTTATCCTCGTTTTATTTTTCTCTTCGCGCGCGCGTGCGCACGCGTGCGCGTAAAAAGAAACAGCGCGTCGTCTGCGCTTTTGTTCCCGTATATTATATCATAACTCTATTTAATTGTACAGTGAATTGCGAAGTGTTTTTCAGGAAAATTCCACACAAACGACAAAAGTTTTCCACAACGGAAAACTTTTTATCATCAAAAATATTCTTCTGCAAGACGGGCGACTTCCCGGGTATCCTGCGCCTGAAAAAACCTTCGCTTGCACTCCGCCGCGCCCGTCGTCCCCTTCAAATAAAACGCCGCCATTTTGCGCATAAATACGGTTGCAAACCGTTCGCCGTACAGCTCCTTCGTCCCGTCGAGCTGCCGCAAAAAAAGTTCGAGCAGGGGCGGAGCCTCTATCCCCGCAATCTCCGCAAACACCTGCGGACGGTACAGCGCGGCGCGGGCGACCATGACCCCGTCCGCACCCGTGCGGGCGATCATTTTTTCCGCGTCGCTCTTCGACCACACGCCGCCGTTTGCGATGACGGGTATCTTAACGGCGGTTTTCGCCGCCGCGATCTCTTCGCAGTCGGGCGCGCCCGCATAGACCTTTTCGCGCGATCTGCCGTGCACCGTGATCATGCACGCCCCCGCCCCCTCGCACAGCTTCGCAAATTCGGAAGTGATTTTCTTTTCGTCGGTGATCCCGATGCGGAACTTGACCGAAATCCGCTTTCCGCTCTTTGCGCATTCGGAAATGATCCTTTCGGCAAGCGGAAGGTTTTCCAACAGCGCGCTCCCCTCGCCGTTGCGAACGATCTTCGGCATGGGACAGCCCATGTTGACGTCGATCAAATCGAAGGGCGCAAGCTCTTCGCTCTCGCACGCACGCCGCATAACGTCGGGCTCGCTTCCGAAAATCTGTGCCGCCTTGGGGGATTCGTCCCGACAGTACAGAAGTTTTTTCGTCTCTTCGCTGCCGTAGTAAAGTCCCTTTGCGCTGACCATTTCGGTAAACGTCAATCCCGCCCCGAGTTCCCGGCACATCGCGCGGAAGGGGTAATTTGTATATCCCGCTAGCGGAGCCAAAAAAACGTTGTTCGGGCAGACCATGCCGGCGACGTCAAGCCTTGAAAACATTCTCTTCCGCCTTTTTACAGTATGCGCTCCGCTCTTCGGGAGAAAGCGCGTGTACGTCCTTACCGTCTGCAAGTACGAGCTTTTCCCACTCGGTATACCGCGCCGCAGTTTTTTTGACCGCGTCCAAGAGAGCCTGCTCGCCGTCCACTCCGAGCATATACGCCGTATGCGCAAGCGACATCAACAACTCGCCGAACGCGCCTTGCATCTCTTCTCTGTCGCCGCTCCCGACCGCCGTAGAAAGCGCCGCCGCTCCTTCGCCGAACATCTTTTCGCAGTTTTCCGCGCTCTGAAAATTCCAGCCGCCCTTCGCCGTGCGCTTGACGATCTTCTGCGCGCGCAGAAGTGCGGGGAAGCATTCGGGCACGTCGTTGACCGCGTCGGAATACGTCGTCTGATGTTTTTCGGTCATCTTGTTCTTATCCCACACGGAGAGCGCGCCGTCCGCGCCCTTTGCGCTGTCGCCGCCGAACACATGCGTGTGGCGCGTTACTAATTTCTTCGAAACGCCGCTTATCACGTCGTCCGTGCCGAACCTGCCCCGCTCCTCTTCGATAAGCGCATGGAACACCGCCTGCATGAGAACGTCGCCCGCCTCCTCGCACATCTTTTCCGGATCGTCCAGATCGATCGCGTCCACAAGCTCGTACGCCTCTTCGATCATGTTGATGCGAATACTCCCGTGCGTCTGCGCTCTGTCCCACGGACAGCCGTCGGGCGCGCGCAGTCTTTTTAATATGTAGAGAAAGTCCTGGAAAGAAAACCTCTCCTTTTTGACGAGTTCTTCGTCGGAGAGCGTTTTATAGGAACAGCAGTCTATCGCATAAACGCCCGCCTCCCGCATGAGGGCGCAAGCCGTTTTATCACTGAGCGCGCTCCCCCCGACGCAGTAGCAGACCTCTTTTTGCCGCGCCGCGCCGATCAGCTCCTCCGCGGAAAGTTCGCATTCCTCGAATCCGATCTTTTCTTCCGCGAGATCGGCAAGAGCCGCGCCGCCGTTTTTGACGTATATCCTGTCCGCATTTTTCAACGCTTTGAGCGCGGAGAGCGTTAAATCTCCCCGTTCGTTTCCAAGTCCTATTACCGTAAGCATTTTCCTTTACGCCTCTTTTGATTTTAGTTTCCTTGCAAAAAAGGAAGTCCTTAACTTTACCTTCCAAGTATATACCGAATCGAGGAAAAAAGCAACTAAATAGCAGACGTTCGAGGCGATCGCCGCACCCCCGACGGAGAGCGCGGGATTGGAAACGAGAACACATTGCAAAATCAATTTTACAACGACCGCGACGAGCATTCCCTTTACGGCGCACTTTGCCCGCCCCATACCCGTAAGGCAGGCAGAAAGCGTATTGACGGCGGCAAGCGAAACGGCGGACACGGACGAAAGGCGCACGAGCGCGACGACAGTTTTTAAATCGCTTTCGGAAAGGCTTGCATACAAAAGTCTTACGACGGGCGAGGCAAACGCGAATAAAAAAACGGCGCAGGGAACGGAGAGCGCGAACGTGAAAAGAAGCGCGAGCGCGGCGTTCCTCCTCGCGCCCTCGCCGTCTCCGCGCGACGCGCTCGCCGATACGAGCGGGATTGCCGCGGCAACGAGTCCGCCCGCAAGCGTGGCAGGCAGGTCGATGAGCGACATGACCCCTCCCGAATACAGACCGTAGAGGGAGACGGCGCGCCCCGTGTAACGCGCCATCAGCCGCACGATCACGATACTGTCGAGGGTGCGCGAGAGGGGCAGAAGCGCGGCGGCCGCCATTACGGGCAGCACCGAATGAAACAGCGAATAGCCGTTTATCCTGCGGAGCGACTTTATACGCCGTTCTCCCTTGTAGCGTTTGACGAGATAGATGAGCGCGCCGAGCTCGGAAAGGCTCACACCCAGAAGAGCGAGCGCCGCGCCGTGCACGGGATCGCCCGCGATACTCGCCGCAAAAAAGCCGAATCCCGCCTTGACCGCCTGTTCGACGATCTCCGAAAAGGCGGTGGGTCCCATGTCGTTCTTGCCCTGAAAATAGCCTCTTAAAACGGAGACGAGCGCGACCAGAAAGACGGACGGCGCAAGCGCCAAATAGCAGACGGTCAGATTCTCATCGCCCTGCAAGCCGCTCATGAGCGCGGCAACGGCGCACATCAGAAGCGCGCCGAAAAGTCCGATGAGCGCAAACAGGCGGAGCGCCGTTTTCATGTGCCCCGTCGTTTCCCGCCCGCGCGCGGACTCTGCCGAAACGACGCGCGAAAGCGCCGACGGGATTCCCGCCGACGAAAAGGTCAAAAAAAGAAGAAAGAGCGGATACGCCATTTGATAGAGTCCTATGCCGTAGCCGCCCAAAATGCCGGTGAGCGAAATACGGTAAAACGCTCCGATCGCCTTGGCAACGAGAAACCCCGCCGTCATTACCGCTGCGCTTTTGATGAATTTCGCGTGTTTCATATTATGTAGCGCGCCCCCGGACAAGGGGCTTTTACGCATTCCGCGAACGAGCAGAGACAAAGCGTATCCTTACTCGAACTGATTCGCCAAAATGTCTGCGGTGAGCCGCGCCAATTTCACCGCCGAAGCCTCCATCTCCGTGCCCTCTTCGCGTGAAAGCAGAATGACCGTGCCCAGGCAGTCGCCGTTCGCAACGACGGGCACGATGATTTCCGCGGTATATTCGCCCTCTCCGCCCGAGACAGGATCGTACACGACGCCGCCTTCCGCTTTGTTGGCAAGATAGCTCCTGCGCGAATTCATGATTTCAGTCACCTTTTCCGAAACGGTCTTTCCCACAAGATCGCGCTTATTCGCGCCGTACGCGCTGAGTACCGCGTCCGTATCCGTGATGGCGGCAAGATAACCGCTCTGTTCGTTCAGGGACTTTGCCGTCCCCTCCGAAAAACGCCCGATCGAGGCGATCGGCGAATACTTTTTGAGCATGAGTTCGTCGCGGTCGGTAAAGAGTTCCAAGGGGTCGCCTTCGCGGATACGAAGCGTGCGGCGTATCTCTTTGGGAATAACCACCCTGCCGAGCTCGTCGATCCGTCTTACGATTCCCGTTGCTTTCATAATAAAAAACCTCCGTATAACGTCATTATGCGGAGGCTTGGAATATTTATACATCAATCATTTTGACGGTTTACTCTTCCCCCAACGCATCGGTCATGAGCCGAACGGCGTTGCGAAAACCCGCTTTATCATGATCGCGCACCGCAAGAGCGATCGTCTTCTCGTACGCCTCTGCATTCTCTTTTAGTCGCCTCTATGGAGGCATGTCAAATATTTTTGCCTCAATAGTGGCAAAATGGGCTTATGAATAATTTTGCTACACGATTAAAAAAATAAAGGGGGGTCCTCTTTTTCGTTTGATTTCGCCCGCGCTTTGCGCGGGATTTCTTTATTTACAAAGATTGCGACGCTTAAAAAAGGCGTCGCAATCCTTTCGGAAGATGGTTTTTCAGGATACCGTTTACAGCTTTGGCCAATCCCAACGGATATTTGCCGAAGCCGACAACGCACCATCCGTTTGCAATTTCCTTTTCTATCGTTTCCCCCGAAAGATACCGTTCACATTCTTCGCCCGAAAGAGAAACGAACCGTTTGCCTTCTTCTCTTTTCAGGCTCATTGCAAGCGCGTGCGCAGGCTTGAAAATATTGCCGTCGAACTCGCCGAGTTCAACGCCCAACCGCAGCGTACGCACGCCGAGCACGGGCATACCCGCAGGCAAACGGTACATCCGTCCGTCGTCGAGCGTCGTGATCTCCCCTTCGGGCGGTGCGGTAAAAAAGTTCTTTGCAAACTCCGCAAACGCCTTATTCGCCTGTGCGTTGCGCCTGACGGGATAGGGCTTTGCATTCCGCGTTTCTCCGCCGCACCTTTCAAAGCGAACGCAGTAGTGCCCCTCGCCCTTGAACTTATGCGGATAAATTTTATATTCGTCAGATTCCCCGTCCATCCGAAAATCGGGATGCCGCTTCAAAAAAGCGCGCGCCTGCCATTCGTCCTCCTCTTCGGAAAAAGTGCAGGTGGAATATACGAGACAGCCGCCGTCCGCAACCATATCGGCGGCGCAGTCCAAAATTTCTCTCTGCCGCGCGGCGCAAAGGCTCACGTTATTTTCGCTCCAATGCGGGATCGCTTCCGGCTCCTTTTTGAACATACCCTCGCCCGAGCAGGGCGCGTCCGCGAGCACCAGATCGAAATACGCAGGAAACTTTTGCGCAAGCTGGGCGGGCGTCGCGTTTGTTACCGCGCAATTTCCGATCCCCATGCGCTCCACGTTCTGTGATAAGATCTTTGCTCTTCCCGCGTCGATTTCATTGGAAATCAATATACCGTCCCCTTTCATCTGCATTGCAAGCTGAACGGTTTTGCCCCCGGGCGCGGCGCACAGATCAAGCACCCGCTCTTTTCTGAGAGGCGCGGTCAACTCCCCCACGCACATGGCGGAAGGCTCCTGCAAATAATAGAGCCCCGCAAAATGCTCTCTGTAAGAACCCGCTTTCTCCTCTTCGATATAAAATTGATTGATTTCTTCGCATTCGGGAAATTCGATTTGTTCGCCGAGCGGGAACGGCGGGTCATCAATAAATTCAACTAATTCCGTTTTCAGCGTGTTCACGCGCAACGCCTTATAGGGCGGTCTTTCGTAAGAAGCCAAAAAGGCGGGGTATTCACCGCCCAGCCTTTCCTGCATACGTTTCAAAAATTTTTCGGGAAGATTCATAACAACTCCAAACCCCGTTCAATGCTTTGCGCCGCGTCGCTGAGCGGAACAAACTTTGCGCCGTTCTCCACGGCGTTTAAGTACCGCTTGCCGCCCTCCTCTTCCGCTATGTAGACGTCGCAGTCCTGCGGACGGGACGTGTATCTTCCGCCCGAGGCAAACACCGCTCCCGCAAGTTCCACCGAAAAAGGCACGTTGTTTTCGATCTCCTTTGAAAAACAAAACCGCTTTCCCGAATTGATCCCACTCCTTTTCTTACGGTAATTGTTCTTGTTGACAAAGTTGAAAAAATTCTCCCGTGCTTCGGCGCGTTTTTTATGCTCCTCGTCTCTCTTCTTATAATAAGCGCGCAACCCCTCCGAATCGGGCTGGGAAATTTTGTACGAAAAAATCTTTCCGGAGCGCACTTTGTAGCGTTCGCAAAGCCCCTTGACGTCCGCGCCCTCGCGCTTGCAGAGCGCCTCGCATACGCGCATGGTGGCGTAAGCGTCGTCGGCGGCGCGGTGCGGAACGAACTCCACGCCGAGCCGCTGCGCCATCGTTCCGAGCCCGCACTGCCGCGTGAAGTCGTTTTCCGTATTCATGTAGAAAAACTGCGTATCATGGTAGCAGAACCGAAAGAAAGGCAGTTTATAGCGTTTCGTCTCCAAGTTCAGATAGTTCACGTCGTTGTGCGTAGCGTGCCCCAAGACGATCGCCTCCGGATCTTCTAAAAGCGCCTTGATTTTTCCGTAAACTGCGGGGAAGGCGGGAAAGGACTTGAACTTGTCGTACTCGTAGGGAAGTTCGATCCCGTCGCTACCCTTTCTATCCGTCAAGTGAAACTTCCCTTTCGGATTGATAAGAATATCTTCCTTTATCAGAACGTTATAATTCTCATCCGTGACCGTGTAGCCGAACGCGCATATTTTTGCGACGTACTTGTATACGCAGGCGCACTCTATGTCGAAAAAAACGTACTTCATGCGTTCCTGACTTCGATCTTCTCCTTTCCGCCCATGTAGGGGCGAAGTACTTCGGGAATCACGACGCTGCCGTCTGCCTGCAAGTGATTTTCGATAAATGCGATCAGCATACGGGGGGGAGCCACCACGGTGTTGTTGAGGGTGTGCGCAAACGCGCTTCCCTCCTTCGTTTTGTAACGGATCCCGAGGCGGCGCGCCTGCGCGTCGGTAAGGTTAGAGCACGAACCCACTTCGAAATATTTCTTTTGACGGGGAGACCACGCCTCCACGTCTACGCTTCTGAATTTTAAATCGGCAAGATCGCCCGAACAGCATTCCAGCGTTCTTACGGGAATCCCCATGGATACGAACAGTTCAACGGTGTAATTCCACATTTTTTCGTACCATGCCGCGCTTTCCTCCGGCTTACAGACGACGATCATCTCCTGCTTCTCGAATTGGTGAATGCGGTAAATGCCGCGCTCCTCGATGCCGTGCGCCCCCTTCTCTTTACGGAAACAGGGCGAATAGCTCGTGAGCGTCAGGGGAAGTTTGCCCTCGTCGACGGTCTGCCCCATAAAACGTCCGATCATGGAGTGTTCGCTCGTGCCGATCAGGTATAAGTCCTCGCCCTCGATCTTGTACATCATGCCGTCCATTTCCTCAAAGCTCATGACCCCCGTCACGACGGACGAACGGATCATATAGGGCGGTATACAGTAGGTGAACCCCTTATTTATCATAAAGTCGCGGGCGTAGGTAATAACCGCGGAGTGAAGCCGCGCGACGTCGCCCGTCAGATAATAAAAGCCCTGACCGCTCGTGCGACGCGCGCTGTCGACGTCGATCCCGTCGAGCTTTTCGAGAATATCGAGATGATAGGGAATTTCGAAATCGGGAACTTTCGGCTCCAAATAGCGCTTGCGCTCCACGTTCTCGCTATCGTCTTTACCGATCGGCGTATCGGGCGAAATCATATTCGGAATGCGCATCATCACGTCTTTGAGACGGGCGGCTACCTCTTCCGATTCCCTTTCGACCTCTTCAAGGCGCTTCGCGTTCGCATTTACCTTCGCCTTGACTTCCTCCGCCTCTTTCACTTTTTTCTCGCGCATCAAAACCCCGATCTCCTTGCTCAGCGCATTGCGGGAAGCGCGAAGATTGTCCCCTTCCGTTTGAAGAGCGCGCTTTTTCGAATCGAGCGCGATCGCCTCGTCCACGAGAGGGATCTTTTTATCCTGAAACTTTTTCTTGATATTTTCGCGCACCAGGTCGGGATTCGCGCGTAAAAAAGCGATATCTATCATAACAACACTCCTTTTTTCGGCTACTATTATACAACGTTTTCACTTTGAAAGCAAAGGTTTTACGCGGTCAAATAGAGATTCGGCGAAAAAAGAACGACCCGCTGCGCTTGCACGGCGGGCGCAAACCCCGTTTCCGAAAACGAACGGCGCTTTGCGGATCGGAATTTTTGCGGAAACAAAGAAAAACTTTGACAAAATCGTTTTGTATGATATAATAGGGATACAGTTTAATTTTGAAGAGGTTACTTTGGAAACCAATCAGACCGAAAACCCTTCCGAAGAGAAGGAAACCGCGGCAAAAGTAAAAAAAGCCGTGACGGAAAAAACAACCGAAAAACCGGAAAAACCGGCAAGCGAAAAAACGGAGAAGGCGGAAAAATCGGAAAAAACCGCTCCGTCCAGACCTGTGCGCACAAAATCAGCAGAGAGGAAAACCACGGCAAAGCCCCGCGAGGCGGAAGCCAAGGGGAAGTCCGCGCCCAAGAAGGAAGAGAAGATCTCCGTCCCCCCTGCTCAAATACCCGACCCGACCGAAACTCCGGAAGACGATACCGAACACGGCGGCACGGAGAGTCCGGAGAGCGCCGAGCCCGTACACGAAGCAAAAAAGCATGCACACTTTTCTTCGCGTATGCTCAACCGCGGCACGCCAGAAGAACTTGAAAAGAAAAAGCGCAAAAAGCTGATGAAAAAATTCCGTCGGGCGAAAAAGATCCCAAACAGCTCCGACGTAGAACGCTTTACTCCCTCCGTAGACGAAGGGCTTTCGTCCGAACAGGTAGAAACGCGTTTCAATCAGTTTCTCTTTAACGACGTCAATAAAAAATACTCCAAGTCTTACAAGAGTATTTTCTTCGGCAATATCTGCACGGTGTTCAACCTGCTCTGCGTGTTGGTTGCCGCCGCCCTGATTTTTGCCAATGCGCCCATTACGCAATTCCTGTTTGTGGGAATTTTCGGCTTAAACCTGGTCATCGGAATCGTACAGGAAATTCTCGCAAAGCGGCAGACCGATAAGCTCTCCGTTCTGATATCTTCGACTACCAAGGTCGTTCGTGGCGGAACAAAGGTGGAAATTCCGATACAGGACATCGTAGTAGACGACGTCATCATCATGGAAGCGGGTCAGCAGGTCCCCGCCGACTGTATTATGGCAGACGGCAACGCGGAAGTTAACGAATCGCTTCTGACCGGCGAATCGGTACCCATTAAAAAATCCCCCGGCGATATTCTTTATGCGGGTAGTTTTATCGCAAGCGGCGCGTGTAAAGTCCGCGCCGATAAAGTCGGAAAAGCGACTTACCTTAATAACCTTACTTCCCGTGCGAAAAAGTACAAACGCCCGAAATCGGAAATTCTCAACTCCATCCGCCTGTTTATCCGCGTGATCGGCATTTTGATTCCCTTCGTCGCAGCGGCTATGTTCTGGCGCAACTGGGAAGCAACCGATCACAATATGTCGCTCTCCATTCAATACACAGGCTCGATCATCATCGGCATGATCCCTTCGGGGCTTCTCCTTCTCACCTCACTCGCCATGGCGATCGGCGTAAGGCGGCTTGCAAAAAAACAGACCCTCGTGCAGGACCTGTACTCTTTGGAAATGCTTGCCCGCGTAAACACGCTCTGCCTGGACAAGACGGGAACGATCACCGACGGAAGAATGACCGTGAACGACTGTATGTTGCTCGGGAGCTACGTCGACTATACGATCGACGAGATCATGGGCTGCATGCTCGCCTCGCTCGAAGACAACAACCAAACTTCGATCGCGCTCTTTAACCGTTTCGGGCACTCGAACGTGATGCAGCCTGCGGCGACCCTCCCCTTTTCGAGTAAGCGAAAACTTTCTGCCGTCTCTTTTCAGGGTGTGGGGACTTTCGTTATGGGCGCGCCGGAATTCGTGCTTCGCCCCATGCCTCCGAAGATCGACAAAATCGTAAAGCAGTACGCGCAGTCGGGCTTGCGCGTGCTCGTCGTAGCATTCTCGCCCAATCAGATGAGCGGAGGAAGAGTCCCCTCTCTTCTTCGCCCCACCGCGATCATAACCCTTGCGGACAATATCCGCGAGGACGCGATCGAAACGATTAAATGGTTCCGCGAAAATGAAGTGGACATTAAAATCATTTCCGGCGACAACCCCGTGACCGTTTCGGAAGTTGCCCGCCGCGTAGGCGTAAAACACGCGGGGCAGTACATCTCCCTTGACGGACTTACCGATATCGAAGTCGAAAACGTCGCCAACCAATACACGGTGTTCGGACGGGTGACGCCCGAACAGAAGGCGATCCTCGTCCGCACCATCAAAAAGCAGGGCAACACGGTCGCCATGACGGGCGACGGCGTAAACGACATTTTAGCGCTGAAAGAAGCGGACTGCGCGATTTCCGTCGCCTCGGGCAGTGAAGCGGCGCGCAACGTATCGCATATCGTCCTCATGGACAACAACTTTCTGAACCTGCCCAACGTCGTTTACGAAGGGCGGCGGGTCATCAACAACATTAAAAACAGCGCTTCCCTGTACCTTATGAAAACGCTGTTTATCACGGTACTTGCGATCATCTGCTTTGCAATGAATCACAAATACTTCTTTACGACGGACAATATGCTCATCTTTGAAACGCTCGTCGCGGCGCTTCCCTCCTTCGTCATTTCCCTGCAACCCAACAAGAACCGCGTTAAGGGAAAATTCCTGCTATATATTCTATCGCGATCCATTCCGTCCGCACTGACGCTTTTGTTCTGCGTAATGACCGTGTTCCTGGGAATCCGATTCGCCCCGGGAGGACAGCTCGGCGGGCTTGACGTTATCTATAAGGACGGCGTTCTGAACATGAACCCGACGGAGGCGGAGCTAATTGCCGCAGGCAACAGCACGATCACCAATCCGCTTATGATGCTCGCCATGACCGTCGGCGGCATGGTGACGCTATTCAGAATCCTGCAACCGATGAACCTGCTGCGCTCGCTCACCTTCGTCGTTGCGTTCGGCGGTATGCTCGTTATGCTCTGCGTTCCCATTTTGGGCATGATCGTATATAAGGGCTGGCCCGACGTGCATTTCACCTTTACGCAGATATTATTCGTGGTGTGCACGATTCTTGCGGCGTTCCCCATATCGAGCGGACTCATCAAGGCGTGCGATTTAATGAACAGTAAAGATTAGAGACCACAAAAAACAGCCCTCGGCGAAATGCCGAGGGCTGTTTTTACAGTTATTGATCGGAACTTATCCGCTTTTTTCAACCGCCCAATTCGATCATTTTGTCAATACATTTTTTTGCGGCAAGACGCAAAGGCTCGTCCAGGATAATTTCTTCGCCGCCGTGTTCCGCAAGACAGTCCCAAACGCTCTTTAAGGTTGTCAGGCGCATATCCGCGCAAACGAGATTTTGCGAAAGCCGATAAAACTTTTTATCGGGAAATTCGTATTCCAGATGCTCCGCGATCGCGTTCTCCGTTCCGATGATAAACTCGCCGTGCGAACTTCCGCGGACAAAGTCCGTAATACCGCTCGTCGAACCTACATAGTCCGCCCTTTCCGCGACCTCTGCGCCGCATTCGGGGTGAACAAGCAGGAGCGCGTTCGGGTGTTCCGCCTTTGCGGAAAGCACATCCCCGAGCCTCGCGCACATATGGACGGGACAGCCCCCGTTGAAAAAGTGAAAAGTCTTTTCCGGAAGCCGCTTTTTACAGTACCCGCCCAAGTTGCAGTCGGGCACGAACAAAATTTCCTTATCCGCAAGGCGGGAGAGCACTTTGACTGCGGAAGAGGACGTCACGCAAACGTCGCTCAGCGCCTTGACCTTTGCCGTAGTGTTGATATATGCCGCCGTAACGGCATTCGGATACTTTGCCTGCAATTCCTTCAAAAGCGCGGGCGTGAGCCCGTCCGCCATAGGGCAGCCGGCATCTTTATGCGAGAGAATCACGCGCTTTTCGGGAGCGAGGATCTTGACTGTCTCCGCCATGAACCGCACGCCGCACATTAAAACGGTTTGCTCTTTTGCGCCCTTGACCGAGCACGCAAGACGGTAGCTGTCGCCGGTGACGTCGGCGATTTCCAAAATCTCCTGCCTCTCGTAGGAGTGCGCAAGGATCAAAACTCCCTTCTCTTTTTTTAAGCGCAGAATCTCATTCTGCATTTCCCGTATCGTCATCGCTGAACCTTCTTTCGATTTCCTCTGTGATTTTTTCGGAAGTAAATCCGTATTCTTCGAACAGCTCACTAAGAGAACCCTGCCCTGCAAACCCTTCGATCGCGTGCACGAACACCTTGCACTTCCCCGAAAACCCTGCCGCAAACTTCTCGCCGATTCCGCCCGTCTTGCTCCCCTCTTCGAGAAAGCAAACAGTTTTTGCGCTCTTCAAAAGCGAAGCGATTTTATCAAAATCGAGCGGGAAGATTTTTTTGAGCCGCAAAACACCCGCTCTTCGCTTTTCGTTCAAACGCGCCGCCGCCCCGCGCGCCGCAGACGAAACCCGTCCGTAGGTCGCGATCACGACTTCCGCCCTTTCGATTTCGGGAGAATAAGCGAAGTCCTCCTCTTCCGTCTCTTCCCTCTCCCCCGCAATCTCTCCGCCTTTGGGGTAGCGGACGATCGATATTTTTCCGCTTGCAAGCGCACGGTCGAACGCCGCCGAAAGTTCCCCATAGGTTTCAGGCGCGTAAATTTCCGTATTCGGCACCGCGGTAAACAACGGCACGTCGAATATTCCCTGATGCGTGATCCCGTCCCCCTCGACGAACCCGCAGTGATCCAGGAGCAATGTAAGCGGAAGATTTTGCAGCGACACGTCGTGCAACAGTTGATCGCACACCCGCTGCGCAAAGGTCGAGTAAAGCACGACGACGGGCTTTAACCCGTTTCTCGCAAGTCCGCCCGAAAAGGTGACGGCGTGCTCCTCGGCAATCCCCACGTCAAAGAAACGTTCGGGGAATTGTTCGGAAAATTCCGTAAGCCCTGTCCCGTCGCTCATGGCGGCTGTCAGGGCGCAAATTCCCGGATCCGTTTTTGCACGATCGGAAAGAAGCCTGCCCGCCTCCTTCGTAAAGCTATCCGAGGCGGAGGGCTGCACGCCTTTTTCGCGGTCAAAGGGCGCGACCGAATGATACACGCCCGGCTTTTCTTCCGCAAACTTATAACCTTTCCCCTTCTTCGTTTTTACGTTGACGACGGCGATCGTATTGTGCGATTTCGCCTCGTTGAAAATATTGATGAGTTTTTTTAAGTTGTGCCCGTCGATAGGGCCGTAATACTTCACGCCCATATCCTCGAACACGGTATTGCGCACAAACACACTCTTCAAAAACCGCTTGAAGCCGCGAAGCGTTCTGTCGATGAGTTTTCCGATCAGGGGCATCTTTCTTAAAACGCGCTCCAAACGGTATTTAAAGCTGAAATAGCGTTTGCTCGTTCTAAGCTTGGTCAGGTGGTTGTGCATTCCCCCGATGTTCGCGGAAATCGACATACCGTTGTCGTTCACGACGATCAAAAGTCTAAGTTCTTTATCGGCGCAGTTGTTGAGCGCCTCGTAGATCATTCCGTTCGTAAGCGACCCGTCGCCGATGACCGCCACCGTGTAAGCGTCGCTGCCGTTCAGCCTGTTCGCCGCCGCAAGCCCCAACGCCTGCGAAAGCGAAACGCCGCTGTGCCCTTCGCTCAAAGCGTCGTAAGCGCTCTCTCCGCCTCTTTCGAAGCCCGAGATCCCGTTCTTTTGACGCAGCGTGGAAAATTCCTCCGCCCGTCCCGTAACGAGCTTGTGCGCATAACTTTGGTGCCCCACGTCGAAGAGAAACTGATCCTTGGGCGCATTGAAAACCCGATGTAAAGCAAGCGTGACCTCCACCAAACCCAGGTTGGAAGCCAAGTGCCCGCCGTTCCGAGAGACGGTATCGATAATTTTTTCTCTGATTTCGTCCGCGAGCGAATAGGTCTCCTCTACGGTGAGCACCTTCAATACGTCGGGCGAATGTAAGTTTTCAAGCACTGTTTTACCGCCGATCCGCTTCGTCCGGCTCTTGCGAGCCCTACGGGATCTCCTCTTCATCATACCACTTTATCATATCCGCCGTCAAGCGGAAACGTGTAATTCCGCGCCGCTACAACGGAAACAGAACCTCTTTCGGCGCGGAACAAAACGCCTCCTCGGCACAGACAGTCAGCGCGTACCCGTCAAGCGCATATTCCCGAATCGGAAAGGACGCGCTCCCCCGCTTCACCTCTTTGCATGATAAATCGACTTCGAGATGTTTGGGCGAGGCAAGCCCCGCTCCCAAAAATTTTGCCGCGCTCTCCTTCGCCGTCCAAATGCGGAAAAATTCCCGCGCACGCTC
This sequence comes from uncultured Christensenella sp., assembly GCA_910585595.1. Taxonomy (GTDB): domain Bacteria; phylum Bacillota; class Clostridia; order Christensenellales; family Borkfalkiaceae; genus Gallimonas. The sequence goes on along the minus strand of CAJUET010000008.1, from coordinate 29,742 downwards.
CTCTTCGGAAAAACTAAATAAATACGCGCACTCGCGCTCCGTGCAAACGCGACGGATGAGTTTATCGGAGGCGGCGGCGATCTTCTCGACGTCCACGCCCACCTCTCCGTCCGCCACCGCCAGCACCGCCAACGTTCCGCTATGCGAGAGATTGAAGCAAAATCCGTTCAAATAAGGCTTTCCGTGCTCGCCGTAGGTGAAGGCCGCTTCCCGAAAGCCCGCACGGCGCAAAGCGCAGTCCAGAAGATACCCCGCCCCCGCCGAAAGATATGCGGCACGCTCCGTGCGGCAGCGTTCCGCTTTTTCCCTTCTCTCAACGGAAAGCCTATTCAATATTTCCCGATAGCGCTCCGCAGTAAAAGAAGCGGTATCGATATAGCTAATCTCTACCACTTTCGCTCCTTAACTCCTCCTTCTTTTTTTTACGATTTTTAACGAGAAGCGGAACAAGCGCCGCCGTCAAAATTACGGGGAACGCAACCGCCGCGAGTATGCCCGTATGCAGATCGTCGCCGAACGCGCCCGCAACGGCGGGGCCGAGAATGCAGCCCGTATCCCCCGCAAGCGCCAAAAACGCAAACAGCGACGTTCCGCCTCTCACACTATTTACCGCAGAACTGAACGCACCCGGCCACAGCGATCCTACGGAGAATCCGCAAAGTCCGACGCCGACCAGCCCCGCCGCGGGATGCGGCACGAGCGCAATGATCAGGTACGCCGCAATGCACAAAAGTCCCCCGCACAGCATTAAAAATTCAATACTTATTTTTTTGCTCAGCTTTCCGTAGATCAGGCGGGAAATTCCCATAAGAAGCGCGAATACGGCGGGACCGGCAAGATCGCCGACCGTCTTTGAAACGCCCAGCCCCTTTTCCGCAAACAGCGAAGCCCATTGGCTGATCGCGAGCTCGCACGCTCCGGCGCACAGTATGACGAGCATAAAGAGCCACAAATATTTATTTTTAAGGACCTCTTTCAGTCCTCCGCCGCCTTCCGCCGAAAGCGGCGCAAGCGGCACAAAGATAAAGTAAACAAGGTTGCAAATCGGGACCGCCGCCCAGACGCAGGTCATGATCTTCCAATTTCTGATTCCGCACAGCGAAAAGAAGAGCGTGGAAAGCCCGACGACCAAAACCGAACCCCAACAATAGAAGGAGTGTAAGACCCCCATGATCTGCGCTTTGTTTTTAGTCGGACAGGATTCTACGATCGGACTTACGATAACTTCTATAAGTCCGCCTCCGAACGCATAGACGACAACGGAAATAAGAAGTCCCCAAAAGGCATTCGTAAACAAGTCGGGCAGAAAGGTCAAAAAAATCAACCCCGCCGCCGCGAAGCCGTGCGCCGTAATCGCCGCCGCACGGTAACCCATTTTATCGATAAAAAATGCGGAGGAGAAATCAATTGAAAGCTGAACGGCAAAATTTACGGCTATCAAAACCGTAATCTCGCTCAGTGGAATGTTGTACTGCGCCTGAAAGGTAACGAACAGTAGCGGTACGAATATGTTCACGATTGCCTGCACGACATAGCCGATAAAACTCGCGGCAACCGTATGGCGGTAAGATAATTTCATGTCTTTCGGCGCGGGCGCGTTATTCTTCGCCTGTCGGCGCGTCTTGTTTTTCTTCCCTCCGTTTACCCCTGTAATTAACCTGACTGTAAATACTTTTGCACATTCTGTATTTACAAAATTTATCGATCAAAATAATGCCGAAAAAAAGTATCACGCCGATAAAGGCTACGATAATGTCCCATATCGTATCCCAAAGCGGGTTGTAAGTCTTAAAAAAGTCTTCCACTGTCATTGTTCCGACTTCGGCAAAATCGGGAGCCCAGCGCTGTAAATCGGCGCCCGTGATCGCGCTGACCGTGTACTCGAATATCTCCCAAAGGGCAGCAAGCCCCAACACGCCGAGCAGGATCACAAGGAAAAAACACCAGGGCTTCATACGTTCGCCCTTGCCGTAAAGGAGCGCCATCATCACGCCGAACGCGCCCACGATCCCGAACGCGGTGTGCAGCATTTTATCAAAATACGGAACAAAATCGTAAAAACATAAAACAGAAGCAAGGTCGAGCCCGCAGAAGGCAAACGCCGCAACAGCGATATTGAATGCAAACGGGATTCTGATCTTAAAAATGAGATTGATGACGGGAATCACGAGCGCGCACACGGGCACCATCGCCGCCTTGACGACGTCAAGGTAATAACTTTTGCGGAACGCAAAAAAGTAAACGAAAACGCAAACAACGCTCAATACGACCGCCGCAAGACAGGGAATAAAATCGATCAGTCTTTGTTTTTTTGTCATAACAACCTCTGTACTCCGATAAGAAACTGTTTGTAAATAGTATTGTAACACAAATTTAAAAATTAGCAACAAAAAAGCTCCGCCTTTGCGGAGTTTTTTTGTTGTTCGGTCTATTCCTGATTCGTAGTTTCTTCGGGTTCGAGATTTTCCTTTTGTTCCTTTTTTACAAGCGTTAAATACAGCTATGCCGCCCCAACACGCAACACAATCATATGACACGATGCATTATGCAAGAAGCGCGATTATTAAACCGAGATTGAACGCGAAACGGTTTAGCTTTTTGCAAACAATAACATCTGCAACAATTTTCTTTCATTCCCGCCTCAAAAAAATTACCCTCCCTCATAAAAACATAAGGGAGGGCATCGTATTTTTCCTTACTTTCTCGGGTTTTTGATATTCGCCTGTGCAGCCGCAAGGCGTGCGATCGGCACGCGGTAAGGCGAGCAGGATACATAAGAAAGCCCGATCTTGTGGCAGAACTCGATGGACGAAGGATCGCCGCCGTGCTCGCCGCAGATACCGCAGTGCATTTCGGGACGAACACTTCTTCCCTTGTTAACTGCCATTTCCATGAGCTGTCCTACGCCCGTCGTATCGAGTCTTGCGAAAGGATCGCTCTCATAAATCTTGTTCGCGTAGTAGCTGGGAAGGAATTTGCCGGCGTCGTCGCGCGAGAACCCGAAGGTCATCTGCGTTAAGTCGTTCGTACCGAAGCAGAAGAACTCCGCTTCCTTCGCGATCGCGTCCGCCGTAAGCGCAGCGCGGGGAATTTCGATCATGGTACCGACTTCGTACTTCAAATCCGCCTTTGCCTTTGCGATAACCTCGTCCGCAGTCTTTACGACGATATCTTTGACGAACTTCATCTCTTTGGATTCGCCCGTCAAGGGAATCATAATTTCGGGAACGACCTTCCAGTCTTTATGCTTCTTCTGAACGGCGATCGCAGCCTTGATAACCGCCTTCGTCTGCATCACTGCGATTTCGGGATACGTTACCGTCAAACGGCATCCTCTGTGCCCCATCATGGGGTTGAACTCGTGCAGGTCGGAGATAAGCTGTTTGATCTGCGCAACGCTCTTGCCCTGCGTCTTTGCAAGCGCTTCGATATCCGCTTCGTCCGTGGGAACGAACTCGTGGAGCGGGGGATCGAGGAAACGGATCGTAACAGGATAGCCGCCGAGTGCTTCGAACAAGCCCTCGAAGTCCGCCTGCTGCATAGGCTCGATCTTTGCAAGAGCCTCTTCTCTCTCTTCAACCGTCTCGGAGCAGATCATTTCACGGAACTTATCGATTCTGCCTTCGCCGAAGAACATATGCTCGGTACGGCAAAGTCCGATACCCTGTGCGCCGAACGCCGCCGCCTGCTTTGCGTCCTTGGGCGTATCCGCATTCGTGCGAACGCCGAGCGCTTTATACTTGTCCGCAAGCTCCATGATCCTGCCGAAGTATCCGCTGTTGGGATCTGCGGGAATCGTGGGGATAATGCAATCGTAAATGTGACCCGTCGATCCGTCAAGGGAGATCCCGTCGCCCTCGTGATAAACTTTGCCTGCGAGGGTGAAGCGCTTGTTCTCCTCGTCCATTTTAATATCGCCGCAGCCGGAAACACAGCACGTTCCCATACCGCGCGCAACGACCGCCGCGTGCGAAGTCTGTCCGCCGCGCACCGTAAGGATACCCTGCGCGTACTTCATTCCTTCGATATCCTCGGGGGAGGTTTCAAGACGGACAAGCACTACCTTTTTGCCCTTCTTGCCTTCGATAACGGCATCCTCTGCGGTAAATACGATCGAACCTGCCGCCGCGCCGGGGGAAGCCGCAATGCCTTTGCCGACGACGTTCTTCTTGTCCGCTTCTTTCAAAGCCTTGGGATCGAACTGAGGGTGAAGGAGCATATCGAGGGACTTCGCGTCGATCTGCATAAGCGCTTCCTGCTCCGTGATCATGCCTTCGTCGATGAGATCGCAAGCAATCTTGATCGCCGCAGCCGCGGTACGCTTACCGTTACGGGTCTGCAACATATAAAGCTTTTCGTTCTCGACGGTAAACTCCATATCCTGCATATCGCGGTAGTGATTTTCAAGCGTTTTGCACACTTCCTGGAACTGCTTGTAAACTGCGGGGAACACTTCCGCCATCTTTGCGATGGGCATGGGGGTACGAACGCCTGCAACGACGTCTTCGCCCTGTGCGTTCGTGAGAAACTCGCCCATGAGCCCCTTCTCGCCCGTCGCGGGATTGCGCGTGAACGCAACGCCCGTACCGCAGTTGTCGCCCATATTGCCGAACGCCATCATCTGCACATTGACCGCAGTACCCCAGCTGTAAGGGATGTCGTGATCCATACGGTAGATGTTCGCACGGGGGTTGTCCCACGAACGGAACACCGCTTTGATTGCCTCGAAGAGCTGTTCCTTAGGATCGTCGGGGAACGACTTGCCGAGCTGCTTTTTGTATTCCGCTTTGAATTGGTTTGCAAGGGTCTTCAAATCGTCTGCGCTGAGTTCGACGTCCTGCGTGATCCCCTTCTTCTCTTTCATCTCATCGATGAGCTTTTCGAAATATTTTTTGCCGACTTCCATAACGACGTCGGAGAACATCTGAATAAATCTGCGGTAGCAGTCCCACGCCCAACGGGGATTGTTCGACTTTGCGGCGATCGTATTGACGACCGTCTCGTTCAGACCGAGGTTCAAAATGGTGTCCATCATGCCGGGCATGGAAGCGCGCGCTCCCGAACGGACGGAGACGAGAAGAGGATTCTCTTTGTCGCCGAACTTTTTACCCGTGATTTTTTCCATCTTGTCGATGTAGGTCATGATCTCCGCCTGAATGGAGTCGTTGATCTTTTTGCCGTCCTCATAATACTGCGTGCACGCTTCGGTCGAAATCGTAAAACCCTGAGGTACGGGAAGTCCGATATTCGTCATTTCCGCAAGGTTTGCGCCCTTACCGCCGAGAATCTCGCGCATCTTCGCGTTACCTTCCGTAAAAAGGTAACAATACTTTTTAGCCATGAATTATCCTCCTGAAATTAACTTTCTTTGCCAAAAATCATTTTACAATATTTGGTGAAAAAATACAAGCCCTTTAAAGAAAATTTTTTGAAATTATATAAAAGTTTTGCAAATCGCATAAAAAATTCCCGACGCAACGGTCGGGAATTTCGCTTTTCTTAAATTTATTTGCTGCAACGAACTTTGTAGCGCGCGCCCATATTGCGCATAAACAGTGCGGAAAGATCTTCGACCGTGCCCTCCGTCATGCCCGCTTTATCCACAGAAAACACCGTCGCTTTGTTGAGATATAATAGCCACATATCCCTGTACTCCCTTGCCTCTGTAAACGCGGCGTATCCGCCCGAAGCCTTGCTCTCGGTGCCGTCGTTTAATTTCGTGACGACCTCGTACCCCGCTTCGGTGAAAGTATACGAGTTGATCGATTCCTTGCCCTGCATATTCTTTTTGAGCAGCATTTTCACGAGCGGACGGAACGCGAGCGCAAAAACAAGCAGAACGGCGCCGAACGTCAATAGGAAAATCTGAAAAATAAAATCAGGCTCGCTGTTTTTAAACAAAGTCAATTCGAGCGCGAGAAACACGCCGCCGCATACCAACAGACACAGCGCCGCAACGATCAGCAATATTTGGCTTTTTTTGCCCGCCATATTATCGGTCATACGCAGATTGTAATTCAAATCGATCCTTGTTTCGTTCAGAAACTTTTTTTCTTCGGCAGTCCCTGCTTTTGTCCCACAGGAGGGGCAAAAATTACCTTCGAACTCTTTTCCGCAATTTTCACATTCCGGCATAAAAAACTCCTTATGAAAAATCGGTTGCAAAGGCAACCGATTTCCGATTTCGATAAACTTATCTCTTGGAGAACTGAGGAGCGCGACGCGCCTTTTTGAGACCGTATTTTTTGCGTTCCTTTGCGCGGGGGTCGCGCGTCAAGAAGCCCGCTTTTTTGAGCGCGGGACGGGAATCGGGCTCCGCTTCGAGAAGCGCACGGGCAATGCCGAGTTTAATCGCGCCCGCCTGTCCCGTATATCCGCCGCCGGCAACGTTTACGAGCACGTCGTACTTGCCTTCCGCTCCGACCTCGTTCAAGGGCTGTTTTACGATATATTGCAGAGTTCCCATCGGGAAATACTCTTCGAGCGCGCGGTCGTTGATGATGATCGCGCCGCTGCCTGCGGGAACGAGACGCACGCGGGCGATCGCCTTTTTCCGTCTGCCCGTGCCCCAAAACTGTATTTTCTTTTTCAGATTCGTTTTCGCCATGGTCTTTACTCCTTAAAATAATTTAAGCTCTTCGGGCTTCTGCGCCGCATGATTGTGCTCCGCACCCTTAAAGACGCGCAGCTTTTTAATCATCTTTCTGCCGAGAGAGTTTTTGGGAAGCATTCCCTTGACGGCTTCGTAAACCGCAAGATCACTCCGTTCCGCCATCAGCTTGCCGTAGGATATTTCTTTGAGACCGCCGATGTAACCGGTGTGATAACGGTAATACTTGTCTTCGTATTTTTTGCCCGTGAGGATCGCCTTATCGCTGTTGATAACGATCACGAAATCCCCCGTATCTACGTTGGGCGTAAAGGTGGGTTTGTTCTTCCCTCTCAAAACGGAAGCCACCTTGGAAGCGAGTCTTCCGAGCGGGATCCCCGTCGCGTCTACGACGTACCATTTTCTTTCTACCGTCTCGGCGTGAGCCATGTAGGTTTTCATAGTCTTACTCCTTACTTGTTTCGCATGAGGGTAAGCCCAGTGGGAAAGGGGCTTTTCCGTATCACGCTTTTTCATTATAGGCTTATATCAAATTTCCGTCAAGCGGTTTTGAGTTGCCATTTTAAGATTTTTTCAGGAATTTTATAAAAATTTAGAAAGCCTTAATTCGGCTTCCGCTTTTCGCGAATCTTATTTTAACGTTAAATATAAAGTATCGCAAATTGATTTCATTGTTTTACGGCGTACCTGCACCGTATGGAAATTTTCGCTTATACCTTTATAAATGGTTTACGGGTCAGTTCGCCGTTCCGCGGCAATAATATCGTAGACTGAAAAAGGAGCTTCGCAAGAAGCTCCTTTTTCTTACTCCAATACCGCTTTGATCCTTCTCACGCCCGCCGAAGAGGACTGCTCTTTGACGATTCTGAAACGCCCGAGTTCGCCCGTACTCTTTGCGTGAGGCCCCCCGCACATCTCTTTTGAAAATTCCCCGATCGAATAGGTCTTTACCGTTTCGCCGTACTTACTGTCGAAAACGCCCACGAAATTCTCTTTACGCGCCTCTTCCAAGCTCATTTCCCGATAGACGACGGGAATATCCTCTTTGATCTTTTCGTTGACGAGATTTTCGACTTGACTGATCTCGTCCTCGGTCATGGGTCTGTCGAAATTAAAATCGAAGCGCATTCTTTCGTCGTTGATATTGCTCCCCTTTTGGTTGCAGTCGGGCGAGAGCACTTTTTTCAAGGCGGCGTTCAAAAGGTGGGTCGCGGTATGATATCTGACCGCCTGATCCGAACGGCTTTCAAGCCCGCCCTTCGCCTGTCCCTTTTCGAGCGCACGGCTCTTTTCCTGATGTTCCTTAAAACACAGCCCGAACCCCTCTTTGTCCACGCTCAGTCCGCGCTCCGCCGCAAGTTCCTCGGTAAGTTCCGCGGGGAAGCCGTAGGTATCGTAAAGGTGGAACGCCTGCTTGCCGCCGATGACCGTTTCATCCCGATAGTCGGGATCGCTCTTTTTCATAAACTCGTTTTTACGCGCGATCCCCTGCACGCATTTTTCGAATTCCTTCATGCCCTTTTCAAGCGTCGCCTCGAACCGATCCGTCTCCTTTTTGAGTTCGTCGAGGATATACGCCTCTCTTTCGAGAAGAAGGGGATACGCCTCGGGATAGACTTCCTCGATAAATATTTTCGCAAGACTCAAAAGCGCGCCGCTGTCCACGCCGAGCTTTCTGCAATAGCGAACCGCGCGGCGGATAAGGCGGCGGAGGATATAGCCCGCGCCTACGTTGGAGGGAAGGATTCCGTTCGCGTCGCCGATGAGCATGACCGAGGTACGGGTATGGTCTGCAACGATACGCATGGCGCGCGTATCCTCTTTGTCCGCCCCGTAACGCTTTGCCGAAAGGTCTTCAAGCTTGCGGATTGCAGAGGCGAAGAGGTCGGTTTCGTACCCGTCCGAAAGTCCGTTCAGAAAGAGCAGCATTCTGTCGAATCCGAAGCCCGTATCCACGTTTTTGTTATCGAGCGGTTCGTAACCCGTCGCCGTCTTTTTGTACTGCATATACACATCGTTACCGATTTCGACATAATCGTCGCCGAGCGGATAGAACCATTCGTTATCCGGTCCGCAGGGGGTGCCGACGGTGCCTTCAAGCTCCCACCAATTATCCTCTTTGGGAAGATAGCTGATATGTTCCGGCGCAATGCCGAGGTCTTTTAAAAGCGCCGCCGTTTCCTCGTCGCGGGGCGCGGCGCCGTCGCCCTCGAATACGGTCACGCGGAGCTTGTCCCTGTCGAAACCGAGCACCTCCGTTAAAAATTCAAACGACCAAGCGGTTTTTTCTTTTTTGAAATAGTCGCCGAGCGACCAGTTCCCCATCATTTCGAAAAAGGTAAAGTGCGAAGCGTCGCCCACCGATTCAATATCGATAAGCCGCACACACCCCTGTACGTTGCATAAACGTTTCCCTTTCGGATGTGCCTTGCCTAAGAGATAGGGCATGAGGGGCTGCATTCCCGCTACGTTGAACATGACGCCCGTCGTACCGTCGCCGATCAACGAGACCGCGCCGATATTCGTATGTCCTTTGCTCTCATAAAATTCGATCCACTTCCTGCGTAATTCTTTTGACGTGATTTTCATACTCTTTTCCTTTATAACTTCGAAATCTCATACCCTTCTTTGGTATCTTTCACGGCATAGCCGAGTTCCTTGATTTTGTCGCGGAGATCGTCGCTCTTCGCCCAATTCTTTTGGGCACGGGCCTGTTTGCGTTCCTCGGCGATCGCAATCACCTCCGCGGGGAGTTCGTCGCGCGGCGCGTACTTTTTCAGGTACTCTTCCGCGTCCCTTTTGAAAAGCCCCAACAGCGAATAGGTCTCTCTGATCTGATTGGTGATACGCCTTGCGCGCGGATTTTTTTCGGCAAGCAGCCTTGAAACTTCTTTGAAATATCCGAAGAGATCGGAGAGCGCAAGCGCCGTATTAAAGTCGTCGCTCATGTCCCTGTCAAACTTTTTATCGATTTCCGCTTCCTTTCCCGTCTCGTTCGGGAAGGTCTTTTCCGCCTCGGAAATAAGCGCGTAAAATTTTGACACATGGGCCTCCGCCTCGGGGAAGAGCGAATCCGTAATATTCAGATCCCCCCTGTAATTGTTGGAAAGCAGCGCGAACTTCAACGCGTCGGGGGAGTAGGAATCCATCAAATCGCTCAGCAAAAGAGAGTTACCTAAGGACTTGCTCATCTTCTGACCGTTGACTTTGATAAGTCCGTTATGCGTCCAATACTGCGCAAACCGCTTGCCCGTAAGGCTCTCGCTCTGCGCGATCTCGTTTTCGTGGTGCGGGAAAATCAAATCTCTTCCGCCGCCGTGAATGTCGATCTGATCGCCGAACGCCGCGCGGTTCATAGCGGAACACTCGATATGCCAGCCCGGTCTGCCCTTTCCCCACGGGGACTCCCAACAGATCTCACCCTCCTTCGCCGCCTTCCAAAGCGCAAAGTCGTAGGCGTTCTTTTTCGCCGTATCGTTCTCCACGCGCACGCCGTCCAAACTCTCGTCCGCGCTTCTGCCCGAAAGCTGTCCGTAGGCGGGGTAACTGTCCACGTCGAAGTACACGTCGCCGTTTCCCGCGGGATAGGCGTGCCCCTTTTCGACGAGCTCTTCGATGAAAGAGACGATGTTTTTGATATTGTCCGTCGCTTTGAGCCACAGGTCCGGCTCGTCGATTTCGGCGCGGCGCATGACCGCGTTGATATTCCCGATCATCTCTGCGGCGTACTCGTCGGCGGGAACGTTCGCTTCCTTTGCCCGCGCAATGATCTTATCGTCGACGTCCGTATAATTGCGGGCGTAAGTCACCTCGTAGCCCTGCTTCTGCAAAAACTTGCGGAAGAGATCGTACACGATCGCCTGATAGGCGTGCCCGATATGCGCCTCGCCCGAAACGGTTATCCCGCAGGCATACATTTTTACCTTGCCCGCTTCGAGCGGCGTAAACTCTTCCTTTCTTCTCGTAAGCGAATTATAAATTCTCATAAAAGCCCCTTCTTATTTTATGCCTGTGCGCCGCTTCCGCTCTCCTTTCTTTTAATGGGAAGGTTGGTGATTTTATACTCGGCAAGGCACGCGTCGCGCATTTCTTCGTTAAACACCCCGTTCGTCAAAAGATATTCGCACACCACGTCGCGCACGCGCTCTTTTTCAAAGGAATAACCCATTACATTGAAGAGATTGTTCACGTCCGCCTGCTTCATTGCGGTGACAAGCGCAAGCGCGAGCACAGTATTCTTTTCGGGATAGAGCTTCCCCTTTACGATTTTTTTCCAAATTTTAGGCAAAATATCCAGTTTTTCGCCTGCGCTCTCCGCAGTTTCGCCCGCATGTGCAAGCGCGTCCGGCAGAACTTTGGCGAACGTATACTTGCGGAAAGGATCGCGCATACGGTCGCGGAAGGGGCGGTACGCAAAGCTGAACGTAAACTCGGTATCGACGAGCTTTTCCTTAAATTCGGCAAGCACCTCTTCCCTGTTTTTCTGATGGCAAAGCCGCATGATTTCAGAACTTTTTCGTTCGATATTCCCGTCTGCGCCGACCGAAAGCACGTCGGGCATCGAGTAAGAAGCGAGCGCGCTGAGTTTGACGTAGTCGGAATACTGCGCGCAAAAATATTCGTCGAGAGAAGTAAGATATTGCTTTTCCATAATCGGGGATATTGTAACACGATTCGGCGCAAAACGCAAGCAAATTTCACAGTCCTGCGTTGACACTTAAATGGCGACGCGACAAAAAACCGCTTAAAAACAAAAGGGCTTCCGGCTTATAAAAACGTTCGTTTTTTGCAATATACAATACTTAAAATAGAAAACACTTTATCGGAACACAAAGTTTATTGAATATTTATTTGCTTTTTCACAAAAAATATGTTACAATTTAACATAGTCGAACCGTTGCTTATCAAAACAATTTACGCGCGCACCGGAAAATGCGTTTGCGAAAAAGGAGAGTTATGTATGAAAAGAGAACGTATCGATCAAATCGCCGATCTTTTAGACAAACGCGGCAAACTGTCGCTTGAACAGCTCGAAGAACACTTCCCCGACGTGTCGCAAATGACGCTTCGGCGCGACCTCGTGCTCTTGGAGCAGCAGCAGCGCATTATCCGTATCCGCGGCGGAGCCATGTCGGTCAAGGAAGTGCAGAAAGTTTCCGGCGAAGCGTACGCCAAAAAGACTGCGATCCACACGGATGAAAAAATCCAGATTTCCCGCAAGGCGGCAAGCCTTATCGAGGAAAATTCCTGTTTGTTTATGGACGGGGGCACGACGAGTATGTACCTTGCGAAGGAATTGCCCGATTTTAATTTGCACGTATTTACGAACGGGCTCGCCGTGGCGGTTGAACTTGCAAAAAAGAAAAATTTCGACGTGACCATGTGCGGCGGACAGGTATTGAAGGACAATTTGTCTACCGCGACCGCCGTTTCGAGAATTTGTTTCGAGAACACGAATTTCGAACTCGCCGTGATTTCCGCCTCCGCGTTTACCCCCGAAAGCGGCTTTTCTTGCGGTTCGCAGATCGAAGCCGATTTCCTGCAAGAAGTGCAGCGGCGGGCAAAGGCAGTCTATATGATGCTCGACAGCTCCAAGATCGGCAAAATCATGCCGCATACCTTTGCGCACATGGACGACATCGACGTCTTGATCACCGACGCGAACTTCCCGGACGACATAAAGAAACTGTTTGTGGAAAAGAATATCGTCGTAATGTAAATCGTCGGAACGCCCTTTCGCGGCGTAAACAAACCGAACCGTTGAAAATCAAAAAGCGCGACTTGAAGCCGCGCTTTTATTCTGTTCAGACGATTCCTTTCGTTCAAAACCGTTACTCTTCGCAGTTTTTCTTCAACGTTTCGAGATTCTCTTTGAGTTCCGCAGGCAGTCTGTCGCCGAACTGCTCGTAGTAACCCGCGATCTCGTCCGCCTCGCCGCTCCAACGCTTTTTATCGATATAGAGGATATTCTTCAAATCTTCTTCGTTCATATCGAGCCCTTCGAGATCGATATCCTTTGCATAGGGAACGTAGCCGATCGCGGTCTCTTCCGCGCCGACTTCGCCCGCGCAGCGCTTTAATATCCAGTCCAAAACGCGCATATTGTCGCCGAAGCCCGGCCACAAGAATTCGCCGTTCTCGTCCTGACGGAACCAGTTTACGTTGAAAATCTTAGGCGGATTTTTCGTCTTTTTGCCCATGTCGATCCAGTGCGAGAAGTAGTCCGCCATATGATACCCCGCAAAGGGCTTCATTGCCATGGGATCGTGACGGAGAACGCCGACCGCGCCCGTCGCCGCCGCCGTCGTTTCCGAGCTCATAATCGAACCGACGAACACGCCGTGGTCCCAATCGCGGGACTGATATACGAGCGGCGTTGTGGTCGCTCTTCTTCCGCCGAACACGATCGCGTCGAGCGGAACGCCCTTCTTGGAATTGAATTCGGGAGAAAGGCAGGGGCAGTTCTCGGCGGGCGCCGTAAAGCGCGAATTGGGATGCGCCGCCTTCACGCCGCTTTCGCTCGTCCAATCGTTGCCGAGCCAGTCGATCAGTTTTTCGGGTGCAGGCTTCGTCAATCCCTCCCACCATACGGTATTGTCGGCGGGATTGATCGCGACGTTCGTAAAGATCGTGCCCTTTTTCGTTGCCGCAAGCGCGTTGGGGTTTGATTTTTCGTTCGTTCCGGGAGCTACGCCGAAGAAGCCGTTTTCGGGGTTGACCGCCCACAGTCTTCCGTCCTCGCCCACACGGATCCAGGCAATATCGTCACCCACGCATTCTACCTTATAGCCCTTTTTGAGATAGTGCTCGGGGGGAATGAGCATTGCAAGGTTGGTCTTTCCGCAAGCGGAAGGGAACGCCGCCGCAAGATATTTCTTCTTTCCGTCGGGATAGGTCACGCCCAAAATAAGCATATGCTCCGCCATCCAGCCCTCTCTTCTTCCGAGGTTGGAGGCAATTCTGAGCGCAAAACACTTTTTGCCGAGGAGCACGTTTCCGCCGTAAGCGGAGTTCACCGAAATGATCGTATCGTCTTCGGGGAAGTGCATAATGTATCTCTTTTCGGGATCGACGTCGCATTTGCAGTGGAAGCCTTTTACGAAATCGCCGTCCTTGCCGAGCGCTTTATAGACGTTTTTGCCGACGCGCGTCATGATTGCCATGTTCAGAACGACGTAAATACTGTCGGTCACTTCGATACCGATCTTGGAGAAGGGGGAACCGACGACGCCCATCGAATAGGGGATAACGTACATTTTGCGCCCCTTCATTTTACCGCGCGCGATTTCCCCGCAGAGTTTATACGCCTCCTGCGGATCCATCCAATAGTTGATGGGACCTGCATCCTCTTTATTCTTACAGCAGATAAAGGTACGGGCCTCGACGCGCGCCACGTCGTTTTCTGCGGTGCGGTGATAGTAGCACTCGGGCAATTTCTCCTGATTGAGTTTGATCATCTCGCCCGTTTTGCACGCCTCTTCCCTGAGGGCTGCGATCTGCTTCTTGCTGCCGTCGATCCAAATAATCTCGTCGGGCTCGGCGAGCTCCGCGCTTTTGTTGACGAAATCGAGAACCTTCTTGTTCTTCGTCAATGCCTTTGTCCATGCCATAAAAAAATACCTCCGAATTATCTGCGGGCGGAAAGCCCGTTTCTTTCTTTATATATTATAACACAGAAATCCGTCAATGTAAATCAACGGGAGAAAAATTTTTCTGAAATTTTTTTCACAACAAAAAAAGCCCCGCCGTAAAAAGAACACGGCGGGGCTTTTAATAAATCTCAATTAAATTCGTCTTCGACTGCTTCGGGATCACGAATAAACGAAACGGCAACATCGCCTCGGCGAAGAACCTCCGGCGGGGTTTCGCCGCTGTAATAAACAGTTACGCTGTCTACCATTTTCTTCTCGTACCCTGACGTATACATATCTTCGACGACAAGTCTCGTGACCCCTTCCTTTATGTAAATACGGTATTTACCGTAATTGATATGGATTCTGACTTCATTACCGCTCGTCGTCGCTTTTTCGTAGTGCGCAGTAAAAGTAATGTCGTTTTTCTTTTCTTTCGGATCGATCGGGATTTCAGCTTCCTGTACCAATTCCCCTCCCTCTTCGGTTTCCCAACCGAGAAAGAGATAATTCTCGAAATATTCGGGACCCAGACGGACGGTAAACGCCTCGTCGTCCTCGGTAAAGTTCTTACGGGGACGATAGCTCATATCTCCTTCGACCGTCAGCTTTGCTTGATCGGAGACATAAGAAATTTCATAGACGCGCTGCCATTTCGCATAGAGATTTACCGTCGTCGTTTTATCGTCGGTCATCGAAGCGGTCGTCGTATAGAATTCAAAGTCGGGGTCGCGGTACCAGCCTAAAAAATTATGTTTCTCTTTAACGGGCTTTTTCAGCGTCTGCGAACCTGTAAGCGACGTCGGATTGTCGGCGTGATTTGTTCCGCCGTCGAGGTGATAGACGATTTCGAAGGGGATCTCTTCGTACTTGGCGTACAGATTGTAGACCGTTCCGCCAAACCCCGAGCCCACGATTTTGAAAGGCGTTCCTATAAGATCGCCCGTACCGCCTTTATTCATCGTCCAGCCCAGGAAACGGTAGCCCGCTTTCACAGGCGGGGTATAAAGTTCTTTCAACTCGTATTCCGTGCCCGTCTGAACGGAGTACTTCTCCTGCCAATAGTTTTCCATGACGACGCCGTATTCATAATGATAGTTTACGGTCGCCGTTCCGTAAGAAACACCCTGCGATCCGCCGGCGGGCCTTCGCCGTTCGACCCGCCAAAAAGATCGCAGGCGGATAAGCCTAACGCCAAAGACGCCGCCGCAAGCAACGCAACAATACTTTTTATAAACCTTTTCATGCCGATAATTATATCCCTTCCGTAAGCATTTGTCAAACCGTTTATAAAAACGTCTCGCGATTTTTTGCGCAGGCTGTCGTATAAATTAAATCAGTTTTGCGAAACGTTGACGTACGCTCCCGTATCCGCATCCTGAAAAACGATATAAAACCCTCTTTCGTCCGAAAAAGGCGATTCGGGAACGAAAGTACAGCGTTCTTTCATCTCTTCGGGCGGGTCGCCGTTTTTTTCCGCCGCCACGCACAGATAACGGGGCAAACCGTTTTCGTATACGACCCCCAAAAGCGCGCCGTCCGTTTTTACCCATTCCGAACGCGGAAATACTTTTAACAGTCTTGTATCCTTCGGAAATTTTCGAAAGGCGCGTTCGAGTTCCTCTCTTACTTTTTTATAATATGTAAGTTTTCCCTTCGTGCGGAGGAAAGGGTTGACAGCGTTATCATCTTTTTTAAGATCGCTTCCGCCCGTCTTTTTTCGTCCTTTTTCTTCACCTTTGCCCGCAGTATCTTCATTCCGATCGCCTTCTTGTATGCGTTCTCGGAAGTAGTCGCTTTCCGCAATCGCCTCGTCGTCGTAAGCGACCGCTCCTTCCCGAAAGGGCGCCCTGTCTTCGGGCTCCTCCTTAGGGGGAAGATCGGGCAGAGGATATGCGGGCGAACGCGGAACGTTGGGTGCGATCGGCGGAAACTCTTCGGGCGGCACTGCGGGAAAGGGAACCGACGGCGCTTCGTTGTTCTTTTTTTCGCTTGAACCGAGCACGCTCAAAAGCTCCTTTTCACTCGTTGTCGAACTTCCGCAGCGTCCGAACGCAACCGCCTGCGCCTCGTCCTTAACGAAAGCGATCAATACGGAAAACCCCTCTTTGATCGAAGGCGCGTCGGCAATTTTCAGGGCTTCGCCCCTGCCGAGCGCAAGGCAGAAATTTGTGTTTCCAACCGAGAGCACGAGGGCGTATCTTCCCTCTTTCAGCGCCGCAAGCCCCGCCGCCTGTACCTTTACGGTCAGTTCCCTTCCGAAGCGTTCCAAATAGACTGCCCCCGATAGCGCGCCCCCGTCTGCGGAAAATCCCTTATTGATCTGCTTCAACACCGCAACTCTTTTTTCGTAAGACATAAAACTCCTTCCGGTAAAAACCCGCTGTTCTTTTGTTCATCATAACTCTTTTTATCGGGAAAAGCGGCTCGCACTTCGTCGAAAAAGTTCCATTTTCCACGAATTTATTCCGCCTTCCATCAATCCCTTGAAATTGATTTTTGTTTGTGTTATAATATAAGGTATGTTAAACTCCATCGATCCCGCCCGTTATCTGGATATTATAAACGGCGAAAAAAAATTTTTGTTCGAAAAATACTTTGCGCTTCTTACCGAATACAACGCGCGCTTTAACTTGACCGCGATCACGGAAAGAGCGGACGTTTTCGAAAAGCATTTTTTGGACAGCGTGACGGGCGAAACCTTCTTTCCGAAAAACGCAAACGTTTTGGAAGTGGGATCGGGAGCGGGTTTTCCCTCTCTTCCCCTTAAAATACTGCGGGAGGATCTCAGTTTTACTCTCGTAGAAAGCACAGGAAAAAAGTGTGAGTTTTTGAAGGTCGCCGCAAAGGAACTTTCCCTTTCGGACGTCTTTATCTTAAACGAACGGGCGGAAACGCTTGCGCACGATCTGAAATACCGTGAAAAATTCGATATTTGCTGTGCGCGGGCGGTCGCAAGACTGAACACCCTTTCCGAATACTGTATGCCTTTCGTAAAGATCGGCGGCTCTTTTATCGCCTATAAAGCAGACGCCGGCGAAGAACTTGACGAAGCGGAAAACGCGATCCGTAAATTGGGCGGAAAAGTTTTGCGCGTTGCCTGCTGCACTCTGCCGAATTACGGCGTGAGAACGCTGATCGAAATTAAAAAAGTCAAGCAGACGCCCTCCCTTTATCCCCGCGGACAGGGAAAGGAGCGAAAAAATCCGCTATGAACAAAACGGCTTGCGCTCTGACCGGGCACAGAGTTTTGCCTGCAAACTTCAACGAACAAAAACTTTCAGAAGAACTTGAAAATCTCATCAAAGACGGGTGTTGTTATTTTTATTGCGGTATGGCGGAAGGATTCGATCTATGCGCTTTGAAAATTCTTGCCTCTTTCAAAAAAACATATCCGATCAAAATCGAAGCGTGTATTCCCTATAAGGGGCAGGAAAATTATTTTTCCGCACAGATGAAAACGCTGTACCGCGAACTTGTTTTACAATGCGACGAGACTACCGTTTTTTTCGATCGCTATACGGACGGGAGTTTTTTGATCCGCAACCGCTATATGGTCGATAAAGCAGACGTCGTTTTCTCCTACTGTACACGGAATACGGGAGGAACCGCTTATACCGTCCGCTATGCCGAAAGCAAAGGAAAAAAGGTCATCCACGCCCTTTTATAGGGATACCGTCCATAAAATTGTGGACAAGGGTGGATATCTTTTGTTTATGAACAGCCTGTCCACATGTTTATACACGGAGTTACCCACAAATAATCGCGGTTAAATTGTGGAAACCTTCCCCAAAACGGTTGAGTTTTTGAGCCGTTTTCGCTATAATATAGACTGAAAGCGGGACTTGTCCACCTTTCCACAGTCACTATTACTAATAATACTACTAAATAAAATTTTTTTATATAAATAACCTCTTCCAAAAAAAGGGGCGGATGATCAAAAGAAAATCATTTAAGGAGAACGGTAATGAGATTTAATTGCAACGGATTGACGCTTGCGGAAGCAGTTCTTAAAGTGAGCAAAGCTTGCGCCGTAAGAACGACTGCACCGGTTATGGAGTGTATTAAAATTACGGCTACGGGCGACGGAATTTCTCTTCTTGCAACGGACGGGGAACTTTCGATCGAAAAAAAGCTCAATGCGGAAGTTATGGAAGAGGGATCGGTATGCGTTCCCGGAAAACTCTTTTCCGATTTTATCAGCAAACTTTCCGGAGAAGAGATCGACGTTTCCACGGGGGAAAAGGGAGTTGCGATCGCTTACCGCGATTCCAAATCTTATATGCAGGCGGTTTCGGCGGAAGAATTTCCCGCGATCAATCTCAATGCCGGCGAAAACAGTTTCGTCATGAAGCAGAGCGCGTTCAAACAAATCGTTGCGGAGACGGTTTTCTGTTGCGCGCAGGATGATTCCCGTCCCGTTTTGAAGGGCTGTCTGATGGAACTCAACGATACATTAAAGATGACTTCTCTCGACGGATACCGCCTTGCCTTTTCAGAAACTTCGATTTTATCCAAGAGCGGAGAAAAGAATATGATCTGTCCCGCAAGAACGCTCAATGAAATTTCAAAAATGCTTACGGGAGAAGAGGACGAAGAAGTGACGCTCTACGAAGAGGGCGGTCAGCTCCTTGTGAAATCGGAGGGAACGACGATCGTTTCCCGTCTTTACAGAGGAGAGTTTATCAAACGCGAAAACGTCGTGCCTACGAAATTTTCCACCTACGTCACGCTCGACAAAGCGGAACTTATGGCGAGTGCGGAACGTGCGGCGATCATTATCCGCGGGGATAAAAATAATCTCGTGACTCTGGATATTTCTTCCGAAAGAGTGAAGATCTCCTCCGTTTCCGAATCGGGAACGGTTGCCGAAACACTGAACGCGGAGACGGACGGCGTAGATCTTACAATTTCCATGAACGCAAAATATTTACTCGACGCGCTCCGCGCTTTGAGGGAAAACCGCGTAACGATTTCGTTCAGCGGGGCAATTTCCCCCTTTATTCTGCAAAATCAGGAAAAGAAAGACAGTTTGTATCTCATATTGCCCGTTAAGAACGCGTCGTAATCGCTTGACGGAATTGTAAAATTTCTCTATAATTATACGGAATAAGATTCGTTTATACATTCATAACGAAATACAAGGAGTAGCTATATGAAAAGAACCTATCAGCCCAAAAAGAGACAGAGAAGCAAAGTTCACGGTTTCCGTAAACGCATGAAGACAACGGGCGGAAGAAACGTCATTAAACGCCGCAGAAATAAGGGCAGAAAACACGTTTCCGCATAACGAAAGTGGCAAAACGCTGTTTCCGTCTAAAAAAAAACAAAGAAATCGAAAAAGTGTTCAAATGCGGAAAGCGAGCGTTTTCTCATACGATAACGCTCGTGTATTTTCCTGCAAAGGAAACGCATTACGCTGTTTGCGTGGGAAAGAAGTATGGAAAAAGCGTTGAAAGGAACAGAATCAAGCGTTTGCTTCGGGAAGCGTTCGCGGAGTACGGGTCGCAGATCAAACCGTGCAGAGCGCTCCTTATCCCGAAAGTTGCAAAGGAATACAAATACGCTTTCTTTAAACGCGATCTCAAAAAGATCATCGAAAAAGAGAATCTCTTTATGGATTGACGCGCGTTCGCTCTTTATAAGAAACGCCGTTTTTCTGAAAAGAAAGCTTTTTCCGCCTGTATTCAAGGCGATCTGCATCCGCATGATCGTCTTTTACCAAAAACACCTTTCCCGCCATACCTGCCTGTATGATCCGACTTGCTCGGAATACACGAAACGGTGCATCAATAATCTGGGGACGGTCCCCGGCATTTTATTGGGAATTTGGCGGATCATAAGGTGCAATCCGCTCTCGAAGGGCGGTTTTGACCCTGCTCCCGAGAATCCATTTAAAAAAAAGTGGCTTTTATAAATAACCTTAAAGGGCGTTGAAACGAAGATGTTACAGTCATTACTCGGTTCGGTCACAATTAACGTACTCGAATACGGATACAAAATCGGGCTCGATTGGCTCGGTAAATTTGCGCAGGCGATCATCGAAGGATGCGGGATCATCGGTCTCGGGATCATCGTCTTTACAATCGTGCTCAAATGTATTACGCTCCCCTTCGATATTTATCAGCGCGTGAATATGCGCAAACAAAATCTCGTCATGCAGGAGATGCAGCCCGAACTTGAAAAGCTGCAAAAGCAGTACGCCAACGACAAGGCGACGTATAATCAAAAAATGATGCAACTGTACAAGAAAAACGGGTACAGTATGCTCGGGGCGTGTTTGCCTACGATCTTTTCTCTTGTTATTCTGATCGTTGCCTTCCAAGGGTTCAGAACGTATTCGCAGTTTGCGAATCTTTCCATGTACGAGAAAATGTCGCAGGTTTATACCGAGTCGGTCCTTAAATATGCTCCCGACAGTATCGATTTCGACGGACAAGGCAGAAATTATCTGCTCTTCGTAGAAAATGCAGCCGATGAGAACCTTTCCGAGGGAAAAGCGGTATGGGAGGAAGGCAGGGTCATAGAGGGAAGTCTGATCAATGAAAAACTTTCCCATTTAACTTATAAAATGCTCCCGCGCGAGAAGAACGAGGAAACGGGCGAGTATGGGAATAAATATCTGGAAGTAAGATCTTCGAAGGCGGAACAGTTCATCGTTTGCAAAAGCTGGTTCGAAGACGATAAAATCAAGTTTTCCTTTTTTGTCGATACGGAAAAAACGGAAGGAAAGAACAAGTTCGATACTTATCTTGAAGAATACGGGGAAACGCTTTTTTTGCAGAAAGAAGCGAAAGAAGGCGAGGAACCCCTTACGGTATCAAAAGTTTATAATGCCATTCGGGAAGAGGTCGCGGCGGATACGACAATCGCCGCAGAAGAGACGGACAACGTTGCGATCAACCGCTACGTCGTCCGCATCGGCGCAACGGCGGCGGCAGAGTGGTACAGAGGCGGTCACGATTCTAGTTTCCTTTGGGTGAAAAACGTTTGGTATCCCGACGTATCTTACAGCCACCCCATTCAGTCCTATAATAAGTTCAAGAGCGAACTCAACAAAAAAATCACCTTGCAGGACGGAACAAAGAAGTCGTTGACGCAGGTCTTTACCAAGACCGATTACGACAATTTGGTTTCGCAGCTCGACACCGAACGGTCTCAGCCCAACGGTTACTTTATTCTGATCATTCTTTCGATCGGCTTTATGGTGCTTTCGCAGTTTATTTCCATGCGGTCGAGCAAAACAAGCAACAAATACCAAACGGTCGACGGACAGGGCGCGAGAACGCAGAAAATCATGCTCTTTATCATGCCCGTCATCTATGCGATCTTTGCATTTATGTACAGTGCGGCGTTCTCTATTTACATGACGATGTCGAGCGTTATTTCCCTATTGACCACCCTTCTTGCGAATCTCATTATCGGTGCGGTCTTTAAAAAGAAGTCGGCGAAGAAGGCGACGGAACGCGTTACGCGCAAATACGCTTGGCAGATGACCGAAAAGGAAAAGCGCGCCAAAGAAAAAGAGGCGCAGAAAGAAGCCAAAAGGAATGAACGCGCCAACAGATTTAAACGCAAATAATAACATTCGGAGTAAATATATGGAAAAATCACTTAATTTCATCGGCAAGACCGTTGACGAAGCAATTGAGACAGGGTTAAAAGCGCTCGGACTTCCCCGTGAGGCTGTGGAAGTCGAGGTTTTGGAAGAGGGAAAGATCCGTCGTATCGGAAAATCCGTCGCGGCAGCAGTCAAACTCACCATAATTGATAAGCCGAAGGCACAGGACGAGCAAGAGGAAACCCCCTCTTCATTATCCGGAGAATCGGACGGCGCGCGTGCCGTGAAATTTTTGGAAGGACTTTTTGAAAAACTCGGCGAAGAGGTCGAGCCCGTGCTTGAAAGCGAGGAAGAAAAAATCGTTATCAACTTGCGTTCCGATTCCGCAAAAGGCATTATCGGGCGCAGAGGCGAAGTGATCGACGCGTTGCAGACGCTTGCCGGCGCTGTTGCGAATATCGGAAGAAAGTCCTATGTGCGCGTTGTCGTGGACTTTGAAAATTACCGCGAGCGCCGCGAGGAGACTTTACAGCGCGTTGCGGAGAAGTACGCTGCGAAAGCGACAAGACAGGGCAGAAAAGTGCGCTTGGAGCCGATGAATCCCTACGAACGCAGGATCATTCATGCAGCGCTTATGGACAACCCTGACGTGACGACGCACAGTGAAGGCAACGAGCCCGCGCGCTTTGTCGTGATCACGCCGAAGAACGTACGCTACGACAAGAACCGCCAGGGCGGCAGAAACGACCGCAACAACAACCGCGGCGGCAATAAATACGGCAACAGGGATAAGAACGGTTCTAAGCCCTATCCGAAGCGTTCCCTTCCGCAGGAAGGAACGCCGCAGTCGTCGGGCACGAGTCTGAACCGAAGCGGCTCCTCCTATTCCCGTTTCTTTGGAAGCTACCTCGGCAATTCCCGCGACGAAGAAAATAACGAGGAAGAATGATTGAAAATTAAAAAGCCCCCATGCGGGGCTTTTTTTATGTGCGTTTTTCGGAACGGCAAATAATTGTGAAAACCGCCCTGAAAGCGCGGTTTTTTATGAGATATGAGCGATTCTGACGGAGCATCTCCCAAAATTCATGCCGAAATTCGCCACCGCTCCGTGAGAAGAGCTCAAAACGGGCATTTTTGAGCATAAAAACACGTTAAAATGCATGGATCCGGCATTTCGGGCAAACAAAAAGAGCCGTACGCATTGCGCACGGCTCTTTTTGTACCTTATTAGTTGTTCTGTAACCAGGCTTCTGCCTTCGCCTTCGTGTAAGCGGTGATCGCTTCCTTCGAATAAGGCGATTCGCTTCCGCCGTAAGTATAGAGGAAGTATTCCCCTGCCTCGGTGACGTAAAGCGTCGTTTCGTATCCTGCGGGATCTCCCCATACGCCGCTCGTAACTTTTTTTACGATAGATGCGGTCGCAGTGTCATAAACGGTAGTCTTTGTTTTTCCTTTTACGGTTTTTACCATGATTCGGTATCTCCTTGTCTGATTTTCTATCATTGTACCCGCTTTGGTAAATTTTGTCAACTAAATCATAAAAACTTGTCTGCTCAATCTTTTGAAAGGACTTTAAGCGTCTTTTTTGATTTGCCAGGTTTCCTCAAAGGAAAACGACAAAATAGCATCCGAAATTGCCTCTGCCATGGCGTAAACAAGATTTAAACGGGTCAGATTGAGGACGGAATAGGAAAAAGTACTCTTGCCCGCTACGATTCCCAATATAGAGACGTCCCCTACTTTTCCGAGCCGCTTATTTGCGCCCGAACCGGGCTTTAACGCCCCGCCCGCAACTTTTATTAGCCCGATATCGGAATCGTCGCCGACCGCCGCGTCGATTGCAATTACAGGGGCGTTCGGGTGCGTCTTTCTCAAAAAATCGTTAATATACTTAACTTCTTTTGCCGTGACGGGATTTTTGAGCGTGCCGTAGAGAGAGCCGCAGAACCCCTTCCGTTTTAACATCGTTCCTACGATCGGACCGAGGCTGTCGCCGATCGCAAGGTCGCTACCGATACATAAAACGACGGGCGCAGACTTAAAGTTCTGCGCCAACGCATTTAGCGCTGTTAAAATGCCGGTTTCTACCATACCGTTATAAAAATGAAAAGAATACTCCATAATCACTCCTGAACCGAATAAATTCTTGTCTATTTCATTTCGTTTTATACAACCTTTGACAAATCCGTCGGGATATGTTATAATAAAAATCTGCCTTTGGAGGAAATATGAATGCACTTTTAGCGAAGGGAGGATGGGTTTTAGACATTCTTTTCTTCGCGATCATTATTTTGGGAATACTGCTCGGCGTCAGACGGGGTTTTGTAAAGGGAGTTTGCAAAATCGCAGGGACGATCCTTTCCGTAGCGGTCGCAATCACCTTCTGCGTAGCGGTACAGGCTTCGTTAGAGCGGAATTTCGGCGCGACCACCTCGTTGAACAATGCCGTGGGCGAACCGCTCGGGCAATGGATCATGGTGGCACTTAGCTTTATTTTGCTTTTGGTCGCCGTCAAACTCGGTTGTTGGCTCTTGGGTAGTTTCGGCAGCGCAATCATGGACAGCGTTGCGCCACTCAGATTTGTTAATATGATTCTCGGCGGAGTTCTCGGTGCATTTAAAGCCTTTGTTTTTCTGTTCGTTTTGTTTGCCGTATTCAAGTGGATCCCGAATGAATCCTTTCATGACTTTATTGCTTCGAGCAGCGTGGTCGGAAAAATATTCGAATCTCAGTGGTTTATCGATGCCACACATCTGAATTTTCACTTATAAATCCAAATGCCGTCTTGTGAAAGCACAAGGGCATTTTTTATTTTATACGCGAATAAATATATTTTGCGGTTATTGTTTCACGTGAAACACCATTTTTAGCAAAAAAACTTCAGAAAGTGTTTCACATGAAACATTTTCGGCTGAAATGGCACAAAAAACAAAGAAATAACCTTAACGCATACCGTTTTTAAACAACTCAGAGCATTTTTGCAAGGAAAGTGATAATTGTGAAAAATTCAGAAAATTTGGGAATTTTTACTTGCAAAAATCATAGTACTATGATACAATAGAGCACGAAATTTACGCATACTGTAATGCGAAATATAATAATTTCAAAAGGAGAAGCAATTTGAGCAGAACACTAAAAATAATTATCAGCGTTTTGCTGGCGGCGGTTTTGGGAATTGCGGCATACTTTATCATCACTTCCCAAATCAAAAACAGTAAGCACGTCGATACTTCCGAGTTTCTCGAAATGGTGGAGAGTGGGGACTTTAAAGAGATAGAGGTGGACGGATACACGCTTAAAGGCTATTTTAGAGATAAAAACGACTACCGTTGGGCAATCGTATCAAATTATTACGACAGCGTAGATTCCGCAACGGGTGATTTGGCAAAGTGGAAGAATGAGGGAAAGATTGATTCCTACAACAAAGCAAACCCCAACTCCGGTTCGAGCTGGACGAACGTCGTCTATATAGGAGTGCTTGCGATCGGCGTTATCGCATTCTTTATGGTGCTTCGCGCCACAAGCGGTGGCGGCTCCAAAGCGATGAGTTTCGGGAGGACCAAGGCAAAGGTAACGACCAACTTAAAGGTGCGGTTTTCCGATGTCGCAGGAGCGGAGGAGGAAAAAGAAGAACTTGCAGAGGTCGTCGAGTTCTTAAAGAATCCGAAGAAGTTTTCCAACCTCGGGGCGAAGATCCCCAAAGGTGTGCTTCTCGTAGGCCCTCCGGGAACAGGTAAAACATTATTTGCCAAAGCGGTGGCGGGGGAAGCGGGTGTGCCCTTCTTCTCGGTCAGCGGTTCGGACTTTGTTGAAATGTACGTCGGTGTAGGGGCTTCCCGCGTGCGCGATCTGTTTGAAATGGCAAAGCGGCAGCAGCCCTGTATTATCTTCATTGATGAGATCGATGCGGTCGGGCGTCAACGCGGAGCCGGTTTGGGGGGAGGGCACGACGAGCGTGAACAAACCCTTAACCAAATTCTCGTGCAGATGGACGGGTTCGAAACAAATGAAGGCGTTATCGTAATGGCGGCAACAAACCGCGCCGATATTTTGGATAGCGCATTGCTTCGTCCGGGGCGCTTTGATAGGCAAGTCTACGTAAATCTTCCCGACGTCAAGGGAAGGGAGCAGATTTTAAAAGTACACGCGCGCAATAAGCCTATGGCACCCGAGGTCAATTTCAAAATAATTGCCCGCATAACGAGCGGCTTTTCCGGAGCCGACCTTGCTAACCTCTTGAATGAGGCTGCCATTCTGGCGGCACGTGCGGGCAGGACCATGATCAATAATCTCGACCTTTATGAAGGAATTAACAAAGTTATCATGGGGCCGCAGAAGAAGAGTCGCGTTGTAAGCGAACTTGACAAAAAGAACACCGCCTATCACGAATCGGGGCACGCGATTCTTGCAAAGCTCTGCAAGAACTGTGAGGACGTTCAAGAGGTCTCCATTATTCCCCGCGGCATGGCGGCAGGCTATACGCTCACCCGTCCGGAAACGGATGACAGAAGGGATACTGTTAACAAACTTAACGATGACATCTGTATGACGCTCGGCGGACGCGTTGCGGAAGAGCTTGTCGTACACGACGTTTCGGCGGGAGCCTCGAACGATATTCAGGTCGCCACGAAAGAGGCGAGAAGAATGGTCACCGAATGGGGTATGAGTGATAAGCTCGGTCCCATCGCCTACGGTAGCAGCGGACCCGTATTCCTCGGCAGAGATTACGAGGAGCGCAATATTTATTCGGAGGAAACCGCAGGGCTCATTGACGCGGAAGTCAAGAAGATCATCATGACGCAGTATGAGAGAGCGCGTAAGCTTCTTTCGGAAAACCGCGAAATTCTCGACAATATGGCGCGCGTGCTTGTAGAACGTGAAACGATCTACACGGACGAGGTGGATATGCTCATGAACGGCAAGAGCTATAAAGAAGTGCTTGAATATATGGAAAAGCACGACAGCGGAATGCCCGACCGTCCGTTCGGAAAAAAGTTTGAAAACACGCCTGCGGGAGAGGCGGTCGAGAACTTACGCAAAGAGTCCGAAGGCGAGGATCCCGAGAAGGCGACAAAGGGATCGCCCGAGGAAAAAGAGAACAAAAGCGGACCTGATGCCAAGGAAGAGGGCGCGGACGAAAGCGGCAGCGATAAACACGAAGAATAAGGGGCGAGAATATGGGAAAAATCATCTCCTTTTCCAACCAGAAGGGCGGCGTGGGAAAAACAACGACCTGCGTCAATATGTCGGCATATATTGCGAGTGTAGGAAAGAGAGTTCTCCTGATCGATCTTGACCCTCAGGGAAATGCAACGACGGGGCTCGGCTTTTCAAAGAGTGCGTTAAAGAAGTCGAGCTATAACGTCGTAATCGACGACGAGGAGGTCAAGGACAATGTTCTTCCCACCGAAGTCAAAGGGCTTGATATTCTGCCCGCAAACATCGATCTGGCGGGTGCGGAAGTAGAACTCGTCTATAAAAAGTCGCGCGAAAAGGTGCTGAAAACGGCTCTTGATAAAATCAAAAAGAACTACGATTATCTGATGATCGACTGTCCGCCGTCTTTGGGGCTTTTGACGATCAATGCATTGGCTGCCGCGGACAGCGTGGTGATCCCCATTCAAAGCGAATACTACGCTTTGGAGGGGCTTTCGCAGCTCATGAATACAATCTCTCTCGTTCGTCAACATCTTAACAAGGATTTGAAGATCGAGGGCGTCGCGCTGACCATGTACGACGGCAGATCGCTTATCAGTAAACAGATTGCGGCGGAAATCAAGAAGTATTTTACGAAGAAGCTTTATGAAATCGTGATCCCGCGTAATATCCGTCTTTCGGAAGCGCCGAGCCACGGCAAGCCGATTCTGTTGCATGATCCGAAATGTATGGGCGCGCGTGCGTACGCGGCGCTTACCGAAGAATTTTTAAAAAAAAGCGAGGGGGAATAACAAATGCCAAAGGGACTTGGAAGAGGGCTCTCCGCATTGTTCAGCGATACGGAAGAGGCTTACGAAAACGCACAGACGGAAACCGCCGAGGGAAACGGGAAGGGCGGCGTCGAAGAGGTGTCGACGGGCGACGTATTCCCCAACCCCGATCAGCCCAGAAAGGAATTTGACGAGAGCGCAATGTTCGATCTCATGAATTCCGTCAAAGAACACGGCATCATCAACCCGATCGTGGTCAACCGGAGAGGCGGTAAATATATGATCATAGCGGGCGAACGCCGTTACCGTGCGGCGATCATGGCGGGGCTTGAAAAAGTGCCTGTGATCGTGAAGAATTATTCAGAGAAAGAGATCCAGGAAATTTCGCTTATTGAGAACTTGCAGCGCGAGGATCTGAACCCGATCGAGGCCGCTTACGGTATGAAAAAGCTTATGGAAGAATATAAGCTCACGCAGGAGGTCTTGGCGGAACGGCTCGGAAAGTCGCGTCCCGCAATCGCCAATACGCTTCGTCTTTTGACGCTCGACGACGCGGTCATCTCACTCGTGCGGGAGGGTAAGCTTTCGTCGGGACACGCAAGAACGCTCGTGCCCGTTCCCAGGGGGGAGCAGCAGACGATCGCGGCGGAATGCGTTAAGAACGGCTGGTCGGTGCGCGAAGCGGAGCGGGCGGTCAAACAGTATTTGAATCCGCCGGAGGTGTTGGCGAAGGAGAAGGAGAGAAAGAACGCGCTTCAAAACGCCGAACTCAAACATCTCGTCGAGCGGCTAAGAACGGTGTTCAAGACAAAGGTATCGCTCATAGGAACGGATAAAAAGGGAAGAATTTATATCGATTATTATTCCCGTGACGATCTTGACAGGCTCAGTGAAATCCTCGATATTATCGAAAGGCAGGAATAAGCAAAATACGAAAAGTCCCCGCGTGACGGCACGGGGACTTTTTTATACATTATTATATATTACTTTGTTTCACGTTTTTCGTTATCGCTTCTGATTTTCGCGTTCTCTTCTTCCGAATTCATAAAATCGGTGCGGGCGTCCTTTTTCGGACGGGTGAAGTTATTCTTTGCCGCAAACATCAAAAGGGCAAAAACAGCGGCTGCGGCAACGGGAACAAGGCACCACCATTCGAAAAAAATGCCGATCGGAACGGCACATGCTGCGCATAAACACGCTAAAATACAAAAAGTTACTCTTAAAATCGTCATAGCTTTTAAATTCCTTTCGTACTGATTGTATCATATTCTTAATAAAAACACAACATATTGTGGATGAAAATCCGCCGACAAAAAAAGTTAAAAAATATAAAAAAAATTCAAAAAATATTGTAAAAATCAGTTGACTTTATTTTTTCCCTATGATAGAATAAGCAAGCTGTCCGCAGAAAAGCACACGGAATAAAGATTTGTGAAAAAATTTCTACAAATTTTAAAAAAGCCGTGAAAAATGCTTGACAAAGGGTTGCGGCTTGTAGTAAACTAGACAAGCTATTCCCTTTCGATGCGAATGGCAACGGGCTGTTGTCCGTTTTACGCAGATTAAAAATAGAATAAGAAAGAAACGATTTTTTGTAACACAAAAAGCAGTTTCTGTCAATTTTTTTGAGCAACATAGTACTCAAAACAAAGTCAGCAAAAAAGATAACGAGAAATTATTCAAGTTAGAGCCGTCGGTACGGTCAGCCCCGTATCGGCTTTAAACAATTAAACTTAAGAGTTTGATTCTGGCTCAGGATGAACGCTGGCGGCGTGCTTAACACATGCAAGTCGAATGTAGCAATACATGGCGGACGGGTGAGTAACGCGTGAGCAATCTGCCCATGTCTGGGGGATAACAGTTGGAAACGACTGATAATACCGCATAATATGGTTTGAAGGCATCTTCTTGCCATCAAAGATTTATCGGATAAGGATGAGCTCGCGTCTGATTAGCTTGTTGGTGAGGTAACGGCTCACCAAGGCGACGATCAGTAGCCGACCTGAGAGGGTG
>CAJUET010000007.1 GCA_910585595.1 uncultured Christensenella sp. | reverse complement strand
AATTAAAAGATTATCCACCGACATTGGTTTTTCCTCAAATAATAGTTAGTTATTTTAAGGAAAGAAAACGCCAGGAAATTCCTTTTTAGTTCTATAAATACTAGACAAATTTAATAAAAATTCTAAAAATCATGCAAAAAAATTTGACAAAACTAATTTGCGTTAGTATAATAGAAGAAAATCAAAGGGGGATTTCTGATGATGAAATCTAGTTTAAGTGAGACAAAGAAGAAATTACTTGTAGAATGTATTCAAAGAGGATTGGCACTTCACCGAATGAATGTGGAAACATCGGGGTTGATTGAAAGGAATGCGCTTGGACTTTGGGCGTTAAATTACATTTTTGGCGAAGCAAGAAAATTGGATAGTGATTTTGAGATATTCGCATTTAAGCGTGGACCATTTTCTACGGTTTTTCTTTATGATGCAGAGACTGAATCCATTATTAATTTTATCAGCAAACAAAATTTAAAGCGCCTTGATAATAGAGGAGTGGTGGATAAGACTCATTATGCGGATGCATTGGTTTTATATAATAAGAAAATTTATGATGAACCTCAACAGCTTTGCATATTTGAAGAAGAAAGCAAGAGTGATCAAAGACAAATAATTCAACAGCAAATTGAATTTGCTATTATGGAAAAGAAGCCGAAACAGCATTTATTTGTGGTATATGATATTGATCATAAAGGATTTCAACTTCGAGGAGTATTCGGGGCGGCACGGTCAGAGCATTATTATCCTATTTTTGATGAAAACTGGAGTAAATATATTCTGATAGATATAGATGATTTAAATGGCGTTGATAGTAGCAATGCTCCTTATAATAATTTTGGTACGGAATCGAAGAAAGCTCGTCTTGGAATAAAAATTAAAAGAGAATTTGATATCACTCATAAGGATAAGTAGTTATGAAAATCATTGGTGATAAACTTAGGACTGCAAGGCAAATCAGAAATAAAACAATCACACAATTAGCAAAGGAAATAGAAGTTTCGAAGCAGGCAGTGTCACAATTTGAGGCGGGTAGTTCTGAACCTAAAGGCGAGACGATTTTTCGAATAGTGAAAAGTTTGAGCTTTCCGCTTCAATATTTCACAATAGAGAATCATGAGACTATGAACGTGAGTCATACATTCTTTCGAGCACTTTTGTCAACATCGGCTCTAGAAAAAAACTCATACATCGAAAAGTCAAAATTGGTAGTTCAAATTTACGATTATCTGTCTGAAAAATTAGAGTTTCCATCAATTAATTTACCTCGCTATAATATTCCGGATTTTATTGATTTGGATTCTATGGAACAATTGACACAACAAGTAAGGGAATATTGGAAGTTGGGCAATGGTCCAATTTGGAATGTAATCGATGTTTTAGAACAAAACGGTTTTATAGTTTCTGTCTTGAAACACGACTCGGTAAAGATAGATGGATTTACGCAGATAGATGTTCATGATGGTATTCAAAGATTTTGTGTAATGCTCGAAAATGAAAAAAAGAGCATGGCAAGAAGAAACTTCTCTGCTGCACACGAACTTGGTCATATAATATTGCATTCGGGGCTACCGATGAGCGATTTGGACAATACAGATAAAGCAGAACAAGAAATACAGGCGAACTTGTTTGCTTCTTGTTTTTTATTGCCTAAGGATCAATTTATCAGGGACTTAAAAAGTCCATTAGATTATGACTATTATTTGGGGTTAAAGCGGAAATGGCATGTGTCAATAAAGGCGATGTTTAATAGAGCATATAGACTTGATTTAATCAATTATGATGAATATGTTACTTTGTTAAAAAAATATAATTATCGCATGTCTAGAGATAATGCTCCCGGAGAGAAATTGGAACCGTATGACAATATAATTTCTGTTGAAAAACCACAGTTGTTTGAAACAGCATTTGAAATGTTATTTGATAATGATGTTGTTACGTTGGATTCTTTGTGGACAGAAATGGCAGAATGGGGATTAGCACTTGATGAAGAGTTGATTTGTGATATTTTGCCTCTTGAAGATAATTTCTTTAGCAAGTATTATATCCCGAAAGCTCCGTTAAAAATTAATTTCAAAAACAGTTAAATTATAGAAAGACTGAACCTAATTAATCGTTCGAATCAAAATAATGCCACTTCTTTTATGGAAGTGGCAAATTTTATTTAAAAATCATTCGTAAAAAATTCATTAACAATATTTTAAAACATTGTACTTTCTAATGGATTTTAATTTTAAGTTTAAATTTGACATTTTTTCAACAAAAGATAGTAATTATATTTATAATCTTTTATTAAAAAATGTCATTTTCTATTGACTTATTGGTTTTCCAATGCTATAATATCAAAAGAGGTAAAATTATGGAACTTGTAAATCCTGAAAATATTCTTAACTTGCTCTTTTCTTACAATCCTTGGTGGCAATCGGGTATCATTCAGCAGGAATTTAATAAGCCGATGAAGCGATTTGCGTATTACGAGGCAATGGACGCGTTGGACCGTCGTGACGTAAAGAGATCGGTGATTCTTTGCGGGGCAAGACGAACGGGAAAAACAACGATTATGTATCAAGCAATTAGTGAATTGCTCGATAGGAATATTTCTCCCAAAAATATTTTGTTTCTGTCGTTTGATCATCCTTTGTTGAAATTATGTACGATTGATAAAGTAATTGAAATCTATAAAAACAATATTACGACCGAGGAAGGAATTTATTGTTTTTTTGACGAAATACAGTATGCAACCGATTGGAATAGTTGGTTAAAAATTCTTTATGATAGAAATCCGCAAATAAGAATTATGGCAACAGGATCTGCGAGTCCTGTATTGACGGATAAAATTTCGGAAAGCGGTTTGGGACGTTGGAAGATGATTCATGTGCCGACATTGTCTTTTTATGAGTATTGCGAGTTATTGAGTATCAAAGTTCCCGATCTTCCTTTGGACTTAAAGCCTACGCAAATGTATTTACGTTCGATACAAGAGCAAACAGAAATTTTCAATAAACTTTCGTTGTTGCAAGTGCCGTTTATTCGTTATCTACAAGTGGGCGGATTTCCCGAATTAGCTTTGAGTTCAGATGACGTATATTCACAGCGGATCTTGCGGGAAGATATTGTTGATAAAGCATTGAAAAGAGATTTGCCGTCAATTTACGGGTTGCGCAATATTGGAGATATAGAAAAAATATTTTTATATTTATGCTATACTTCTTCGAATATTATCAATATTCAATCCATATCAAAGGAATTAAACGGTGTTAGCCGGGCAACGGTTGAGAAATACATCGGCTATTTAGAAAGTGCAAATTTAATTTATATCAGTCCGCTTGTAAATGTCGGGACAAAACAAATTTTAAAATCTCAGGATAAAATTTATATTGCCGATGCTGCCATGAGGAATGCGGTTTTGATGCTGGACGATATAACGAATAATCCCGACGAACTTGGCATCATTGCGGAAACGGCAGTGTATAAGCATATCAAAGCATTCTACTATAATGTCGCCACACAAATCGGATATTTCAGGGGAGGGAAGAAAACGAATGAGATTGATATTGTTGTACAATCCAATCGCTTTCCGCCAATTATGATAGAAGTAAAGTATCGTGATCAGGCAAAGATTTCCGAATCCGATGCAATCGTAATGCTGTCTGAACAAAAATATCCTAACCTTGTAATAACCAAGCGGGCGAATGATTTTGGAGAATGTGCTTACGGGGATAAAAAGATTTATCGTATACCCGCTCCAGCATTTCTTTACATGTTGGGCTTCGTAGAGAAACAGAATAGAAATAAATAAGGTATAAAATGTTCACATCAAAATATACCACTTCCTTTAAGAGGGAAGTGGTTAAATTTTATTTAGATAATCATTCGGTGAAGGACACATTGTCAAAATTTGATATTGTGGAAAGCACGTTATTTGAGTGGAGAAAAGAATTTTTAAAGTGCAATTTTTATAAGCGATCGAAAGATCGACTGAACGAATATAAGCAAAAAGCACATCAAAAAAAATTAGAGCAAATGTTAAAGGTATTGCAACTTTCGGGTTGCAATATTTCTTCATCTACGGATGAAAAAATTTGTGTAATAGAAAGGTTGGCCGGAAAGTTTTCTATTCGAGTCTTATGCGAAGCGTTAAATGTTCCTCGCGGTACTTATTATAACAGACAAAGAAGAAAATATTTTCAAACAAAAACGGAGTTAGAAGATGAAAAATTAAAGACTTTGATTAAAAAGATATTTCAAAAAAGTAATGGTCGTTTCGGAAAGAAACCGATTAAACAAAAATTAGCAGAATGCGGTTATAATATCAGTGAAAAGCGGGTTAGTCGCTTGATGAATGAATTAAATATTCGTGTTGAAAAGCCCAAGTTTATAAAGTTCCATATACATCATAAATTAAAGCGAAAGAAATTCAGAAATCTTTTGGAGCGTAAATTTCAACAAGATAGGCCGAATGCGGTTTGGGTAAGCGATATTACTTATATTAGGATTAAGGGAAAGTTTATATTTTTATGTTCGATTATCGATTTGTTTTCTCGTAAAGTGATTGCGTATGGGCTTTCGGACAAAATAGATACCGCACTGACCCTCGGTACATTTGACCGCGCATGCATAGAAAGAGGGAGGCCGGAAAATCTCATGTTTCATTCCGATCAAGGGATACAGTATACGTCATTCCTATTCAGAGAGTATCTGGAAGAGAATAAAGTACAGGCGTCTTATTCTAATCCGGGAACTCCTTATGATAATGCCGTTTGTGAATCATTTTTTGGAAATTTAAAGAAAGAATGTATTTATCATCATAAATATCAAACTTTGGAAGATGTTGAGGGAATAGTTGAAGAATACGTATTTTTCTTCAACGGATACAGACCGCATAGAAAATTAAAAATGCTAACTCCGAATCAGGTTGAAGAACAATATTTCGAGCAAATAAAAAGGGGATAACAGCTAAAACTCCGATATTTCGGAGGTTCAAAAACCGTTATCCTCTCATTGGCTGGGGCGAAGTGATTCGAACACCCGAATGACGGAGTCAGAGTCCGTTGCCTTACCGCTTGGCGACGCCCCAATATGTAATTATTTTAGCAAATCGAAATCAATTTATCAAGCGATTTTATATGTTTTATGAAAAATTTTTGCAGTGGAAATAAAAATCGTTAATTATGCGTAAAAGTGATTCGGATAAAAGGGATACGGGAATAAATAATAGCGAAATGGACTCCAAAGATTGGACGAAAATAAAATATATTTATAAATGGGTTCTGTATCGTACAGTGCTCGTTGCTTTTAATTTGATTGAATTTACTTGCCAAAAAACGGATAATATGGTAAAATAAACGAAAATTTATTTTAAAATGTTTCCCCATAAAGGAGGAGGGTGCGCGGCATGGAAGAAGTTTTAAAATCGGTAAAAGCAGCGGAAGCGCAGGCGGCGGAAATCAAAGCCGTGGCGGAAGCGGAAGCCGAAACGCTGATTGCGGCTTCGCGTGCGCGCGCCAATGAAATTACAAAAAAGACGGAAGAGGAATTAAAGTTTTATCGTGAAACCGCGCTCAGAGAGGCAGAAGCAAGAGTACAAAAAGAGGCGGAGCGCACTCTTTCGGAGCACGAAACGAAGGAAACAAAAGCTGCGGACGCACTTTTGAAGGATACTTCGGGCACGGTATCGCAAATCGTAAGGAGGGTTACAGATGGCAATCGCCGTCATGCGTAAATTACGTGTTGCCGCAATCTCCTACGAAGGGGATAAAATCCTCGACGCGCTCTCTAAAACGGGCGCGGCGGAAATAAAGATTCTTGAAGCGGAAGAAAATATCGCCCGTCCCGTATCGGACGCGGCGGCGTTATCTTCGCGCCTTGAAGAGGCAGAGGGGGCGCTGAAAGAGCTGGTAGCTTCTTCGGAGCGTTATGCAAAGGAACACAAGAAGGCGTTCAAACCCGAGAAGGACGGATTCTTTGTAACTTACGAGGAATTTATGAATGCCGAAAAGCGGGAGGAGGCGGAAGCGCTGATCGCAGAGATCAAGCGATTGACCGCCGAGCGCGTAAGACTTGGTGCAAGCCTTGCGAGCTTGGAAAAGACGATCCTTTCCTTATCTCCTTATAAAGATTTTGAAATACTCTTTTCGGCGTTTTCAAACACGCCGCGCTTACGGGTATTCTTAGGAACTGTCGAAAACGTGAAGGAGGAGTTGTTTGAAACTCTTGCGGATGCGTGCGTGAAAACAGAGGGAAACACGGTTCTCGTCGTCGCTTTAAAGGAGGCGGAAAAGGAGACGGAGGAATTTTTGCGCGGTCTCGACTTTGCGCCCTGTCCTTTTCTGAAAGAGGCGGGAACGGGCAAAGAGCTTTATGCCCGCCTGAACGAAGAGAAGAAGGATTTGCTTCGGGAAATCGAAAAAATTGACGAGGCGGAATTTGCGCTTTGTGAAAATATACGGTTTTTAAAAGTGTATTGCGACCGCATTGCCTACGAGCTTGAAAAGGCGGAGTCGGTTTCCGGAAAAATGCTCGCGACGGAACGCGTGATTTTATTGGAGGCGTATGCGCCGAAGGAGAGCGAAGAGGAGATTTCTGCGGCGCTTTCCGCCGTAACGGATTCCGCGTACTTTGATTTCGTCGAACCGGAAGAAGACGAGATGCCGCCCACGCTCATGCGGAACAACGGCTTGACGAAGAACTTCGAGGCGATCACGAATTTGTATTCGCCCCCCAATTCCAAGGAGTTCGATCCTACGACGGTCATGGGAATTTTTTACAGCGTGTTCCTCGGCTTTATCATGGGGGATATCGGTTACGGGTTGTTTATGCTGATCGGCGGGGGACTTCTTTGGTGGAAAAACCGCGTGAAGGACAATGGCTTAAAGCGGCTTGCCGCGGTGTTTGCGATCGGAGGTGTATTTGCGGTAATTTGGGGTTTTCTCTTTGATTCGCTCTTCGGTATCGCAATTCTTCATATGCGCGTCATGCCGCCGCTCTTGGAGGGAAACACGAATTGGCACGTTCTGGGAATCGCCATTCCCGCGCTTCTCATCGTTGCGCTTGAAGTTGGCGTCGTTCAACTCTTTGCAGGGTACGTGTGCCGCGCGATCCAATGCTGGCGGCGCGGTAAGATTTGGGACGGCATTTTGGACGGCCTCGTGTGGGCGGTCTTTTCGATCGGCGTGGGGCTTGCGATCGCGGGGCTCGTAGAGGAACTGAAGATGATAATTCTTGCCTACGTCGGCGGAATCGCGGCGGGCGCAATGCTCCTTACGGCAATGCTGACTGCGGGCAGAAAAGAAAAAATTCTCGGAAAATTCACGAAGGGATTCGGTGCGGCGTACGGCGTTATCAACTACGCTTCGGATATACTGAGCTATGCGCGTCTTTACGGACTCATGCTTTCGGGCGCGGTCATAGCGGAGATCGTATCGGGTTACGCGCTCACGGGCTACGGCGGCAGTACGGGCATGATCGTGAGCGGAAACGCGGGGCTCGTCGTGCTCGGCGTTGTGCTTCTCTTGTTGGGACACCTTCTGAACCTTGCGTTAAGTTTGCTCGGCGCGTATATTCACGACGCAAGACTGCAATACGTGGAATTCTACGGCCGATTTTACGAAGGGGAGGGAGAGCTCTTTTCTCCGCTTGGATCAAAGCATGCTCACGTATTTATCGTACCGAAGGCTTACGAAACGCAGTTTGCGAAGAAAGACGGTTAAATCACAGCCCGCGATGGTGCGCGGGAGTGAATTTGAAAAATATATAGAAAGAATATATTGGAGGTAGTTATGTTTACAGGTGGTTATGCCATTGCTATGGCGGGGATCGCAATTTGCGTGATCCTTTGCGGCGTAGGCTCCGCGATCGGTCTTTACAAGACGGGCAGCGCGGCGGCGGGAATCCTCGGCGAGGACCCCAAAAAGTTCGGTAAGGTGCTCATTCTCGTGCTCCTTCCCGCAACGCAGGGTATTTATGGATTTATCGTTGCCATTATCGCTTCGGGCGGACTGAGCGCGACGAATCCCGAACAGATCGTATCGACGATGGAGGGCTGGGCGGTTTTCGGACAGGTGATGCCTATGGCGATCTCCGGTCTTGTTTCGGGCTTCTTCCAGGGGAAGGCGGCGGCGAACTGTATTTATGCGGTCGGCAAGCAGGAATCCCTCGGCGGAAAGCTTATCATCTATCCCGCAATGATCGAGTTCTATGCGATTCTCGGCATGCTTATCTCCATCATGTTGGGGTAAAAACATGAGTCTTGAATCGTTGAAAGAAAAAATTCTTTCCGACGCGGAGAAGGAAGCGAAGGCGCTTCTGGAAGCCGCAAAGAAAAAGGCGGCTTCGATCGAAGCGGAGGCGGAAGCCGACGCCGATAAAAACCGCGAACGAGAAAAAAAGGAAGTCGCAGAACGTATCCGCGCCCTTGAAGAGGGGAGCGCGGCGACCGTTCGTTTAGAGACGAAGAAATTCAACTTAAAAGAGCGGCGCCGCGTCATCGATACGATCTACGACCGCGCCCTCGAATCGCTCTTCCGCATTCCCGAAAAGGAGAGCACGGAATTACTTTTAAGTCTTTTAAAAGTATACGCCCGGGAGGGAGACGTTGTTTCTCTGTCCGAGGACTATCCCTATCCCGCGGCGGCGGAGAAGGCGGTCGCAAAGGCGGGCTATAAGCTCTCGTCCAAGCGGGCTAAGATCAAGGGCGGGTTCTATCTTCTCGGAAAGAAGTGCGACCGCGACGTTTCGTACGCGGCGCTTCTCAAAGCGGACAGAGAGGAGAATCAGGCGGAGCTTGCCGCAAAAATTTTTAAAACATGAGTAAGAGAAAAGACAGCGCGTATACGAACGGCGTGATCGCCGTCAGGGAGAAAAAACTCCTCAAAGATAAACTCGTCAGAATGTGTTCCGCGAGCGGGGAAGAGGCTTTGCGCATTCTTCTCGACAGCGGGTTCGGCGGGGATCTTTCGCTCGGCGTAGAAGAACTGATTCTTGCCGACGAAAGGGAGATCGACGCGTTTATCCGCGAATACGCCCCTTCGGACGAGGTCGAGGAATATCTGCTTGCGCCGCGCGACTTTCACAACGCAAAGGCAATCGTAAAGGCGCGGTATCTCGGAACAGACCCTGCGCCCATGCTCGGCGGCGACGGAATTTTTTCCGCCGAAGAGATGGTGCGGCTTATCGGGACGGGGAATACGGAAAAGCTTGGCAAGGAGCTGAGCGCGGCGATCAAAGAAGCACAGACGCTTTTAGAGGGAGAGAACCCTTCGGGCGCGGAAGTCGGCATTTTGTTTGACAAAGCGCAGTTCGACTGTTTATCGCGCGTGCTGAAAAAGTTCGGGGTATGCAGAAAGCTGCTCGTGCGCCGCGCCGATATGACGAACCTTTTAACCTGTTTTCGCGCGGGGAACATTGAAGAGGCGGAAAAGTTTTTTGTTTCGAGCGGAGAGCTTACAAGGGAAAAGCTCGCTTCCGCATATGGGGATAAGGACGCCATAATAAAGGCGTTTGAAAAAACCGATTACAGAGAGTTCGTAAAGAAACTGTGTTCTTCCGAAGGCGGCGGCTTTACCGAAGCGGAGAAGATGCTCGAATCCTTCGAAATCGACTTTTTTGCCGAAAAGCCCTATGAACTTTCGGGACAGGGTAACTTTCTTTACTATATTTTCCGCCGCCGCGCGGAGAACGAAAACGTACGGATCGCGTTCGTCTGTTTGAGAGCGGGACTGAGCGAGGCGGAAATCAAAAAGCGTTTGAGGGGCAATATATGACGGGCAGGTGCGCGATCGTCGGCGACGGCGACAGTATCATGGTATTCAAGGCTGCGGGCGTGGATTCTTTTTCCGCGGCAGACGGAAAGAGTGCGCGCGATACGTTGCGCAAGGTTGCGCGGGAATACTCTGTGATTTTTTTAACGGAAGAGCTTGCCCGCGAACTCGGCGACTTTTTAAAACGCTTTGACGAAACGCCCTATCCCGTTGTACTCGTAATTCCCTCGAAGAACGGAAGCACGGGCTTTGGCACGGAGGAGATACGGCGGGCAAGCGAAAGAGCGCTCGGCGTGGATCTCTTTTCAAACGACTGAAAATTTGCTTTATATAACAATTCGGAGCTGACATATGGCAGGTAAAACAATCAAAGTATCGGGACCTTTAATCGTAGCCGAGGGCATGGCAGACGCAAAACTTTACGACGTCGTGCGCGTTTCGGAAAAAAAGCTCGTGGGCGAAGTCATCGAGCTGAGAGGCGACGAGGCTTCCATTCAGGTGTATGAGGAAACCTCGGGCTTGGGAGTGGGCGACAGCGTGGAATCGACGGGTGCGCCTCTTTCGGCGGAGCTTGCGCCCGGTCTTATTACAGGTATCTTCGACGGGATACAGCGTCCGCTTACGACCTTGTATTTTAAATACGGAGACCGCATTTCGCGGGGAGTCTCCGTCAATAATCTTGACCGCGAAAAGAAGTGGCGTTTCATTCCACGTGTGCGCGTAGGCGACGAGGTGCAGGAAGGCGACGTTTTGGGGATCGTAAACGAGACGGAGATCGTCGAGCACAGAATTACCGTGCCGCACGGAATGAGCGGAAAAGTTACGGCGATCAACGAGGGCGACTATACAATCGAAGAGACGGTTGCAACGCTTTCCACTTCTTCGGGAAAAAAGAACATCTGTATGCTCAAAAAATGGCCCGTAAGACGGGGCAGACCTTACCGCGAAAAGCTTTCGCCTGATTTCCCCATGGTCACAGGACAGCGCGTCATCGATACGCTTTTCCCCATTGCGAAGGGAGGCGTTGCGGCGGTCCCCGGTCCCTTCGGAAGCGGCAAGACCGTCGTGCAGCATCAGCTTGCAAAATGGGCAGATGCGGACATTATCGTATATATCGGTTGCGGTGAACGCGGCAACGAAATGACGGACGTTCTGAACGAGTTTCCCGAACTCAAAGACCCTAAGACGGGCGAACCTTTGATGAAGCGCACCGTGCTCATTGCGAACACTTCCGATATGCCCGTGGCTGCGCGCGAGGCGTCCATTTATACGGGTATCACGATTGCGGAATACTTCCGCGATATGGGCTATAACGTTGCGATCATGGCGGACTCGACTTCCCGCTGGGCGGAGGCGTTGAGAGAGATGAGCGGGCGGCTCGAAGAGATGCCCGGCGACGAGGGCTATCCCGCATACCTTTCTTCGAGACTTGCCGAATTCTACGAGCGCGCGGGTATCGTTAAAATTTTGGGATCTGGGAATAAGACGGGTTCCATTACCGCGATCGGCGCGGTATCGCCCCCCGGAGGAGATTTGTCCGAACCCGTTTCGCAGGCGACGCTCCGCATCGTAAAAGTGTTCTGGGGGCTCTCCGCTTCGCTTGCCTATAAGCGGCACTTCCCCGCGATCGACTGGCTCGTGAGCTATTCGCTCTATGCGGACCGTATGAAAAATTGGTACGACGAGAACGTCGGAAGAGAGTTCATGAAATACCGTCAGTTCATGATGACTGTTTTACAGGAAGAAGCGGCGCTCGACGAAATCGTCCGTCTTGTGGGCTTGGACGCGCTCTCCCGTAAAGACCGTCTTACCATGGAGACGGCAAAGATGATCAGGGAGGACTATCTGCACCAGAACGCCTTCCACGAGGTCGACACCTTTACTTCCATGAGAAAGCAGCTTTTGATGCTGCGCCTGATCTATGAATTCAATCGTCTTGCGGGAGAAGCCCTTGCAAGCTATTGCGACCTCGAAGAGATTCTGAACTGTTCCTGTAAGGAAAAAATAGGACGCGCGAAGTATATTCCCGAAGAGAATATCAAGGAGTTCGACGAAATTTTCGAGCTTATGAACCGCGAACTCAAAGCGATCGGCGAGGGGGAGAAGGAAGATGTTTAAGGAATATAAGACGATAACCGAAGCCGTCGGACCCCTTATGGTCGTAAACGGCGTGGAGGGAGTCACCTATAACGAACTCGTCGATATTATCGGCGCGAACGGCGAAATCAGAAGAGGAAAGGTTTTGGAAGTCAACCGCGACAAGGCGGTCGTGCAGCTCTTTGAGAGTTCTCAGGGCTTGAAAATCTCCGATTCCCGCGCCCGCTTTTTGGGGCACAGCCAACAGCTTGCCGTTTCCCGCGACATGCTGGGACGCGTGTTCGACGGCATGGGGAATCCCCGCGACGGCGGCGAGCCCGTCATTCCCGAAAAGACAATGGATATCAACGGCGAGCCTATCAACCCCGCCGCGCGCGATTATCCCAACGAATTTATTCAGACGGGTATCTCTGCGATCGACGGACTGAATACCCTTGTAAGAGGACAGAAACTTCCCGTATTCTCTATGAGCGGACTTCCGCACGCCGAACTGGCGGCGCAGATCGCGCGGCAGGCGAAGGTGAGAAGCGGCGGCAACTTTGCCGTTGTGTTTGCGGCGATCGGTATTACCTTCGAGGAGTCGCAGT
This sequence comes from uncultured Christensenella sp., assembly GCA_910585595.1. Classification (GTDB taxonomy): domain Bacteria; phylum Bacillota; class Clostridia; order Christensenellales; family Borkfalkiaceae; genus Gallimonas. The sequence continues at coordinate 71,528 of CAJUET010000007.1, read as the reverse complement.
ATTTTGTCGAAGACTTTAAACGCACGGGCGCGATCGAGCGCACGGTGCTCTTTACGAACCTTGCGAACGACCCTGCCGTAGAGCGTATCGCAACGCCCCGTCTTGCCTTGACTTGCGCGGAATATCTGGCGTTCACCTGCGGAATGCACGTTCTCGTCATCATGACGGATATTACGAACTATGCGGAAGCATTGAGAGAAGTTTCGGCGGCAAGGCGCGAAGTTCCGGGAAGAAGAGGGTATCCCGGATATCTCTATACCGACCTTGCAACGCTCTATGAGCGTGCGGGCAGAATTCGCGGCTCGCAAGGATCTATTACGCAGATTCCCATTCTGACCATGCCCGAGGACGACAAGACGCACCCGATCCCCGACCTGACGGGTTACATTACCGAGGGACAGATCATTCTTTCGCGCGACCTCTATAAAAAGGGTATCTTTCCGCCCGTCGACGTTCTTCCCTCCCTCTCCCGTTTGAAAGATAAAGGAATCGGTAAGGGCAAGACGAGAGAGGATCACGCCGATACCATGAACCAGCTCTTTGCGGCGTACGCAAAGGGCAAGGAGTGCAAAGAACTCTCTGCGATCCTCGGTGAAGCGGCGCTTTCCGAGACGGATAAACTGTACGCGAAGTTTGCGGAAGAGTTTGAGAAGAAATACGTCGGGCAGGGCTTTGAAAAGGACAGAACGATCGAAGAAACGCTCTCCGTCGGTTGGGAGCTATTAAGAATTTTGCCCGCTTCCGAATTAAAGCGTATCCGTCGGGAATATCTCGATAAGTACTTCAACGCGGAGAATCAGGAATGACGAGACTCAACGTCAACCCCACGCGCATGGAGCTGAAAAAGCTGAAAGCGCGGCTCGCTACCGCCGCGAGAGGACATAAACTTTTAAAGGATAAGTCCGACGAAATGGTGCGACAGTTCACGGGGCTCGTAAAACGGAATATGAAACTGAGAGCGGAGGTGGAACGGGAACTCTCCTTTACCTTGCGCGACTTTTCCGTCGCGCGGTCGGTGACTCCCGTGTACCGCGCCGAGGCGGCGTTTTCGCTTCCCGTATCCTCCGTTACCGCCGAGTGCGAAACGGGTTGTATTATGGGCGTGGATATTCCCAAGATCACCGTTAAGGGAAAGGCGGGAAAGGGGCTTCCTTACGCCTATCCCGAAATGACGAGCGAGGCGGACGCGGCAGTCGGAAAGGCAGGGGAACTTCTTCCCAAACTCATCGAGCTTGCCGAGGTCGAAAAGACGGTGCGCCTGCTTGCCGCCGAAATCGAGCGGAACAAACGGCGGGTGAACGCGCTCGAATACGTTATGATCCCGCAGCTTGAAGAGACGATCGCTTATATTAAAGGAAAGCTCGACGAGAACGAGCGCGCGGCGATCATAAGACTTATGAAGATAAAATAAAAAATTACCTTATCTGGACAGGAGCGTCAACATGAGAATCGGGACTTCCGTAAAAGAGAGCAGAATGGAAATAGCATCCAAGGAGATGCCCGTGATCCCCATGCGCGCGCAGGTGATATTTCCCGGCGCGAGCGTCGCGTTCGACGTGGGGCGCGAGATGAGCGTTGCCGCAACGAACTTAGCCGAGAAAGGGGATCAGTACGTCTTTCTCGTCATGCAGAGGGATTCGAGCAAAGACCGCTTGCAGGAAGAAGACTTTTACGAGGTCGGCACGGTTTCGCGTATCAAGCAGATTTCCCGTTTGCCAGGCGACAGGATACGGGTGTATGCGGAAGGGCTTTTCCGCGCCCGCGCCGTTCAGTACCGCCGACAAGGGGAATGCTTTTTCACGGTGATCGAAGAGATTTTCCCTGTGCGCGGAGATGATTCCGAATATGAAGAAGCGAGCCTTCGCGCCGCAAAGGGGATCGTAAAAGAGATCACCGAGCTCGACGGGAAAATTTCCAAGGAGGTGGAATCGACGCTCGCTTCGATCCGCGATGCGGAAGTTTATATCAATTTTACGGCGCATTATCTGCGCATGAAGGTGACGCTCAAACAGAGCGTTTTGGAGGAGACGTACCTTCCCAAGCGAATGGATTTGTTTTTATCCATGCTTGCGCAGGAACTTGAAATCACTAAGTTGGAGCGCAAGATCGGCGAGGACGTGAAAAAGAGCGTAGAAAAATCGCAGAAGGAATATTTCCTGCGCGAGCAAATGAAGGCGATTCATAAGGAGCTCGGCGACAGCGAAGAGGAGAACGGACTTCTCCGTGAAAAAATCCTCAAAAAGTGTTTGCCCAAAGAGGTGGAGGAAAAGGCGCTTGCGGAGCTGAATCGCATGGACAAGATGAGTTCGTCCTCTCCGGAATACACCGTTTTAAGAAATTATCTCGACTGGGTGCTCGATCTGCCCTGGTCGGAAAAGACGACGGACGATGTTGATTTAGTTGAAGTCGAACGGGTCTTGAACGAGGATCACTACGGCATGGAAAAGGTTAAAGAGCGCGTCGTGGAATACCTTGCCGTATACCTTTTGACAAGGTCGTTGAAATCGCCTATTCTCTGCCTTGTCGGCCCTCCCGGCGTGGGTAAGACGAGTATCGCAAAATCCATTGCGCGCGCCTTTAAACGTAAATTCGTGCGTATGAGCTTGGGCGGGCTTAAAGACGAGGCGGAGATCCGCGGACACCGGCGCACTTATATCGGCTCGATGCCGGGGCGTATTTTATATGAATTGAAGAACGCGGGTTCAAGTAATCCCGTGTTCCTTTTGGATGAAATCGACAAGATTTCTTCCGACCTCCGCGGAGATCCCGCAAGCGCGCTCTTGGAGGTTTTAGACCCCGAGCAGAACGCGACCTTCCGCGACCGCTATCTGGAAGTCGCTTACGATTTATCCGAAGTCATGTTCATTGCGACGGCGAACACGCTCGATACCATTCCCGCGCCTCTGCGCGATAGAATGGAGATCATCGAGCTATCGGGCTATACGCCGCAGGAGAAAGAGGAGATCGCAAAACGTTATCTTGTGCCCAAGCAGTTGAAGGCGAACGGGCTCGATAAAAAGCTTCTGTCCATTGCGGACGGGGCGATCGCGGATATTATAGACGGTTACACGCGTGAGGCGGGCGTTCGTTCTTTAGAGCGCGAGATCGGCGCGGTCTGCCGTAAAGCCGCCGTGCGCGTGGCGAAAGACGGCGCAGAAAAGAAAATCACTGTCACGAAAAAATCGCTCGAAGAATATTTGGGTGCAAAACGGTTTATCCGCAATAAACAGGCGCTCCGCCACAGAGTGGGCGCGGTGACGGGGCTTGCCTGGACGGCAGTCGGCGGCACCACGCTCGACGTGGAGGTATGTGCCTTTGCAGGCAAAGGGGAAATACTGTTGACGGGTCAGCTTGGCGACGTCATGAAGGAGTCCGCACGTACCGCGCTGAGCTATTTAAGAGCGAATGCGGACAAGTACGGTATTGACAGGAACGATTTCGAAACAAAGGATATTCATATCCATTTCCCTGCGGGCGCGACCCCGAAAGACGGACCGAGCGCGGGAATTACCATGTCATGTGCGATCCTTTCCGCGTTGACAGGGCGGTATGCGCGCGGCGACGTTGCAATGACGGGCGAAATAACTCTGCGCGGCGACGTTCTGCCTATCGGTGGGCTCAAAGAAAAAGCGCTTGCCGCCGATCGCGTTGGGATCAGCCATATCGTCATTCCCGAAGAGAATAAAAAGGACTTGGAAGAGATTCCCGAGAATATCAGAGAAAAGTTACAGTTCTCCTGCGTAAAGAATGCGGACGAAGTGTTTGCGCTTGTCATGGAGGATTGAGGTGGCGGACGCAAAATTTATCACTTCCGCCGCAACGGCGGCGCAGTTCATAAAGCCCGATAAGCCCATGATCGCGATCGCGGGCAAGTCCAATTCGGGTAAGAGCACCCTCATCAATCTGCTTGCGGGGCAGAAGCGGCTTGCCAAAACGAGTTCCGAGCCGGGGCGCACCCGCCTTGTGAACTACTTCGATTTCGGTTCGTTTATTTTTGCCGATTTGCCGGGGTACGGCTATGCCGCGGTATCCAAGACGGAACAGGAGAAGTGGGGCAAAACGCTCGACGCGTTTTTTGCAAAAAAAGAGGAGATCGCGCATGTGTTTCTGCTCGGCGATATCCGCCGCGACCCCTCTCCCGACGATATGCAGATGGTGACTTATCTCAATTACTACATTCTGCCCTTTACGGTGATCGCGACCAAGAGCGACAAACTCTCGCGCATGAAACGTAAGGAGCGCGTCCGCGCCGTCGCAAACGCTTACGGATTGGGCATAGACAACGTGATTTCGGTATCGGGGCTTACGGGCGAGGGAAAGGAAGAACTGCTTAAAAAAATCAATACGGTGATTCAGAACGCTTAAAAAATTCAAGACTTATATTTTACACAAAGCGTATAAAAGTTGAAATTAGAGATATTTCATAAAAGCGAAATGCGGGCGTTGCATAGGCTGAATCTTTTGAGCGACGGAGAATGGCCGTCAGATAAATAATTAAAAATTATTTTCGTCTTATGAAAAAATCGCTTGCCAAGGGCAGGCGGTTTATGTTATAATTTGAACGCTGTAAATACGCACCCTTTGAGGCGCCGCCCTCCGTGTCCGTAAATCTTTCATGCGGATGACGGGCGGAACAACGCTGAAGAGGGGAGGTAAAACGGAGGAATTATGGCAGTTATTTCTATGAAACAGCTTCTCGAAGCGGGCGTTCACTTCGGACATCAGACGAGAAAGTGGAATCCCAAAATGAAGAAGTACATCTTCGCGGCGCGTCACGACATTCACATCATCGACCTTGAAATGACCGCGAAACTGATCGAGGACGCTTACACGTTCGTGTGCGAATCGGTAAAAGCCGGCAAGAGCGTTCTCTTCGTGGGCACGAAGAAGCAGGCACAGGATGCGATTAAAGAAGAGGCAGAACGTTGCGGGCAGTACTACATCAACTCCCGTTGGCTCGGCGGTACTCTCACGAACTTTAAAACGATCCGCGCGCGTATCGACTATCTCGAAAAGCTCGAAAGAATGGAAGCGAGCGGCGAATTTGATCTTCTTCCCAAAAAAGAGGTCTTAGGACTTAAAAAGGAAATGGCGAAGCTCCAAGAGAATCTCGGCGGTATCAAAAATATGCACGGTATGCCCGGACTTCTCTTCGTCGTCGATCCCCATAGCGAGGACATCGCGGTAAGCGAAGCCCGCAAGCTCGGTATTCCGATCGTCGCGATCACCGATACGAACTGTGATCCCGATCTGATCGATTATGTAATTCCCGGAAACGACGATGCGATCCGCGCGATCAAGCTCATTTCGTCGGTCATTGCAAACGCGGTTATCGAGGCGACCGAGGGTGTGACCCCCGTCGTGGAAACCGAAGAGGCGGAAGTGGAAGTTGCAGAAGGGGCGGAAGCGCCCGCGGCTTCCGTTGCAGAGTAACGTTTGCAACGCTGAAAAACTGAATTTTTAGAGAGGTATATATTATGGCTGCATTTACGGCAAAAGACGTTATGGCGCTCCGCGAAAAGACGGGCGCAGGCATGATGGACTGCAAGAAGGCGCTTGTAGACGCCGACGGCGATATGGAAAAGGCGGGGGATATTCTCCGCGAGCGCGGCATTGCAAAGGCTGCCAAAAGAGCTGCGAAGGTTGCGGCGGAAGGGCTTGTTTCCGCCCTTGTCGAGGGAAAGAAAGGCGTGCTTCTCGAAGTCAACTGCGAGAGCGACTTCGTTGCGAAGGGCGATAAGTTCCATGCTCTTGTGAACGACATTGCAAAACACATTCTTAAAGTGAATCCCGCGAGCGTAGAGGCGCTTCTTGCAAGCGATATGGGCGGCAAGACGGTCGATACATTCGTGCAGGAAGCTACTGCTATCATCGGCGAAAAAATTTCCGTACGCCGCTTTACGGTGTTCGAGAGCAACGGCTTTATCGAAACTTATATCCACATGGGCGGCACGATGGGCGTCATGCTCGACTTCGACGGCGCGGAGAACGCAGAGACGAAGGAAATCGCGCACAACGTCGCGCTCCATACGGCTTTCAGCAAACCCGCATATCTTTCCTCGTCCGAGGTTTCGCCCGAAACCATCGAAAAGGAAAAGGCGATTTTAACGCAGGAAGTTATGAACGAGGGCAAACCCCAGCAAATCGCGGAAAAAATCGTTATGGGCAAAATCAAAAAGTATTATGAAGAGAACTGCCTTCTCGATCAGAAGTTCGTCAAGGACGATAAAATCACGATTTCGCAGCTTCTCGGAAAGCTTAAACTCAACCGCTTCTGTTTCTTCGTTATGGGACAGGGAATCGAGAAGAAGAGCGAGGACTTGCAGGAAGAAGTCAATAAGCAAGTCGAAGCCATGAAAAAGTAAAACCATATAAAGGTGCTCCCCGCAGATTCTGCGGGGAGCACCTTTATATGCGGAAGAATCTGAACGAAAAAGAGATCCCCAAAATTTATGGTCGTGTGAAATTTGTGTGAATCGGTTTGAATTCTTGCTTTTTTTTCAAACATATGGTATACTGATACAAATATAAGGAGAAGCATTCAAATGCAACCTAAGTACAAGCGAATTCTTTTAAAATTATCGGGCGAGGCGCTTGCGGGCGAACAGAAATTCGGACTTAACGAGAGCGTGATTTCCGCAGTCGTCGATCAGCTCGTCAAGGTGCACGGTATGGGCGTGGAGATCGCGCTCGTCATCGGCGGCGGTAACTTTTGGCGGGGCAGACAGGGCACGAAAATGGATCGGGCAACCGCAGATCACATGGGAATGCTTGCAACCGTTATGAACTCCCTCGCCATGATGGACGCAATCGAACAGAAGGGAATTCCTACCCGTGTACAGACCGCGCTCAACATGATTTCCGTTGCGGAGCCCTATGTTTTAAGAAAGGCGCTGCATCACTTTGAAAAGGGCAGGATCGTAATTATGGCGTGCGGAACGGGTAATCCTTATTGCTCCACCGATACGGCGGCTGCGCAGCGCGCGTGCGAGATCAATGCGGACGTGCTGTTGATGGCGAAGAACGTAGACGGCATTTACGACAGCGATCCCAACAAGAACCCGAATGCAAAGAAGTTTGAAAAGCTTACGTTCGGCGAAGTCGTGAACAAGGGGTTAAAGGCAATGGATGCGACCGCGGCGACGATGTGCGCGGAAAACAATATTCCCGTTCTGGCGTTTGCGCTCGGCGAAAAAGATTCCGTGCTCCGCGCGGTGTGCGGAGAAAATCTCGGAACGATCATTACAAACTGATCAATATAGGTTGGAGGACTTTATCATGATAGAAAACGAACAGGCAGAGGAAATCTTTCTCGTACTCGACGACAAGCTCGAAAAAACGCAGAGCGTATTGCAGGACGAATTGGCTTCGATCCGCGCGGGGCGTGCGAATCCGCATATTCTCGATAAATTGCAGGTAGAAGCCTACGGCGGAATGAGTCCCTTGAATCAGCTCGGCAACGTTTCCGCGGCGGATGCCCGCTGTCTTGTCGTGAGCCCGTGGGATAAATCTCTTTTGAAATCGATTGAAAAAGCCATTCTTGCTTCGAACATCGGCATTACGCCCACGAACGACGGAAACGTTATCCGTCTCGTATTCCCCGAACTTACCGAGGAACGCAGAAAGGACCTTGTCAAACAGGTCAAACGCATGGGCGAGGACTCTAAAATCGCCGTCCGCAACAACCGCAGAGAGGCGATGGAGGGAGTTAAAAAACTAAAAAATGCGAAAGAAATTTCCGAGGACGAGGCGAAGAACCTTGAATCGGAGATCGAAGAATGCATTGCAAAAAGCGTGGAAGCGGTCGATAAAACCGTTGCCGCAAAAGAAAAGGAGCTTTTGACGGTTTGATGATCCCCAGGCACGTTGCCGTTATTATGGACGGAAACGGAAGATGGGCGAAGAAGCGCCTTCTTCCCCGCAATGCGGGACACCGTGCGGGAATGAAGCGCATGATTTCTCTCTCCGAACATATCTTTGATTGCGGAGTGGAGTTTTGCACGCTGTATGCGCTCTCGACCGAAAATTTGAAACGCCCTCCGGAGGAACTTGAAGGTCTATTTGAGTTGTTCCGCGAGTATTTTATCAAGAATACGCAGACTCTGAAAGAGAAGGGTATCGTGCTCCGCGTGATCGGGAACTTGCAGCTTTTGCCCCCCGACGTTCGTGAAATCATTCAAAAGGGTGAAACGGAGACGAAGGGCGGCACACGCGGAAATTTGATCCTTGCAATTGCGTACGGGGCACGGCAGGAGATTATTGCCGCCGTCAACCGCGCGGTGAAAGAGGGCGGGGAAATGACGGAAGAAGCGTTTTCTTCGCTGCTTTTTACGGGGGACGTTCCCGATCCCGACCTTTTGATCAGGACCGGCAAGGAGATAAGGCTCTCGAACTTTTTGCTTTGGCAGTCAGCGTATGCAGAGCTGTATTTTACCGATAAGCTCTTTCCCGATTTTACGGATAAGGAATTTGATAAAGCGCTGAAAAGCTATGGGGAACGGGAACGCCGTTTCGGAAAAGTTGAAAAATAATAGGGTAAGTAATGGAAGAAAATAATTCTCAAACACAGGATACGGAAGGACAACCGAATACGCAGGTTCAAGAGCCGCAGCCCGTAAAACCCCAGAAAAAGAAGAGCGATATTTGGGTGCGCATCGGCGTAGGCATCTTGTACATGGCGATTCTCATCGGATTTTTCATGCTGAAAATCTTCGTGAACGATTTCCTGTTCGATTTTATCGTGCTTGCGTTTTCCGTTTTAGGCACTTTCGAAATATGCCGTGCGTTCAAGCATAAAATCACAAGGGCCCAGGCGGTCATTGTTATGATTTTCACAACGCTGACGGTTCTGACCTTCTGTGTGAGCGATTTTGTGTTCATGGAAGTTTTTGAAGTGAAATGGGGACAGTCGAACTATACGCCGCTCATTACGCTCGTCGTATTTATTGCGGGGCTTGCCGTCATTCTGGGTCTTCTCGTTCTGGCGCATCAAAAGACCTCGCTCGAATCGACGGGCTATACTTTGATCGCCTATGTATATCCTTTGGTGTTCCTTTTGATCCTTGCAGGCTGTAATCACCTCCAAAAGTATTCTGACGCGGCGATCCTGTTTATCTTTTTGATTTGCCCGTTCTGCGATTCGCTTGCGCTTGTCTTCGGAAGGCTTTTCGGAAAAAAGCTTCCTAAAAAAATGGCACCCAACGTTTCACCGAACAAAACGCTTGTCGGAGGGGTAGGCGGACTTGTGGGCGGAGCAATCGGCGCGGTGCTCGTATTCTTCATTTATTACGGACTGTGCACGCCGCTCAGAGCAGAATCGTTTGAAAATATCGTTTTTGAATGGGAAAGTTTGTATCTTTTTTTGGGAGTAGGAGTGATCTCATCCTTCTTTGCGCAGTTCGGCGATCTTGTAGAGAGTGCGATCAAGCGCAAACTCGACATCAAAGATATGGGAAAAATTCTCCCCGGACACGGCGGACTTTTAGACAGGATAGATTCCTCTCTTTATGCGGGGCTTGCCGTCTGCCTGATATTTACCATTCGCATTATGGTTATTATGTCGTAAGACGCAACATATATTAAAAAGGATAATTTGTCCGCTGCAATATGCGGACGTTTTTCTTAAAAACAATGAAGAAAAAAATCGCGCTCGTCGGCTGTACGGGCAATATCGGAAAACAAACGGTTCGTATCGTTCGGGAGAATCCCGAGCACTTCTCCTTTTCCGCGCTTCTTTCGGGTAGCGACGAAGAGGGAATGAACGCGTTGAAAAGGGAGTTTTCCCCGCGTTTTTCGCACTGCGCCGCAAGGGGAGAGTTGAGCGATCCCGAGCTCGATGCCCTGTTTTCGGATTGTGACGTCGCGTTGATTGCGGCGGGAGGCTTTGCGGGGCTACGATACACCCTTTCTGCAATTCGCGCGGGTAAGACGGTTGCGCTTGCCAATAAAGAGTCCCTTGTATGCGGAGGGGAGATCGTAACCGATTTGGCGAAGCAGAACGGCGTAGAGATCGTTCCCGTAGACAGCGAACATTCCGCGCTCTTTCAGGCGCTTTCGTTCAGAAGGGATACTCCTTTCGAACGGTTGGTCTTAACAGCAAGCGGCGGACCCTTTTTTAAACTTTCCCCGACGGAGCTTAAAGAGGTTACTGCAAAGGACGCGCTCGCGCATCCCACTTGGAACATGGGCAAAAAAATTACGATCGACAGCGCGACGCTTCTCAATAAGGGCTACGAAGTGATCGAAGCGAAGTGGCTTTACAATGCGGATTTCAAGCAAATAGAGGCGATCGTTCATCCCGAAAGCATCGTTCATTCGATCGTTCGTTTTCAGGACGGTGCTTCGATCGCGCAGCTTGCCTATCCCGATATGCGCCTGCCCATTCAGCTTGCGCTTACCTATCCCGAACGGTTACCATGCTTGGATCAGCTCGATTTCGCGAAGCTCGGCGAATTGCATTTTTATCCCTTTCCGCAAGAGAAATTCCCGTGTTTTTCCCTTGCGCTCGAAGCGGGCAAGGCGGGCGGAATCGCACCCGCCGTACTCAACGGTGCAGGCGAAACGGCAGTCGCGGCTTTTCTTGGCGGGCGTATCGGTTTTATGCAAATTGCAGAAACTATCCAAGGCGTTCTCGAAAAAATACCCAATCGGAAAGCCGATTGCTTCGAGACCCTCAAAGAAGCCGATTTTAAGGCAAAGGAAATTGCAAAGAATTTGATTTATGGTTAATAATCTTCTCTCTGCCGCAAGCGTGTTCAAAACGATCGGTTCGATCCTGCTTGCGATCTTAATCTTACTTATCATGATCACGATCCACGAATTCGGGCACTGGATCGCAGGGAAAATTCTGCGGTTCGGGATCAACGAGTTTTCGATCGGGTTCGGTCCCGCGCTCTTTAAGCATAAGTCGAAAAGGTCGGGACAGCTCTTTGCGATCCGTTTGATTCCGCTCGGCGGCTATTGCGCTTTTCAGAACGAGGACGGACTCGACGAAGAAAAGAAGGAAGAGAAAAAGAACGGAGAAGAAGCTCTTCCCGATTCCGCGAAAGAAGAGCCGAAAGAAAGTATTGCCGAATCCGCTTCGGCAGATACCGTGATCCTGACCTCTGCGTCCGAAGAGATAAAGCCTGCCGAAGAGACGAAAGAGGAACAAAAGGAGGAGGACTTTTTCGCCGACCTTCCCGCGCCCGAGGAGGCGGGAAAGAAGAAAAAGAAAAAACGTGGCACTCCGGCATGGAAAGAAAAACCCGACGACGGTTCTTTCACGCGGAAAGCTCCGTGGAAGCGTATCATCGTGCTCGTTGCCGGCGCGCTCATGAATTATGTTCTGGCGCTGTTTTTGATCATTGTCTGTTTCTTTGCCTATGGGCAGACGATGACCGCAGTGTACGAAGTAGAACCGACCGATGATATTCCCGCCGAATACTGCTTACAGGATAGGGATATTTTCCTGAAAGCGAACGGAAAAAATCTGTATCTTACGGTCGATCTTGCGCGTGCGGTCAACGGAAAAAAGGCAGGCGATAAAGTAAAACTGTATATCTCCCGGCTTTTTATTGACGAAACGGCGACGGATCCCGAAACGGGCAAAGAAGAAATCGTAAAATCGCACCGCAAAAAAATGCAAGTCGAAATCATGCTTCGCTCCGACGTAAGCGTGAATAACAGCTCCGAACTTGATTCCGCATGGAAGGGACTCGGCATTAAGTATGTAGAAAAGACTAACGAAGAAGGCGAAGTGACAGAGAAGGGGTATGAACTTGCAAGCGCCACCGCCAAATTCGGATTCTTTGAAACACTCGGAAGAGCTTTCGTTTATTCCTTTAAGATCGCTGGTTCGATTCTGCGCGTTATCGGCGAACTGTTGACGGGGCGGCTCGGTATTTCCGCAATGGGCGGCCCCATTTCCACCATTAAGGCGACTTCCGAAATGGCGTCGCTTGGATTTAGGTATTTCCTTGAAATTTCCGCATTTATCGGCGTGAATCTTGCCGTGTTCAATCTTTTGCCCGTTCCCGCACTAGACGGCAGTAAAGTCGTGTTTACGGTCATAGAGTGGATCCGCGGCAAGCCGATGAGCCGAAAGGTCGAAGCTATCATTCATGCGGTAGGATTTATGCTTCTTTTGGGCTTTGCCGTTCTCGTTGATATCTTGCAGTTTGTATAGCTATTCGATTGACATCGATTGCGCGGATATAGTATAATATAATCGTAATTAAGGGGCTATAAGCAGCTCATAGTGCGCTTGCGTTGAAAACGCAAAATTGCATCCGAAATCGGAAGAAATTCCGATTTCGTGAATGCCGTCGAAAACGAAAAAATAGAAACAATTAAATGTTGGGGTTATGGCGCAGTTGGTAGCGCGCTTGAATGGCATTCAAGAGGTCACGAGTTCGAACCTCGTTAGCTCCACCAGTCCAAACCTAAAACGAACTCCTTTTGCGAGAACAGTTTTAGGTTTTTTCTTTTGCCTTTTTTAGGTTGTTACCGTGCCGTGTAACGCCGTTATATCGCCTCTGTAACGCTTTTCGGGTGTTCGGCGGTAAATCTTATCAATCACGCATAAACGGCGGTTTATGCCGCGAAAGCCGCTTGACGTGAGAAAGGGGCGTGTTAGGCTATCGCGCCAAAGGCAAACCAAAACCCGACTGATGTCAATCGGTCGGGTTGCGCGTTTCGCCCTTATTTGCCTATATACACGCCCCTGCGAGGCTCACGTCAAGAGGAACGTGGAATAAATAGCCGTTTGGTTATCGGCTTATATGTAAATTTCAATTTCAAATTCAAGTTTCGTTATATTCGCTCTATGCGGCACTTTATAGGCAAGTTTAACCGTTTTCGAGCATAAAGAAAAGCCCCGACGGCTTTCATCGCTATCGGGACTTACTTTTATCGGGGCGTTGAATTGTATTTCAATTCTATCGTCGTAAAGCATTATTTGCTTTACAATGACTTTATGTAGGGAATTAAAGTACAAACGGCTTATTTTGCGTAACGCTTGCGGAAGTAAAGCGGTGTTTATGGGGAATATATTTTCGGCTTGGCTTGTTATCAAGACAAGCACACGCGCCACAATCAATGGTGGCACATTTGCGGTAGTATCGGGGTATAAAGTAAAACACCGTTTTTGCGCTCATTTATATCAAGACAAGCGCACGCCGTAAACTCACGACTGTTACAAAAGCGGTAGTTTTGCGTTAGTCAAACACGGCATATAGAAAAAGCACAGTTTAAGGCAACGTGCAAAAGAAAAAATCGGGGTTTCGCGGAAAGCCTGCGCGCAAACCCCGATTTTTCGTTGTCGTTCTTGCTTTTTCGGCGGCTGTATCGGTCTACCTTTTTATTCGGTTTTATTTCGGTGGTGGCGGGTGCTTGTCCGCGCCGCGTAGCGGCGCGCTTGTTTTATCAAGCACCCGCCACAGTGCCAAAGCATTTGCTATTCACATTAATATATGGTATAATTCCTTTATGCGGACTGGAGCAATTTACATAATAAAAAATACTGCTAATTCAAAAGTTTATGTAGGGCAAACAACTATGACCGTACATGAACGGTTTATGACACATTTAAAGCCCAGTACTGAAAAACGAAACTTGAATAGAAAACTATATAATGCCATTAGAAAATATGGGAAAGACAAATTTTTTGTTGAAACATTAGAAACAAATATACCGCTTAATGAATTGGACGAAAAAGAAATATATTATATTGCATTATTTGATTCTTTTAATAACGGATATAACTCTACTCCTGGCGGTGATGGGAGAATAATAAATGTTATTTCTAATGAAGAAGAACTTTTGAATTTGGCAAAAAGTGGTGTTTCTGCATCTACTTTGGCAAAACAATATAATGTAAATAAGGCAACAATTTTTAGGACTTTACATAAACTTGGTTTCTATTATTACGCTATAGATGAGCAAAAAGTTATTCAGTTGGCGTGTGGTGGAATGCCACAAACTCAAATAGCAAAACTTCTTAACATTAATACTATGACTGTTACAAGAATTTTGCGTAAAAATAATATCTCTTTCAACAGAGCAAGAATAGGAACGCGTGAAGATTTTAATATAGAAGCAATACGTGAAGATTACATAAATCAAATGACCATTTCGCAAATATGTCAAAAATATAATATATCTAAAACGACTTTTTATAGAATAAAGAAAACATATTCATTTGATACACGTATTCAAATATACAGTGATATAACAAAACAATGTGATATTAATGATATTATCGAGGCATACAAAAGTGGAACAAAAACTATTGATATTTGTAAAAAGTTTTCAATTTCGCAAGGTACATTGTATAGAATTATTAAAAGCAACAATCTAAGCCATCGTAGACAACAATAAAATTCGCTTCGGCTAATGAAATACAACTGCATTGTATGAAATAGCTACCGCTGAAGTATGCTTCGCATTTGGTTCGGTGAATTTTATTTCATAACACGCAGTTTTATTTTATATCATAGATATTTCATGTGCAAAGCAACATTTAATTAAAAAGGGAAGTAAGCAAATGAAAGAAAACAAGAGAGATTTATTAATTAAAACATTTTCCGATAAGAAATACGCAAATGATTTTTTATTTAATGGTGCGATGTTTTTTCGTTCCGCGGTACAATTTGCCCAACTGGAAAATGATTCGCGGCAAGACAAAACCGAGGGGCAAGAAACATATATGGTAAACACTAAATTTCTTGATAACGATGGAAAATTTAAATTGAAATTACATAATCCTTGCAAAAAAGTATTAAATGGTACATTTCAATTCGTTGGTACCCTAACAAATGATAGCGTTGAAGAATATGAAAAATTAGTATTTGATAAGGAAAACGATTGTCTAATATATAGTATTACTTATATACAGAACAACATTGCATTCGAAGATTTGGATATAACAAAGTTTGGTGAACATATGATAGTAATTAGCAATACGCAAGAATTTAAAGAGAGAGTTTTCAAATATTTCGCAAAAAATAAAATTAAATATTATAGTGGGGCTGTGGAATATTATGCATTACGCGAACATAATCTTCATACACTTTTTCGAAAACACGAAAGCTACAAGGGAGAACATGAGTTTAGATTCATTATAGCAAATCCAGAAACTGAAACAAAATTGATAAAGTTAGGCGATATATCTGACATTGCTACTTATGTGAAGAGCCAAGATTTATGTGAATATTTATCAAAATTATAGGTAAAGACTAAATTCGTTTTAGGTTACGACCGCTCCACCAGTGTCGTTAAAGTTTGAACTTTATTATAGCGTTCAAACTTTTTTTATCAAGCAAACACCTGTTACAGTTCTCAAGTTTGCCAAATCAGAATAGTAAGAAGGGAGTTTTGCCGAATGACAAAACTCCCTTTAAAAATGCAGACGTTAATTCTTATTGATATCCTTTACGGTATTGCCCTCGATAATTTTAAAGGGAACGTAGATTTTATTTCCTATTGTTTTTTGTGAAATTATCGAAAGGAGCGTGTCGAACGCGATACGACCGATTTCCTCCTGATCCTGATAGATATGCGTGATAAGAGGGAGACTTACGGATTCGTAGGCATCGAACATAACCAAAGAATAATCTTCGGGAATGCTTTTGCCGATTTCTTTAACGGCGGTCGTGATCATTTGCGTTACCGTAAATTCGGACGAGATCAACGCTGTCAGATCCTGATGATCTGTGAGATATTTTTTGATTTCTTCGATATCCTGTCGGAAGATGACGGAATCGTTTGCGGAATGAGGGCTCATCATAGTCGGGAGGGTGAAATATTCCTCGATAGTTTTATGTTCTGTAATATACATGGAATTAAATCCGTCGAGTCGTTCCTGCACGGAGGAGGTGTTCGCCTGAGGGCTTGAAATAAAGCCGATTTTTTCGTGCCCCTTGTCAAATAGGTATTGCGTCAGCTTTTGGGAGGCTTCAAAATTGTTCGTGCTCACGCTCGGAATGGCAAATCCCGCAAAGTAGCGGTCGACGAGAACAATGGGAAATTTGCGGAAGTGCAGTTTTACAAGCGTTTCATTATAGAGTTCGCTGTGGACGGGCTGTATAATAATGCCTTCCGCGCCGAGCGCGACAAGATCGTTTACGGCTTTGGTTTCCTCTTCGAGAGAGTCGATCGAATTTTTATAGATGATGTGGTATCCGTGAGCGGCGGCGGTGCGCTCTACGGCGGTGAGGATCTGCAATCCGAAGCTGAACGCAATGTTGCAGAGGACCAAGCCCACGATATGCTGTTGCGGCTTTGCGGGGATATTTTCCACAAAAGTGCCGCGCCCCGGCGTGCGGGAGATGTATCCCTCCTTTTTGAGCAGTTGCATCGCCTTTTGTACGGTGATGCGGGATACGAAAAACGATTCCGAAAGTTCGAGTTCGGTGGGCAGAATGGAGCCTGCGGGATACTTTCCCATAATGATGTCGTTTTTCAGCTCGTTGTACACGTCCATATACAGCGAATGACGAGAGTTTTCGAAATTCTTCATAATTTATCCGCAAAAGTTATTTTTTATAATATTTTATCATGAATATAACATTTTGTCAATGCAGAAAGTGTGAAAAATTTTAAAATGTTATATAAATGTATTAAAGGCACATTAAATGATATAAAAAGTTATATAACTCTTGATTTGTCAAAAAATATGTGGTAGTTTAGTACTATAAAAAACAATAGGGAAGGAGGAATTTATGAAAAAGATATTCAGTGGGATTGCCGCATTGGCGTTGGGAGCCGCAATGGTCGGTTCTTTGGCGGGTTGCGGCGGAGGAAGTCCCAACAATTACAGTAAATACGATAAGGACGGCAGGCTCATACTCACCATTTGGGCGACGGATCAATATGCGAATTCCGAGGTTAAAGCGAAGTTTCAGGGATATCTCGATAAGTTCAACGATACTGAGGAAATGAAAGAGCTTGGCGTAAAGCTGAACTTTCTTCCGATGTCGCTTCTTCCGAGCACGCTCAATACGGCGTGCCTGACGGGACCGCAGAAGATGCCCGATATTGTGATCTGGGACAGATTTTCCACGCCTTCGTATACCAAGATACTTTTGCCTTTGGACGATCTGATTGAAAAGGACGGAATCGACAAAACGGAATTTTTATCCGAAGCGTATAACGAGCTTTCGGTAAACGGAGCCCAGTACGGTTTGCCGTTGGATGCCGACCCGTGGGGAATTTATATCAATATGGACGCCGTAAACGCCTATAACGAGGATAAAGCGGAAGGAGAACAAATCGACGTCGAAAATCTGAATACCTGGTCGGCGCTTATGAGCGCAGGCGAAAAGCTGACGGTAAGAAACGGAAACAGCATTAAGCGTTCGGGATTGAACACGACGAGTGCGGACGGACAGTTCTTCTCCTTCGTTTATACGGGTACGGGAGAGCTTATCGATACGAAAGAAGGCGCTACCTACGGCGATACCGTTATGAAGGAGGGGACGGCGCTCTTTCAGGACGCACAGTCTTTGCGCGTGTACGATTCGCTGGCTTTCTTTAAAGAGCTGTATAAAAAGAACCTCTGCGATACCGGTCACGGCGGAACGGACGCTTTCGGAAACGGTCTTTGCACGATGACTTACGGCTCGATCTACTTCCCTCAGGAGCTTTCGAAATATGCGCTGAAAAATTATAAAATGCTTCCCTATCCCGCACGCGATCTGACGTATGTGGGCGACGAGGATGCGCCCGGCGCGAAAATCGATCCTTCCGCTACCGACAGTCTCGGCATGAAAAACGGAACGGTAGGGGGAATGCTCGGCGGATACGGTCTTGCGATTCCTCAGCCCGCAAATAAAGCAATGCATACAAAAGATTGGAAAATGCACGTTGAAAAATCGTGGGAAGTCATTAAACTGTGGCTTATGAACGACGAGATGAACGAGCTGTATTTCACCGAAAATCAGTCGATCACCTGCCGTACCGATTTTTGGACGACAAACAAGTTCTACACGGAGAATACGGGCGTGATCGGCGACATTCTTCCCTATTTGCAGAATTACAAAATGCGTCCGAGCGTAGCGGGATACGAGCTCTTCGAATCGAGCGTTGTCCGCTCGCAGATTCAGGCGATGAAAGAGGGGAATACCGTATATAAAACTTACGGGAATATCCGTAATTCAGGCAACGAGGTTCTTCGTCAGGCGCAAGGGAGAGGATAATGAAAGGGAAGATAAATCTTTCCATGAAAGCACGGCGGGACATCGTAGGATACATCTTCGTATTTCCCGCACTGCTGTGCTTCATAATATTCGTTTTGATACCGCTCATACTTTCACTGGTGCTGAGCTTCTATAAGACGGATATGTTCTTCATGGATATGGAGTCGGTGGGATTTGCGAACTTCGGACGTGTATTCAGAGATACGCTTTTTTGGCGGTCGATCGGAAATATCTTGCTCTATACGCTGATGGCGGTACCGATGAACGTGATTTTGTCCCTCGTTCTCGCTGCGCTCGTAAACAGCAAGATCCGCGGTTCGAAGGTGTTCCGTCTGCTCTTCTATCTGCCGAGTATCACGAGTACGGTTGCGGCGAGTATCGTATGGCTCTGGCTCATGAATCCCGCTTACGGACTTTTGAATGAGATACTTAACGCGTTCGGACTTCCCGATGCGACGTGGCTGTCACATTCGAGTACTGCGCTCATTTCGGTTACGCTCATTACGGTATGGCAGGGCGTCGGCGGAAACATGATCATCTTTGTTGCGGCGTTGCAAAACGTGCCCCAACAGCTATATGAAGCGGCAAAGCTAGACGGCGCGGGACCGTTCACCATGTTTTTCAGGATCACGATCCCCATGCTGATGCCCACGATGTACTTCATTTTGACGATGACGCTCATCGGTGCGTTCCAGCTCTACGATCAAGTGTACGTTCTGACTTCGGGCGGACCTGCAAACGCCACGCTTACGCCCGTCTATCTGATTTGGCAGAACTCTTTCGGCGAAAACGCGGGCGCGCAGGCAGGATATGCCGCGGCGCAATCCTTTATTCTTTTCGTTATCATCATGGCGGTTACGTTTGTGATCCGCCGCTTTGACAGAGACAGTAAGGGGGCGAAGTAATGAAAGCGTTATTCAAAATCAATCCCAAATGCGATCCGGCGAATTGGGACAGAAAAAAACGTATTCTGCGCGAAACGCTTATGAAGACGCTTCTCTATCTTGTGCTTGTTATGATGGCGCTCGTGATGTGTCTTCCGTTCTATTGGTCGATCATAACTTCGATCCGTCCCAACGACGAAATTTACAGACTTCCCGTAACGCTGTTTCCCGGTAAGTTTACGATTGCACACTTCACCAGGGTATTCAATGAGATTCCGTTTTTCAGAATGCTCCTGAACAGCTTGATCACGACGGGTACGGGCGTGGTTACAAATCTGTTTTTCGGTTCGCTTGCGGCTTATGCCTTTTCGAAAATCAGATTCAGAGGACATAAAATCATATTCAACATTTTGTTGAGTTCGATGATGATCCCCGGCGTTATTACGCTGATTCCCACCTTTTTCGTGTTGCTCCGCTTTCCTTTGGCGGGCGGAAACAACTTCCTGGGGCAAGGCGGAATCGGATTTTACGATAATCTTGCGGCGGTCATTCTTCCGGGCGCGGTAGGTGTTTACGGGATCTTCTTTATGCGGCAGTTCTTCGTATCTCTTCCCGACGATCTGGCGGAGAGTGCACGGATCGACGGAGCGGGCGAATTCAGAATTTATTTTCAGATCTATCTTCCGCTCGTGCTCCCCGGACTTTTAACGCTCGGTATCTTTACGTTCCAGAGCGGTTGGAATAACTTCATGTGGCCGAATATCGTGTTGCAAAGTCCCAATAATCAGCTGTTGACGATGGCTTTCAAGGCGTTTCAGAACAGCCGCAATACGGATTTCGGACCGCTCATGGCGCTGTCGATCATGATGGCGATCCCCGTGTTGATCCTGTTCGTGTTCATGCAGAAGTATTTTGTTCAGGGTGTTGCTCTGGGCGGAGTAAAAGAATAAACAAAAAAATAAATAAGGAGAAAAATTATGACAAAGACAAAAAAGAAAAGCGTAGTTGCCGGTATCGCAGCCATGAGTTTGGCGTGCTGTGTTGCGGGAAGCATTGCCGTGGGGGGGGGTATTCACTTTACCGCCCGCGCAGCAGACTCTTTTAATGCGGATAGCGAGGGCGGATTCGTTTGCCCCGGCGGAGCATCGGAGGCAAACATTCTTGCGGCGATCAACGCGAAGATCGCAGAGATCAACCAAACGATCGAAACGGTGAATGCAGACGAAACCAAAACACTTGAAGAGGCTTACGCCGAGGGTACGGTCATTGCGTATTCCAATAAGAACGACGGCATTATCACCAAAGCCGACAACAGGCGTTCGGGCTGGAAGGTCTGGGAGCAACTGCCTCTCACGGATCTGAAAGAGATCCACGGCGGTTATTCCTGGGATAACGGAACAACCGCGATCCATTATAACGGCGAAGACGGCAAAGCGTATTTGGTGTCGCCTTTATTTGCCGACGCTTGGTACGGTTCCAATGCCAAAAAACTCGGCACGGCGGTCGGCGATCCCTTCCGTGTTAACAATGTCACTTATCAGAACTTTACGGGCGGTTATCTGAAACTCGACGGTGGCACCGTCAGCGAAGTTGCAGGTAAGAACGCTAACGGGGAAGGTGCGGAGATCGCCGCAAACCCCAAGGCGATCCTCGGCGCCGCAACTCCGGATTTCGAGGGGATTGCGAACGCTAAACTGTATCAGGCATTTGTAACTGCATATGAGGGATATGTAGCGGATAATTATAACCCCGGTTATCCTTTCACGGTTGTGAGAAAGGAAGGCGATCTTATCTTGCAGCACTTGCGCAACGGCGACAGTACGGCAAATCCCTACAACGACGGTAGCAGAAATCATTGGTCCTATCTTGTTTACAATAAGGATATGGAACAGGCGTTTCTGATGAGAGACGAATTCGTCAAGGGCGACGGCAACGACGACGATATCAAGAAAATCGGCGCTCCCGTCGGCGATATGTTCACGAAGGACGGCGTGAAATACCAGAACTTCGAAAAAGGCTACGGCAAGGTGGAAAGCGGCGCGCTTTCGATCGTAGCGGGCAAAAATTTCAACGAAGATACGGGCTTGGAAGAGACGCTCGACGAAGAGGGTAAGATCGGTAAGCTCAGCAAAGCAGTCACCGAAAATCTGCCCGCGGGCGTTACGGCGGCGGAGCTCTCTACCGCGTTCAAAGCGGCTTATCAGGATAAGGTCGAATTCGCTTCCGACGAAAAACTTGCAAGCGTCGATCTTGTCACTTATGAAAACGGACTGCTCTTGCAGACTTACACCGACAGCAAGGGCGCGAAGCATAAGCTCGTATATGTCGAAGGCAAATTCTTCTATCTCCGTCCCGCAGTAGTTTCCAAAATGGGCGGACTCGGCGCTCCCGTCGGCGAACGCATTCTCGTTGCGCAGACCGAAAACAGCGACGGCGAACAGAAAGTTTACGCCTATCCCTTTGCGAACGGCTATGTAAGATTGGTCGTGAGCGCACAGGAAAAAATTCAGGGCGGCGACGTTGTTTCCGTCATCGTAGAATCCGCCGTAGCTACGTCGGGCGCTACTTACGACAGCGAAAAGGGCTTCTTCGAAACGAAGAGTTTCTCCGATCGAATCACTGCAAGCATGGTAAGTCAAGACATTCTCGATCGGGCGTATTGGTCGATTTGGGACGTTGAAAAGCCGACAAAGGAAGCGATTGCGGCGGCTTTCAAAAAAGCTTACGACGACGCGTTCGCGATCGGCTTCTCCGCAGGCGAACCTTCGGGCGAAGGCATCATGTGGTGGGTGACGGGTGCATCGGGACTTATCAAGCTCACGCTGAAAGGCGGCAACGGCAACGGCGATTTCTGGAACGACAATACGCTCATGTCCTACAATCCCTATGACGGCAAGGCTTATATCACGACGGGTGAGATCGCAACGAAGTATTCTTCGGGCGGCGCTTCGGGCAACGGTTGGGCGACTACGGAAATGAAGATCAACACCGCTACGGGCGTTATCGTTCAGCAGTTCGATATTACCGATACCGACGTTACGCACCGCCAAATCTATATAATAGTTGCGGACGGGAAGGCGGATAAGATCGACGGCGTTTACGATTTCGAGGCGAACAAGAACGGCGGCGAATGGGTGGATTATCTCACGCAGTTCGGCGGAAGCATTGCGCAAAAGCCCCTCAGCGAGGAGACAAAGCGCAACGAGGGAGAGAAGGTTGAAATCGACTTTGCGTCCTACGTTACGAACAACGACGGTTACAGCGTGACCTGGAATAAGGTATCCGGCAAAGGTACGCTGAGCGCGGACGGAAAATACGTGCTCGACGCGATGACGAAAGAGAACGACGAAGTCGTCGTGGAAGTATACAGCGCATTCGATAAACTTACGTTCAGAATTACGCTTACGGTAGACGGCGGTAGCGTGAATCCCGACCCTACTCCCGGCGGAGACAAGAACGAAGGGAAGGGCGGCTGTAAGTCCTCGATCTCCGTATCGCTTGCGATTGTCGGCGGAATGCTTGCGGTCGGTACGGTTGCAGGCGGGGTTGCCTTCAAGAAAAGGAAAAAATAAAAAATGTTAGAATGCGGTTACAATTCCGGGCGGAAGGGCGAAAGTCCTTCCGCGGCGGAACTCAAACAAAAGAGTAGTTATCAGGTCATGCGGAATCAGGTGTCTCTCTTTGCAAAATCGTTGCAGGACGGGAAAGTACGGCAGATGTTCGAGAAGTGCTTTTTTTCGACGCTCGATACCGCGTCCGAGATGCTTGAAGACGGAAGCGTGTTTATGCTTACGGGAGATATTCCCGCAATGTGGTTGCGCGATTCCTCGGTGCAGGTCATGGAGTATCTTCCCTATGCCAACGGGGACGGGGACGTAAAGCGCCTGATCCGCGGACTTCTGAAACGGCAGTTTTTTTACATTACGATCGATCCGTACGCAAATGCGTTTAACCGTGACGACAACGGTCGCGGACATAAAGACGATGTCACCGATTTTGACAGTCCTTGGGTATGGGAGCGGAAATTCGAAATCGATTCGCTCTGCTATCCTCTGTGGCTCGCGCAAAAATATGCGGAAACGACGGGGGATTATACGGTTTACGACGAGGGATTCAGGCTTGCGCTTTCACGCATACTCGATACATTTGAAACGGAACAGTTCCACAACGAGAGGTCTGAGTATATTCACAGCCGTCCGCTCTATCCGCAGTTTCCTTCCCTGCCAAACGGAGGAAAGGGAACTCCCGTTGCTTATACGGGGCTCATATGGAACGGCTACCGTCCGAGCGACGACGTCTGCAATTACGGGTATCTGATTCCCTCGAATATGTTTGCGACCGTTGTCATGGATTGGCTCGAAGAGCATTCCGGGCAGATCGGGATAAGTTTCGAACGGGAGCGGATCGGAAGGATCAACGATCGCGTGAAAGAGGGCTTGAAAAAATTTGCCGTTGCGGAGCATCCCGAATTCGGCAAAATTTACGTCTATGAAACGGACGGTTTGGGACACTGCAATTTCATGGACGACGCGAACGTTCCGAGTCTTTTGAGCCTTCCCTATCTCGGTTACTGCGAAAAAAACGACCCGATTTATCTCAATACGCGGAAATTTATTTTAAGCAAACACAACCCGTATTTTTACAGCGGAGCCGCGGCGTGCGGCGTGGGGAGTCCGCACACTCCCGAAAACTATATTTGGCATATCGGTATCCTCATGCAGCTTTTAACGTCGTCGGACGCAGAAGAGCGGAAGCGCTGTTTCCAAACGCTTGTCAGTACCGATGCCAATACGTTCGTGATGCACGAGGGCTTCCACTGCGACGATCCTGCCGAGTTTACCCGCCCGTGGTTCTGTTGGGCAAACACGCTGTTTGCGTTGGCGGTCAAAGTAATGAAATCGGAGGGGGAAATTTTATGAAAAGGAAGATTGCGTTTTTTACGGCTTCCGCGCTGTTGATTTCCGCAGCCGGTGCAATGGCGGGGTGCGGATCGGGCGATCCGTACAAAGATTTCAACGATCTTGCGCGCCTTTATGCGGAGCGTTCCGTGCTTCTGAATGAGTCCGTTCGCGAAAAATATTGGTGGGGCGATGAAACTATGTTGATGTTTCATGCCTATCCGAACGAGACGGAAGATGCGACGGGCACCATGAGTTCGGCGTTCGCGTGGCCGTATACGGAAACGGTTGCCGCAAATTGGCGGGTTGCAACGCTGAGCGACGGAGCCAAAAAGAAGATCAAAAGTTATTATAAAAGAACCCTTGATGGGTTTGAGTATTATCGCGCGTTCCGCAACGATTATCATGCTTATTGTGCGTCGCGTGCGGGCAACATCGGCTATGCGTCGGGCGATACCTATTACGACGATAACATTTGGATCAGCAGAGAATTCCTCAATGCCTACGAGATTTTAGGGGGCGAAGATTATCTTCAAACCTCTATAAACGTTGCCAAGTACGTTTGGAGCGGTTGGGCGAACGATGATCTGGGCGGAATTTATTGGTGCGAGCAAAAAAAGAACTCGCGCAATACCTGTTCCAACGCGCCCGCTTCGCTGCTGTTTGCCCGTCTTTACGAGACGACGCAGGACGGAGAATGGCTCGAACGCGCAAAACGCGTTTACGATTGGACGCACGAAAAACTTATGGACCCTTCCGACAACGTCTATTGGGACAATATCAGCAACGAAGGGAACATTACGAACTGGAAGTTTACCTATAACACAGGCAGTATGATTTCGGCGGGCGTAAAACTCTATGAGATCACAAAGGAAGAGCGTTATCTGAACGAGGCGAAGGCGAGCGCGAAGGGTGCGTTCAATTATTGGTTCAAAGACAGAGCGGGAAGAGATTATAAAGTGATCGATTCCACGAATCCGTGGTTTAACGTGCTTCTGCTTGCGGCGTGGACGGAACTCTATCCCCATGACAAAGCGGCGACTCTTCCCTATATCGAAGCCTACGAAGCGAATCTCAATTACGCTTATGCGGATTTATCTGACGAAAATCTTATGGCGCCGGATTGGGTGAACGGTTGGAAACGTAACGAAGACGGAAGCGTGAATTACGGCGCTTACGGCGGCGATTACGGAAAAGGTGTGAACGTGCTCGATATGGCGGCAAATGCCGAAAATTTCGGAACGCTCGCATACTTTTATCAATACATTAAGGAGTGAAAATTATGAAAGCATTTAAAAAAGTCTTTGCGGTTTCTGTTGCGGCGGCGCTTGCATGCGTGTTGTTCGCCGCTTGCGGCGATTCCGAGGAGGAAGCCCCCGTAAATTATACCGTCAGCTTCGACGTAAACGGCGGAGCACTTACCGAAGGCGCGTCTGCGTCCGTTACCGTAAAGCAGGGCGAGAGCATTACGCTTCCCGCCGCCGCGAAGGAGGACTATATTTTGAGCGGCTGGTATCTCGGCACGCAGCTTATAGGGGTCGCGGGCGCAAGCTATACGCCCACGGCGAGCGTTACTTTGAAGGCGGAATGGGAGAACAATTTGCCCGCCGTCGACTATGCTGCGGAGAATACGGAGAGGGCGGTTGAATACGCAAAGCAGATTCACGATCTGTATTGGGATTCGACGACGCATCTTTCTAAGCTGACGCCGAACGGAGGAACGCCGTTTCTGTGGCCCTATACCGAGCAGGTATCTATGGTCAACGGAATTCTGAACAATATGGAAGAGAGCGATGAAGATTATGCGTTCTTTACGGGTTACCTTGAAGAACTTCTCGACGGTCTGCGCTATTACAGAATCAAAGCAGTTACGGGCGACGTCGTCTGGCAGAACAGCTGCCATACCTTGGCGACGTTCGGCGAAACGGACGGAACCGCAAATTCGTATGCGATCTACAATTCGGGCAGAGACAGCAGCCAAAAGGACAATGTCACGTCCGGCATGGACGGTATCTTCTTCGACGATAACATTTGGGTCGCAAAAGAATTTTATTTTGCCTATCTGAACCTCGGACAGGAAAAGTATCTCAACGAAGCGGTGAACATCGTGAACTGGATCATCGGCGAGGGTTACGAAGAAGCGGCGGATCTCAACGGGATCTATTGGAATTGGGCGGCAAGATATAAGTTCGAATATAAAAACGGAACGGGACTTGACGACAATATTCACGCCTCTTTAAACTCCTGTTCTTCCGCGCCCACGGCAATGATGCTTGCAAAACTGTATCAGACGCTGAACGGGGAAGGACTCAAAACGAAATTTGAAACTCTTGCACAAGAGTATCTTACAAAAGCGGGTGCGATTTATGAATTCTGTTACGGCACCTTGCGCAATCCTTCGAACGGCTGCCTGCGCGATAAGATATTTTTAAAAGAAGGCTTTGAAGATATGACGGGCGACGCGAGGATCGAACTGGTCGACGCGCAGATTCTTCCTTATAATACGGGAACGCATATGACGGCGGGCGCAGAGCTCTATAAGATTTATTCGGAAAAGTCGGACGGCGCAGGTCTTGCCAAAATATACAACAAACGCAATCAGGCGGTCGTAGAGGCTGCGGATAAATACTTTGCCAATACGCAAGTCGTACAGGGACAGTATTCTTATCACGAAAACAGTTGGTTTACCTCTTTCATTCTCGAAGGATTCATCGACATCGATGAAACGGGAATCGATTGCGGCGAGTATGTGGAGCATATGCGCAGCGCACTCGATTACGCTTGGAAAAATCACCGTGCGGAGGATAAACTCGTCTGCCCTGCCTGGATCGAGGGTTGGAATAAGTTTTCGGATAGCGGCGTAAACAGCGAGGGAAATCCCCGTCAGATCCTTCTTCAATCGGCGAACGCGCACTGCTATGCAATGCTCGCAGGATATTACGCTTTATAAAATGCGGAGCAGTATGAACGCGATCAAATTAGTTCCCGCCCTCAAATCTTATATTTGGGGCGGGTATCGTTTAAAAGAACTGTTCGGAAGGGAGAACGGAGGCGACAAAATCGCAGAGAGCTGGGAGGTTTCCGTTCACCCCGACGGATTCAGCGGCTGTACAGGCGGAACGCTGGCGCAATACCTGACTGAAAATCCGGAAGCCGTAGACGGAGAGGGGAAGCCCTTCCCCGTGCTTGTAAAGTATATCGACGCAAAGCAAAATCTATCCGTTCAGGTACACCCGAACGACGACTATGCTTTAAAAATCGAAGGCGACAACGGTAAAACGGAAATGTGGTATATCGTCGGGGCGGATAACGGCGCGGGGATCTACTGCGGATTTAAACGCGATACGAACAGGAAGGAATTTCTTGAAAAGGTCAAAGACGGCACGGTGGAAGATCT
Organism: uncultured Christensenella sp.; assembly: GCA_910585595.1. Lineage (GTDB taxonomy): Bacteria > Bacillota > Clostridia > Christensenellales > Borkfalkiaceae > Gallimonas. The sequence continues at coordinate 44,173 of CAJUET010000007.1, read as the reverse complement.
TCTGAACTTTATTCCCGTAAAGGCGGGAGATTGCTTCCTGATCAAAGCGGGCACGGTACACGCGATCGGCGCGGGGTGCGTGATCTGCGAAGTGCAACAGAGCAGTAACGTTACTTACCGCGTATACGATTATAACAGAAGGGACGCGCAGGGAAACTTACGCCCCTTGCATATCGAAAAAGCGATAGAGGTCATTGATTTTAGCGCTTTCCGCGACGAAACGGGCGGAGGCGCGTTCAGACCTTGCGCGGGCGGCAGAATAAGACTTCTTACCGAGTGTAAGTATTTCCGCTGCCGTGAATTGCTACTCGGCGGAGAGTATTCGGAAAAAGCGGAGCGCTCTTTTATTGCCGTAAACGCAGTTGAGGGAAGCGGAAAAATCGACGGACGGGAGTTTACAAGCGGCGACAGCTTTTTTATTCCCTGCGGTAATCGATTCACTTTAAGCGGAAAGGCAAAAATTATTCTTACGGACGAAGGCGCAGTATGAAATATTATGCAGGAATCGATCTGGGCGGAACATTTATCAAGTGCGGAATCGTAGACGAAAAGGGGAATCTTATTGCGAAAGATAAAATTCCCACGGGCAAGGAACGCGGCTATACGGAAATTGCGCGGGATATGGCGCATCTTGCAAAGCGGCTTGCAGAGAATGCGCACGTCGAACTGACCGCCGTAGGGATCGGTTCTCCGGGTACGATAGACAGTGCAAACGGCGTAATCGTTTACAGCAATAATATTGCATGGAAAAACGTACCGCTCGGAGAATCGATTCAAAAAATATTGCGACTTCCCGTTTCCGTCACGAATGACGCGAATGCGGCGGCGCTCGGCGAAAGCTGGCGCGGCGCAGGAAAAGATTATAAAAATATCGTTCTGATTACGCTCGGCACGGGCGTGGGCGGCGGGATCGTGTTAAACGGCAGGCTGTATGAGGGTAACCGTTCTGCCGGTGCGGAACTCGGACACACCGTCATAAAAATCAAAGGTGAAAAATGCACTTGCGGCAGACGCGGCTGTTTCGAGGCGTACTCTTCGGCAACTGCGCTCATACGGCAGACGCAACGGGCTATGGCGCGCGAATCGGAAAGCGCGCTGTGGAGACTGTGCGGCGGTAAATCGGAAAACGTCGACGGCAAAACGGCATTCGACGGAATGAGATCGGGGGACAAAACGGCAATCAAGGTCGTGAACGATTATATCCGCTATCTTGCGGAGGGGATTGCAAACTTTGCGAATATCTTCCGTCCCGAAGCGGTGTTGCTCGGCGGCGGAATCTGCGCGGAGGGCGAAACGCTTTTAGTCCCTCTTGAAAAACAAGTCGATAAAATGTTGTTCGGCGGAACGCATTACGCGCCCGTAAAAATTTTGCGTGCGAGTCTCGGCAACGACGCCGGTCTTTACGGCGCCGCACTCCTTGCGATTCAAACCGTCAATTCGCAATAAAGAACGGATCATAACGGTCCGTTCTTTTTTATTTAAATCAAACGCCTTCTGCAATGCAGCCGAACATTTTCATGGCGTTATCGCTTGCTTTTCGGGGGTGAAATTGTTATAATAAGAGCGTCAATAAATCATATGAAAACAATCATTGTGTAAAACAAAACGACTTGAATTATTGAAAAACTTTTGAAAATCCGGAAAAGTTCAATATAGGAAACGCATAATTTTTTGACTGATTTCGAAATAGAAAAAATCAAATCGTATTTTTCGCGTAAAGGCAGAACATAACTCTGCTTTTTTTGCACGATATGCGCGCAGTTGTGTTCAATCAGGAAGTTCGTGCGATTAAAATATCTGAAAAAGAAGGTAACATATGAAGCCTGACGATATACTCGAATACTGCCTCGATCGTTTACCGGATACGGTATCGGTAAACAGTTGGGGCGAAAGCGGAATTTTTTATAATCCGAATAACACGCTTAAACGCGGTATATATGTTTTGACCGTTAAAGAGAAGGACGGAGATAACGATAATAGTTCCGAATTGAACAGAGAAAATATTTATCGTGTAAATATCGGTATTCGCAAAAAAACATTTTTGGCTTTGTTCGGTGCCGTTCCCGCCCGTCCTCCCAAAGGCGGTATCGTAGATATGCCGTTTGACTTTACGAAAACAGATAAAATTCTTCCGCACCCCGTTTACGCCTGGATGAGTTGGATATGTGTGCTCAATCCGTCCGATACTACCTTTGAACAGTTAAAGCCATTGATTAAAGAGGCTTACGAGTATGCAAAGGAAAAGTATTCGAAAAAGAAATAGATTATGGTTGATATTAAATCTTGGGTTTTGGAATTTACAAACAGGGTTGAGCAAATTTTTTCTGACCGTGTATGGTTTATAGGTTTGCAAGGTAGCTACGGCAGAGGCGAGGCAACGGAAACGAGCGATATTGATGTCGTTGTTATTCTCGACGAACTGCGCATAAACGATTTGAAAGTCTATCGTGACATGCTCGATACACTGCCGAACAGAGAACTTGTTTGCGGTTTTATATCGGGTAAGGGCGAACTTTTGAATTGGGAGGCGAGCGACCTTTTCCAATTCTATTATGACACCACGCCCATTAAAGGAACTCTCGATTGCTTGCTCGAAAAGATAGACCGTCAAGCGATAAAGCGTGCAATAAAAATCGGTGCGTGCAATATTTATCACGCTTGCGTGCATAATTTCGTTCACGAAAAAAGCGACGATATTCTGCGTGCGCTTTACAAATCGGCAGTATTCGTTTTGCAAGCGATATGGTTTTACGAAACGGACAAATACATAAAATCGAAGGCGGAATTGCATAACGCAATCGATCCGCCGTCCGCCGTGCTTACGACGGCACTAAACTTAAAGAACGGCGCAGACGTAAAGTTTGAGGATATGTCGGTGCTTTTAATAAATTGGGCGAAAGCGTGTATCGGAGGTTATGGTGAATGACGATAGAACTTATAACGGAAAACGAAATACAAGAAACTTGCGATATGGTAGCTCGCGCGTGTAAAAATTCGGTATTTTCCGAGTTTTATCCGCATCAATTGAAATACTTTTCGATTTCTTATGATGAAATAAAGCAAAAAGCAGAATACGGACATTTTTATGTTGTGAAAGAAAACGGTAAAATTATCGGATGCGGTTGTATCGGCGCGTATTGGGATAGTTTGACGGAAAGTTGGATAAACACTATTTTTGTCGATCCGTCCTATCAACATAAAGGAATCGGCAAGAAAATTATAGAACATTTGGAAAGCGATGAATATGCTAAAAGAGCAAACCGAATAGAAATTCATTCTGCAATATCGGCTATACCGTTCTACCGCAAATTGGGTTACGAACATAAGAATGGAGATTTGTCTTATCGCGACGGTATGTTCGATCTTGAAAAGTTTGTTTGACGTATCGATATTATTAAAAACGAATATAAACGGAATCAATAAATATGAAAAAAATTCTATATGTTATTTTGGAACAATGGGCGGATTGGGAACTTTCCTATATTTCATCGGCGGTCAATATGCTCGGCGGCGGAAAGTTTGAAAACAAGACCGTTTCGCTTACGAAAGCAGCCGTTACTTCTATCGGCGGCGTTAAGTGCCTGCCCGACTATGATTTACAAAGCACACCGTCGGATTACAACGCTTTAATTCTCATCGGCGGGATGTCTTGGCGCAACGAAAACGCAATGCAAGTTAAACCGCTTATAGACGATTGCATAAAGAACGGTAAAGTTTTAGGCGCGATTTGCGACGCTTGCAGATTTTTAGGCTCTGTTGGTGCATTGAATAACGCAAAGCATACGGCAAACGATTTAAACGAATTAAAACAGTATTCGGCTTATACTAACGAACAAGGTTTTATTCATAGGCAAGCCGTGTCGGATAACAACATTATTACGGCAAACGGAACGGCAACGCTTGAATTTGCACGGGAAGTTTTACGAGCTTTATCCGTAGCGACCGAAGAACAAATCAAAGGTTGGTATGATTTCCACAAACTCGGTTTCTATAACGCCCCTATGCCGAAAATGTAAGGAAAACTATATGGTAGGAATCTATTTCAGCGGCACGGGCAATACAAAGCATTGCTTGGAATATATATTGCGTTTGCTCGATAAAAATGCACCGTCGTATTCTATCGAAAACGAAGATGCAACCGACGCTATAAGGTCGAACGATGAGATAATTTTTGCTTATCCCATATATTATTCTTATCTGCCCAAAATAGTTTACGACTTTATTACAAACAATGCGGTTGTATGGAAAGGCAAAAGAATATTTATTATCGCCACAATGGGGTTATTCAGCGGCGACGGCGCGGGTTGTGCGGCAAGACTTTTCAAAAAGTACGGCGCAAAAATATTGGGCGGCTTACATATAAAAATGCCCGATTGTATAGGCGACGTCAAATTACTTAAAAAGCCGCCCGAAGAAAACCGCAAGATAATCGTAGAAGCCGACGAAAAGATAGAAAATACCGCAAAACAGATTATGCAGGGGAAATATCCTAAACACGGTTTGAGTTTTGCAGGAAGGCTTATAGGTTTGTTCGGACAGAGGCTGTATTTCCGAAAAAAGACAAAACGGTATTATGACGGCATAAAGGCAGATACCGCAAAATGCGTCGCTTGCGGACTATGCGCGTCGGTTTGTCCTATGAATAACATAGAAGTTAAAGACGGCGCAATAAATTTTAACGGCAAGTGTACAATGTGTTATCGTTGCTTTTCCGACTGCCCCAAACAAGCAATTACGATAATCGGAAAGCAAGTATACGAACAATGTAAATTTGAAAAATATTAAAACCGTAGGAGAATAAAGTTATGCCCTATATCAAAATCGAATGCGGAAAATTGTCCGACGAGCAAAAAACATTGCTTATAAAGCGCGTAACCGAAGTTTCTGCGAAAATTATGAATATTCCGCAAGAGTTTTTTACAACTACCATTACGGAACTGCCCGATAAAAACTTCGGGATTGGCGGAAAAACTATTGATATTATCAAAAACGAATACAAAAAATGAAAAATTGGTTTACGATAGACAAAATAGACGAGCAAACCTATATCATAAGCGAATACCGCCATTGGGAAGAAACGCATTGTTATCTTTTAATCGGAAGCGATCGTTGTCTTTTGATTGATACGGGACTTGGCATTTGCAACATTTACGAGCAAGTACGCAAACTGACAGATAAACCCGTTATCGCCGTTGCAACCCATATTCATTGGGATCACATAGGCGGACACAAATATTTCCCCGATTTCTTTGCGCACAAAGCCGAGTTGGAATGGCTGAATGGCAAGTTTCCGCTTTCTATCCAAACCGTCCGCGATATGCTAATAGATCGTTGCGATTTGCCCGACGGCTTTGACGTAAGTGAGTATGAGATGTTTCAAGGAACGCCGACAAAGGTGTTAAGCGGTGGCGAGATAATTGACATTGGCGATAGAAAAATCGGAGTCCTGCATACCGCAGGACATTCGCCGGGTCATCTTTGCTTTTGGGAACAAGAACGCGGCTACATATTTACGGGCGACTTGATTTACAAAGATACTTTATTCGCTTATTATCCGTCCACCGACCCCGTAGCGTATTTACGCTCGCTCGAAGTGGTTGCGGCTCTACCGTCAAAAAGATTGTTTCCCGCTCATCATTCGCTTGATATACAGCCCGAAATTGCAATTAGAATGAGAGATGCTTTCCGTGCATTGAAGACACAAGGAAAGTTGCATCACGGTGAAGGAACATTCGATTACGGTGATTGGGCGGTTTGGCTGTAAAAATTAAAACGGAGTTGAATTATGGAACAGTTAATATTCAGTTTACCTGATTTTATTAACAGTAATGAATTTCCTATCGAATACACGGGCAGAGGGGAAGATTTGTCGCCCGAAATTGTAATCGGCAATCTTTCAACTAACGCTGAAACACTTGCCGTTACTTTGGAAGATATAAGCCATCCGATAAAAAACTTTACGCATTGGATTATTTGGAATATTCCGGCGGCAAGTAAAATCGAAAGGGCAATTCCCAAAGGCAAATACGTTTCGGATATGGGCGCAGCGCAAGGCGTAGCATACGGTATGCACAGATATGCCGGTCCGAAACCTCCGCACGGTAAGACGCATAAATATCGCATAACGGTTTATGCATTAGACTGTCCGATAAATTTACCTGCGAATAAACGGAAAAAGCACTTTCTTAAAAAAGCAGAAAATCATATTTTGCAAAAAGGTTTTCTGGAATATAAGTTTGAGTAAATCAAATGCCGAAAGATATGCAGGGTCTCTCGGCTTTTTTGTTAAACAGATTTAGGTTTAAAAATATTTTCGCCGCTGAAAAGTCCGAAGTTTTTAAAAGACGGAAAAAATAGCTTTTGTGCCGATCGTTTATTATTGATTTTTCTAAATAATATTGTTATAATGAGCTCACGTAATAATCGTAAAAGGCAGACAGGAAGAGACGTATAGAGGTACTTGTTCAGGGAAAAGATTATGGGACTGTATTCAACCTATCATATTATTTTCATAGTTTTATTTTCGGTAATTTTTGCCGCGGCGATTTTAGTTTTCAAGTTTGCGCTTAAAACGGACAAGGCGCGCGACGTCTTCATCAGGTGTATTGGCGGCTTGCTCGCGATCAGCTTGATTCTGAACCGTATTGCAATTACCGTTTGGCGCGACCAGGGCTTGGGTATCCGTGCGCTTATTCCGAATTCCTATTGCGGGATGACTAATCTTTTGCTCGGTTTGTTCGTTGCATTCGGCAAGCGGAACATGAAAGCGTTCCAATTTCTGTTTTATTTTTCGTTTTTAGGCGGATTGGCTACCGTTTTCTATCCGACGTTCCTGAATCAGGATCCGTCCTTCTTCTTCCCGCCCACGATAACGGGAATGAATCACCATGCCTTGGGCGTCTTGCTGTGCGTCGTAATGATTTTGGGCAAATGGTTCGAACCGTCCTTTAAGTGTTGGTATGTACTTCCGCTCGGAATTTGCGCCTATACGATTTTCGGACTGTTCATTTATGACGTGTTGCAGATTCCCGAATCAATGAATATAGATCAGCCGATTATTCCGGGTACGCCGATGAAGTGGTGGTTTGTGCTGATCGTCGGCTCGGCAATCGAAATTGCGTTCACGTTCGCCTATGATAAAATCAAAGCGTATCTGATTAAAAAGAAGGGCGTTGAACAGACGGAAACCGTCGAGCCCGCCCAAAATAACGGAAATAATGATAAATAAATCGGAAAAGAAAAAATTTAATTTCAAAAAACTGATTACGGCGACGAATATCTTAATGATACTGCTTGTAATTTTCTATCTTTTAGATTGTTATTTGCCGTTGCCGAAAGGTTATACGGGCTATACCCATTGGAACAGCGAGAATCCTTCCGCCGTAAATTATATTTTCGGCAGTTGCGGCGGGTTGTTATCGAATTATATGGCATTGGGCGCAACGGGCAGAACGGAAGTTTACAGGCACTTTACGATGACATTCCTGCACGGCGGAGTATTGCATTTGATTGCCAATTTAGTCGGATTGTATTTTATCGGCAACTATACGGAAAAGCGTTTCGGTTGGTGGTTGACTTACATTTTATTTTTCGCGATCGCTTTTATAGAGAGCTTTATTACCGATCCGCTGTTTGCTGCGATCGCACCGGGTAAGGCGGAAGAAATAAAAGGTAATATCAGTTTGGGATGTTCCGGAGGAGTGTTCGGTTTGATCGGCGTTTCGCTTGCCGCGCTGTTCTTCGATATTAAGAGTTTTAAGAAAATCGGTTTGCCGACGATAATCGCATCGGCAATTTACGGCGTTTTAACGACTTATGTGGTAAATCTGGGTTGGACGACGCTCTGTCACAACATTGCGATGGTTTTGGGCTTGGCATTCGGGACGGCGACCGTACTGCCTTTTTATCTTTTGAAGAAGAAAAAATCGGTACCCGAAATCAAACCGGAAGGGGAAGCCGCCGAAACGGAAGAGTCGGATAACGAAAAAAATTGAAAGGAAAAGCGCGGCAACAGCCGCGCTTTTTTGCTTACGCATTTATTCTTCCTTGTTATCGGAAGGATCGTTATGTTCCTTGTATTCCGCGGCTGATTCGGACAAGGTCGGCGAATCGGCAGATTGCGTATCGTTTGCAACGGCAAGTTCTGCGGATTCCTCGGATACCGCGGCGGATTTTGTCCGCGGCGCAATGATTTTGACAAGATTTTCGAGCACTTTCGTCTTTGCAAGAATATACATGACGATTGCGGCGATCGCGCAGTCTGCGGGGATATAAACGAGCTGATAGATGAGTGAATATACAAATGCGTTCGCCATTGCCCAATCCGGAAGATCGACCCATACGGAGTCGTCGATAAAGTAGATGATCCCCGAAATCAAGTGGAAGAGAAAGCGCGTAAAGAATACTAAAACAGTTCCGATCACCACGTTAAAGGTCTGTTTTTTGGTAAGCTTTTTGGCTACGCCCATGATTCCGATCGAGGCGAACGCCAAGAGATAGTCGAGAATAAAGGTAAACGGTGTTAAGATGTAGGGACTCGATACAAAGTTCAGAAGTCCGAAGATCGTACCTGCGAGCAGCCCGTCGACGATTCCGTAGACATAGGCGTAGATTAGTACGGGCACGAAGCTTGCAAGCGTGATCGATCCGCCGTAGGGCAGGGGGGAAATCTTTGCATAGGAGAGCGCGAAAGAAAGACCGATTGCAATGCCTGCGGCGGCAATGTGCTTCGCGTCGTAAGTGCGTTTTTTTACGCTGAAACAGATGATCGCAATGACGGCGAGGAGAAGAAACGCCGTGCCGAGGGACACCCATTTTACGATGTTCGTTGTTTTTGCGCTTGCTTCAAGCAGGGAAGAGAGTAACATAAAAAACCTCCGAAAAAATTTTTGCGTTATCCCGTCTGCGAAGTAAAATAAAACCCGCGCAAAATATGCGCGGGCAGAATTCTCTTGAAATCTCGTACTTTCGTTCAGGTATTGCCCTGTCCGATTCAAGTGGTATCATCTCAGCCTTTTACAGCACCCACGACGGATAATGCAGTTGTTAAAAAGATTATATTCGTTTGAGCGCGAAAAGTCAATTGATTTTTATGAAGTTTTGTATTATAATAGACGCCGAGGTCAATTTATGGAAAAGTTTTACGCTTACATGGACAGAATGAAATTTATCAAGCGCTGGCAGCTGATGCGTTCCACGCGGGAAGAAAATATCATGGAGCATTCGCAGTCGGTCGCCATGCTCACGCACGGACTTTGCTGTATCGAGAACGCAGTATTCGGCGGGAGAGTGAATGCGGAGAGGGCGGTGCTTTTTGCCGTCTATCACGAGGCAAGCGAGGTGATGACGGGAGATATGCCGACTCCCATCAAGTACTTTAACAGCAGTATTCACGGAGAGTACGAAAAGCTGGAAGACCTTGCCGTCGGCAAGCTTTCAGCGACTTTGCCCGAAGAGCTGAAAATGGAAATTTCACCCTATCTTGCGGCGGATAAGAATTGCGCGGAATATAAGTTCATGAAGGCGGCGGACAAACTTTCGGCTTATTTGAAATGTCTGGAAGAAATCCGTTCGGGAAACAACGAATTCATGAAGGCGGAAAAGACGATCAAAGAGGCACTGTTTGCGCTTAAAATGCGTTCGGTCGATTACTTTATGGAGCACTTTGTTCCCGCGTTTTATTTGACTTTGGACGAACTTGAAGGAATTTAAAAAGGCAAGACAACATACCGCCCGCAGACATCTGTCTGCGGGCGGTATTGTTTATCGGGTTCAACGTTTACCGCTTTCCTGCAATGAAAGACGGGAAAATATATATGTATTATAAACTCCAAGACGACAGGTAATGAATAGGGAATGAATGCGGAGCGTTGCTATTTTTTCAGACTTAAATATACGGTCAAAACGGCAATATCGGCGGGGTTGACGCCCGAAATGCGTTCCGCCTGTCCCAGGTTCAAAGGGCGCACGCGCTGCAACTTTTCGCGTGCTTCCAAACGCAATCCTTCGATTTTGGAATAATCCAAATCGGCGGGGAGTGTTTTTTCTTCGGACTTCTTTGCCTTTTCGATCTGTTTTTCGCTGTTCTTTAAATATCCTTCGTAGCGAATTTCCGTTTCCGCGCTATCCAAAACGTCCTGCGGAAGTTCTGCCAAAACATGAAACTTTTGTCTGATCGCCGAAAGGGGGATCCCTCTTTTGATCAGATCCGCATAAGTCACGCCGCTTGTCAGGGGCGCAGAACCCTGTTCCGCACAGAGCTCGTTTGCCGCGCTTTGCTCCGCGCGGGAACAAAGCGTTGCGATCGCATTTTCGCGCAGAACTTTTCTTTCGCGGAATTTCCGATAGCGTTCTTCGCTCACGAGCCCCGCGTCGTAGCCGATTTGCGTCAAGCGCAAATCGGCGTTATCCTGTCTTAAAAACAATCGGTATTCCGCGCGCGAGGTCATCATGCGGTAGGGCTCGTCGGTGCCTTTTGTTACAAGGTCGTCGATCAGGACCCCTATATACGCTTCGCTCCGTCCGAGCACGAGAGGGGCTTTTTCGCGTAATTTGAGTGAGGCGTTCAAGCCTGCGATCAGACCCTGCGCCGCCGCCTCCTCGTAGCCGCTCGTGCCGTTGATCTGTCCCGCCGTATAAAGTCCCTCGATCTTCTTGAATTCGAGAGTGGGATAGAGGTCGAGCGTGTCGATGCAGTCATACTCGATCGCGTAAGCGTAGCGCACGATTTCCGCGTGTTCGAGCCCCTTGACGGTGCGGTACATTTCTTTTTGCAGATCGTGGGGCAGAGAGGTTGAAAGCCCTTGCACATATACTTCCGTCGTATCCGCCCCTTCGGGTTCCAAAAAGAGCTGGTGGCGGTCTTTTTCCGAAAAGCGCACGACCTTGGTTTCGATCGAAGGACAGTATCTGGGACCAGTCGAGGAAATTTCGCCGTTGTACATAGGGGCGCGGTCAAGGTTATTCAAAATGACCTCGTGCGTTTTTTGATTGGTATAGGTAAGATAGCAAGGCGTCTGATTTTGCGGCACGCCGTCGTTCAGGAAGGAGAAGGGGTAGACCTCTTCGCCGCTCTGAACGGAGAGTGCGGAGTAATCGATCGTTCTGCCGTCGAGGCGGGCGGGCGTGCCCGTTTTAAAGCGGCGCACGCGATAGCCAAGTTCGTTCAAATTTTGCGTAAGCGCGGTCGCCCGTTCAAAGCCGTTGGGGCCGCTGTTTTTTACGATTTCGCCCGTAACCGTGCGGGCGTTCAAATATACTCCCGTTGCGATCACGACCGCGCGGCAGGCGAATACGCCGCCGTAGGTCGTTTTCACTCCCGTGACTTTGTCGTTTTCCGTTAAAATTTCCGCCGCTTCGCCCTGAACGATCCTTAGGTTTTCGGTATGTTCCAAAACCTTTTTCATTTCGCGGTGGTAAAGGTTCTTATCCGTCTGCGCCCGCAGCGACTGCACCGCCGCGCCCTTGCCGCGGTTGAGCATTCGTATTTGAAGTGTGGCTCTGTCTGCGTTCAAACCCATTTCGCCGCCGAGCGCGTCGATTTCACGCACCAAATGCCCCTTTGCCGTGCCTCCGACGGAGGGGTTGCAGGGCATAAAGGCGATCGAATCCGGATTGAGCGTGAGCATGACGGTATTCTGACCCGTGCGGGCGAGCGCGAGCGCCGCTTCGCAGCCCGCGTGCCCTGCGCCGATGACAATTGCATCGTATGTTCCTTCCGAGAACGTGTTCATAATATCCCTTAATAATTGCGCCGCGCGTAGGGCGCGGCGCTTTCAAATTTACTGTTTTAATATCGACGACTTAATATCGTTGACTTCCTTGCGGATCGTATCGTTGACCCGCATAAGCTCGGTGATCTTCTCGCGGGAATAAATAACGGTAGCGTGGTCTCTGCCGCCCATCTCCTTTCCCACGGTCACGAGGGGAAGAGAGAGCATATCGCACATAAGATAGGTGCAGATCTGTCTTGCCCGAACAAGCTCCTGCCGCTTATTTTTGCCGAGCAGGTCGGCTTTTGTGATCGAGTAATAGTTGCATACCGCGCGCTGAATAGAATCGGAAGTGACTTCCTCCTGTTGGGGCGCATTGTTGATGGATTCCTGCAAGGCGAGAGAGACGAGCGATAAGGTTATGGGTTCTTCGTGCAGCTTGCTTGCAAAGATGACCGAGTTAAGTCTCCCTTCGAGCGTTCTTACGTTGTTGTCTGAATTTTTCGCCAGATAGGAGAGAACGTCGTCGGGCACGATCGTCCGCTTTTCGTAAGCCTTGCGTTTTAAAATGGCGATCTTCGTTTCGATGTCGGGCGGCTGAATGTCGGCGATCAGACCCTGTTCGAAGCGTGTTCTGAGCCGTTCTTCGAGCTCCGTCAATTCCTTTGCGGGGCAGTCGGACGAGATGACGATTTGCTTGTGCATGGCGTACAATTCGTTGAACGCATGGAAAAAGGCTTCCTGTACGCCCGTTTTTCCCGCCCAGAACTGAATATCGTCAATGAGCAGAACGTCTACGTTGCGGTAGCGGTTTCTGAAACGGATGTCCGCTTCCCGTCCCGCGCCCTTCTTGCGGTACATACTGTCGACGTATTCATTCAAAAAATTTTCGCTCGTCGTATAGAGCACTTTGAGCTGCGGTCTTTTGGCGGCGATTTCATTGGCGATAGCCTGCATCAGGTGCGTCTTGCCGAGCCCCGTGCCGCCGTAGATATAAAGAGGATTGAAATTTTCGCCGGGGGCGTCCGCAACCGACTTGGCAGCCGCGTATACGAATTTGTTCGAGGTGCCCTCGACGAAGGATTCAAAGGTGTAGCGGTGGTCGAGAAGAACGGGGGTTTCCTCGTAGGCGTCGGGCATTTCGTCGAGCGTATAAGTAGAACTTCCGTCCACCACGACTATAAAATCGACTAGCCCGACGTCTGCGGAGACGACCGATTTTCGGATAAGGTCTGCGAGCGTGCCTGTAATGACCTTTGCCGTGAGCTCCGTTTCCGCCTTCAATACGATTTTGCGGTTGACGATGTCGACGGGAGTCAAATTCTCCACGAAGGTATTGAAAGATATGGGATTGACGATTTTTTTTGCCGCTTCGCGGATTTGGTTCCACAGCGTGCCGTACTGCGCTTTTTCTTCCATTTTGACCTCGCAAACGCTTTTATTTTTCGCCGATAACTGTTATAATAAGTCTATCTATTATAACAAAAGTTCGGAGAAATGAAAAGCGTTTTTCTTCGTATTTCAACGTAAAAATGGTTATAAAAAAATTAACTCTTCAAAATTTCAGAAATTACGAAGCGGAGACCTTTTTCTTTTCGGAAGGGCTCAACGTGCTTTCGGGCAGAAACGCGCAGGGCAAGACGAATTGCGCCGAAGCGGTGTTCTACCTCTGCACGGGTTCGCCCCTTCGCATCCGCCACGAAAAACAGCTCGTTCGCTTCGGAGGAGAAAAGGCATACCTTGCCGCCGAGACGGAGACGCGCTCGGGCACCGTCAAACTCGAAGCGGAAATTTCCGAGAACGGGCGCGCTCTCTTCGTCAACGGGAACAAGGTCAACCGCTTCGTCGATTTTTTGGGGCACATGAGGAGCGTATTTTTCTCTCCCGGGGAATTGCGTTTGGTGCAGGACGGTCCCGACGAGAGGAGAAGATTTCTTAATTTATCCATTTCGCAGACGTCGCCTTCGTACGGCTCGGCTCTCTTGCGGTATTCCAAAATTCTCGATCAGCGGAACAACCTCTTAAAATCGAAGGATATCGAAACGGTGCTGTCCACACTTCCCGTATGGGACGAACAACTCGCCGTTTACGCGGCGAGAATCGTTCGGGCGCGTCGGGAGTTTATTAAAGAGCTCTCTCCGTTTGCCGCCGAGGCGCATGCCTATCTGACGGACAACGGCGAAACGCTTTTCGTCGGCGCGGACGGAAATTATCCCGAAGAGGAAGAGGAGATCGCAAAAAAACTTGCGAGGGAGATGGCGAACTCTTACGAGAGGGATATCCGCCTCGGTTATACGACGGTGGGACCGCACCGGGACGATATTAAAATTACGATCGACGGGGCGGACGCGCGCGGATACGCCTCGCAGGGGCAGACGCGCACGGCGGCTTTGAGTCTGAAACTTGCCGAGGCGAAAATTTTCGGGAAGCTGACGGGGGAACCGCCCGTCCTTATCCTCGACGACGTGATGAGCGAGCTCGACCTTCCGCGCAGAAAGAAACTCGTCGAGCGTACGCGCGGACTGCAATGTATTCTTACCTGCACGCACGCCGAGCGCGTTTTATACGGTGAGGAGAGCACGAAAATCAAAATTCACGGGGGTAAAATCGTTAAATGATACGCGCCGATCTGCATATGCACACGATCTTTTCGGACGGGGCGTATTCTCCCGAAGAGCTTGCCCGCCGCGTAAAAGAGACGGGGGTCGCGCTCTTTTCCGTGACCGACCACGACAATATGGAGGGCGCGGAGCGTGCCGAAACCGCCGCGCGGAACGAGGGGCTTTTATTCGTGCGCGGCATGGAAATTTCTTCCTATAACGAATTCGGGAAAGTGCATGTTCTCGGTTACGGCTGCCGCAAAGATTCCCGTTACCGTGCGTTTTTAAAGGAGCGGGAGGAGGGCGCGTTTCTGCGGGCGGACGACGGGAGAAAGAAGGCGAACAAAGCGCTCGGTATCAATCTTTCGATGGCGGAAGTGGAAAAAAGACGTCTGCAAAAGAATACGCCCCTTCACACCATGCACGTCGTAGACGCGTTTGCAAGCCGCATCGGGCGCGAAAAGATGTGGGTATACCGCAATTATTTTTCATTCGGCAAACCGTGCTATTCCGACCTGTTCAGACCGACTCCCCGCGATGCGATCGAAACCGTTCACGCCCTCGGCGGGATCGCCGTACTTGCGCACCCCGTGCAAATAAGATCAAGCGGAGCAGAGCGGATAAGTTTTATAGACGGGCTACTCAAAGCGGGGCTCGACGGCATAGAATGCTGCCATCCGACGCATACTGACAAAGAATCGGCATACTTTGCGGCGTATGCAAAGGAGAAAAAACTGCTCGTGACGGGCGGTTCGGATTTTCATTCGGACGGAACGGAACGAATTTTGGGCTTGCCCGAATTCTATGCTTCCGACGAACTTTTGAAAGCGTTCGCTCTTTTGTGACCGCGTGCCGTCGTGGGGAAGCGAATGACGAAACAGAGAAAAATTATTTTGTCGCTCCTCTTTACGGGGAGCTTTTTTTTATCGTGCTTTGCGCTGTGCGGATTTACCGCGGGAAAGGTGAAAAGCAACGTCGTCGTAAACGGGCTCGAAGTCGGGGGTATGAGCGTCAGGGAAGCCGTGCTGAAAGTGCGGGAAAATCTTGCCGAAAATCTTATTCCGCTCACCGTGATAACGCCGAATGAGAGGGTCACGGTCACCTATCCCGAGCTGTCCTTTTCGGACGATGCGGAAAAGGTCATACGAAGCGCAAAAAAGGGAGCGGTCGTTACCGTCCGTCCCGTTCGGCAGTGGGCGGATGCGGAAAGCCGCATTCAGAGGCTGTGCGACAGCAACGCGCGGCTTGCGGTCGATGCCGAAGTGGACTTTTCGGCTTCGGGATTCACTTATCAAAAGGAAAAAGAGGGGCTCGTCTGCGATTACGGAGAGACGCTCGCGCGCGTATTCGACGCGCTTGCAAAAGACGAACGGGAAGTGGAAATGGCAACCTACTTATACCCGCCCGCGCTCACGGAGGAAATGTTAAAGGAGCGGACGAGGCTTCTTTCCTCTTTTACGACGCGCTTCGACGCTTCGAACGAGAGCAGGGTGCACAATATCCGCCTTGCGGCAGATAAGATTGCGGGCGCTGTCGTGTTGCCCCGCGCGGAATTTTCCTTCAACAAACGCGTGGGCAAGCGCACGGCGGAGAACGGATTCAAGGAGTCCGTCGTCATCTTCGACGGGGAGTTCGTAAAGGGCGTTGGCGGCGGCGTGTGCCAGCTGAGCACAACCCTATTTAACGCCGCGCTTCGCGCGGGTCTGCGCGTGACGGAGAGCAGAAATCATTCGCTCACGGTCTCCTATGTGCCGCCCTCGCTCGACGCGATGGTCTCGGAATACAGCGATTTAAAATTCGTAAATCCTTTCGATACGCCCGTCTATCTGAATGCGGCCGTGAGAGGGGGAAGCGTGACGGTGGAGTGTTTCGGACTGCCCGACGGCTATCGCTATACGACGGAGAGCGTCGTTTTATACCGTCTCGCCCCGCCGCCTGAGGAGACGGTAGAAGGAGAGGATGATAAAGTGATCCGAGCCGAAAAAGAGGGTGTTGCAAGCGAGAGCTATCTGCTTGTTCACGACGGCGGGGGAAAACTGATCAGGCGAGTGCTTCTGCGCCGCGATAATTACGCGGTCGTTCGCGGCTTGCGCCAAGTCAAAAAGCAGGAAGAAACGGAAACGCCGGAAACGCAGGACAATAATTCCGATCAGGAGGAATAAAAATTTTTTCCGAAATCCGCATAAAATAAGTTGATTTTTCGGCGGATATCCTATATAATAATGCGGTGACTTCGGGCGTTCCTCTGCCGTGGCGTATGCCGATACGGGAATGAACGTACCGTTATGGGAGGTAAAGTCAGATGGGACTCATTGAGGCAATCGAAGCCGAAAACATGAAGGAGAACGTTCCTCAGTTCAATGTGGGCGACACCGTAAAGGTCGGTTACCGCATTATCGAGGGCGGTAAGGAAAGAGTTCAGAATTTCGAAGGCGTCGTGATCGCGAAGAAGAACGGCGGCGTCAGAGAAACGTTCACGGTACGCAGACTTTCGTTCGGTATCGGCGTGGAACGTTGTTTCCCCCTTCATTCCCCGAAAGTAGCTTACATCACCGTCGTAAGAGCGGGTAAGGTACGCAGAGCGAAACTCTATTATCTGAGAGGGCTCACGGGAAAAGCGGCAAAGATCAAAGAAAAGAAATAAGACGGAATACGGCTTGCCGAAATCGGCAAGCCGTATTTTTTTATTTTTTTATTCGGAAAATTTTATAAAAAAGCCGATTTCCTGTTTACAATTTTATAGTTATCGGTTAGAATAAGAAATAGTGCGTCTATACATTATTATAGGAAAAAAATATAGGAAAAAATAAAGTTATGAAAAACTTCCTTCAAAAATTCAGAAAATACGCAGGATTTCCGTTTGCGTTTCTCCTTATCATGCTCCTCTTTTTCGGGGTAACTTTGGGGACCTCGGGTTCCACCGCAACTACGGGGAAATCCTTCGAACTGCAATACACGACCGACAGCAACTGGTCGTGGGTCATCTTCAAGATCTCCGCGCCCAAGACGAAGGACGAGGAAGGAAAAGAGAAGGATATGAACGTCCGCCTTCACAACGCGTATATCAACGTCGGCACGATCTACTCCGCGAGTCAGACGGCGACGCTCGATTTACAGTGGGGCTCGGCTTCTACTAAGGCGGAGGACTTTTTCAAACTCAGCAAAATGAAGCACGCGGTGCTTTACACGCCGTCCAAGGAAGAGGTGGAAGACAAGGAATCGTCCGATGCTGCTTACAAGTACGTCTATAACGCATCGTACCGCTGGATCGCGCCTTTCGGCGTGACGGAATTGGAAGAAAATTCTACTTACAGGTCGCTGGATACGCCAAGCTACTTCAAACTGGTCATTCCCAAACTCAACAGTAAAAATCAGAACGTCAACGTTCTTGTAAACGAGATCGTATTCATCGGAGAGGTTTACGAGGGGGACAAGGGGACGGGAAAATACGTCGTTCTTCCCACCGAGATCGATACGGAGCGCACGAGAATTCCCGCCGAGGACAGAAAGGAGGGCTTTGCCCGTGCGGAAGCGCTTATCGACGCGCAGAAAATGCCTGTGCTCTCCGAGTCGACCTTCCATCGCTACGGGAACGAAGAATTGAAAATGCTTGCAACCCTTTCCGAAATGAGAATGGGCAACAGCTACCTTTCGGGCGATTATTACCGCGGCGACACGACTTATAACTCTTTGGGATTGAATCTTACCTGTCTCGGAACACTCATCTTCGGGACGAGTCCTTTCGGCGTGCGCTTCTTTAACGTGCTCGCTTCGTTCGGTATTTTAGTCGTAGGATTCTTCTTCGTAAGAAATTTATTTCACAGCGACAAGGCGGGGCTTTCGTTTGCAGTCATTTATGCGCTGTGCGGCGCTGCGATGAGCCTTGCGCATCTTGCCTCGCCTGTCATGATAGGAGTGTTCTTCCTGCTTTCCTCGCTCTTTGCGTGCCACCGCTACTTTGTAAAGGGAATCAGGAAACTCTCGGCGTCGGAAACGCTTCCGCTCCTCTTTGCGGGAATTTGCGGCGCGCTTGCGATTCTTGTGAACGGCGCGTTCGTCATTCCCGTGGCCGGGGTTGCGGCGCTGTTCACCGTGGGCGTTATCAAACAGCGTAAAAAGGACCGCGCCGTTTTGAACGAGGCGATCGAGTTCGCGGAGGAGGAGAGGGCGTCGGGCGTTCCCGCGGTTTCCGAGGACGGAACGGAGGAGAGCGAAGGAAACAAAAAAGTCAGAATCGCGCTCAGTAAATTCCGCTACGATACGGCGGCGGCAATCAGCGTGTTCGTTTGCAGTCTCGTGCTCGGCGCGTTTGTGCTGTCCGTATTATTGGCGATGCCCGTTTCATTCGCCGTGAATAAGATATATGCAGGGAGCGCGAATGCAAACAATCTCTTTACGGTTGCCATGCGCCTGTTCGCGGCGGGCTTTGCAAACGACGGGATAAACGGCTTTGATTATCTCTATCCCATTTTCTCGGGTACGGGCGACAGATACGCTGTTACGCTCGGCATGATGAATTTTGCGGCGACCCTTTTGGGACTTGCGGGAATTGCGTTTGCAATTTACCGCATCGTAACGCTTGCAAAGAACAAAGCGGAAACCGAAGAGTACGCAAGCGTTGTGATTCCGCTCGCGGGATTTGTTCTGAGCTTGGTGACTGCTGCGTTTGCGGGCGGTGCGGTTGCTTTCGTTCTGCTTGCGAACGTGTTTGCGTTCATTCTCGTTTCGGGCGGCGGAGAACTGTTTATAAAAGAGGGGGAAAAGCAAGCGAAGGCAGTGTTCGTCATCAAGATCGTTTCGCTCGTACTTTTGGTACTGTGCTTTGCGCTTACGTCGGTATTCACCTTTTCCGTTCCTCTTCCCGCAGCGTTCATGACGAAGTTGTTCTGATATACCTAAGATGAGAAATAAGGAAAAATTATGATTGCAAAGATTATTTGTTATGCGCTGAACGGGCTCGACGGAATTCCCGTCGAAGTGGAGACGGACGTAAACAAGGGCGTGCCCTCCTACGAAATGGTGGGACTTCCCGATACCGCTGTCAAGGAGAGCAAGGAGCGTGTACGCTCCGCGCTCAAAAACAGCGGGCTTTTGTTTCCGATGAACAAGATCACCGTCAACTTTGCGCCCGCCGATTTAAAAAAGCAGGGTGCGTCCTTCGATCTTGCGATCGCCGTGAGCCTGTTAAAGGCGAGCGAACAGCTCGTAGGGGCGAACGTCTCCGATACGGTGTTTTTGGGCGAGCTTGCCTTGAACGGCGACTTGCGCCCCGTGAGCGGACTTTTGCCCATTCTCATTTCGGCGAAGGGGCACGGCTATACGAAGTTTATCGTTCCCGTCGGCAACGCGCGGGAAGCGAGTTTTTTGGGCGGCGCGGAAATTTATCCCGCTCTCAGCCTGAGGGACGTAATAAACCACCTAACGGGATTAAAACCCATATTGCCCTTGGAGACGACCGAGTTCGTCGCAGGGGCAAAGGGGATCGGTTCCGCAGATTTGAAATTCGTCAAGGGTCAGCCCATGGCGCGGCGCGCTTTGGAAATCGCCGTTGCGGGCGGGCACAATCTTTTGTTGGCAGGTCCACCCGGAACGGGTAAGACCATGCTTGCAAGATGTCTGCCCACCGTCATGCCCGATTTATCCTTTGAAGAGGCGCTTGAAATTACGAAGATCCATTCCGTTGCGGGAACGCTCGGAGAAGAGGGGATCGTAACGACCCGCCCTTTCCGCACTCCGCATCACACGGCGACGACCGTTTCGATGTGCGGCGGCGGAAACCGCGTTGTGCACCCCGGTGAAATTTCGCTTGCGCACGGCGGCGTGCTATTTTTGGACGAACTGCCCGAATATAAGCGTTCTACCCTCGAAGCGCTGCGCCAGCCCCTCGAAGACGGAAAGATCACCGTCTCCCGCGCGGGCGGTTCCTTTACATATCCTTCGCGCTTTATGCTCTGCGCGAGCATGAATCCCTGCCCCTGCGGTAATTACGGGTCAGCGAACCAGACGTGCACCTGCACGCCCTCGGAAATACGGAACTACCGCAAAAAGATTTCGGGTCCTCTTCTCGACAGAATCGATTTACAGGTCGAAGTGGATAACGTATCCTACGACGAGCTGACTTCGAAGGAGTGCGCTGAGAGTTCTTCAGACGTCAAACGACGGGTGGACGAGGCGCGCAATATTCAGCGCGAGCGCTTCGGCGATTACGGGATCTCGACCAATGCGGAAATGGGCGAGCGGGAAATCGGTATTTTCTGCGGACTCTCCAAAGAGGGCGACGAAATTTTAAGAGAAGCGTTTCATAAAATGCACCTTTCCGCGCGCGCCCGTGCTAGGATCGTAAAGGTAGCGCGCACGATCGCCGATCTTGATTTCAGCGAGAGTATTCTTGCAAAACACGTCTACGAAGCCGCGTCTTACAGGCTCAACGATAAAATAAACTGACATGAATTATACCGAAGAAGAGCGGGCGATCGTCTATCTCAATTTCCGCACACAGGCGGATTACAGGGAAAAGGTTGCGCTTTTACGCAAAGTTTTACAAGAGGGGACGGCGGAATCAAAGCGGCAAAGAGAGGAGACGGATAAACTTCTCGACCTCTTGGATCGCAAAAACTATTTTGCGGTCACGCTTGCTTCTCCCGACTATCCCGAAGCGTTGAGAGCGACGGACGAACCGCCGCTCGTGCTGTTGGGCGCGGGGAACAGGGAACTTTTAAAAAAGCGGAAATTCTGTATCGTCGGCTCGCGCATGACGCCGAGCTGGGCGGAAGGGGTAACAAAGCGCATCGCGGAGGAACTGAGCGAACGTTTTGCGATCGTCACGGGGCTTGCGGAGGGCGGCGACAGAGCCGCGATCGAGGGCGCTTTGAAAAGCGGAAACCTTATCAGCGTGCTTCCCTGCGGGCTTGAAGAATGCTATCCCGCCGCACACTTTTCGCTCAAAGAGAAAATCAGGGAAAGCGGACTTCTTCTGAGCGAATATCCTTTAAAAGAAAAGGCGCGTGCCTATTCCTTCCACGCGAGAAACCGCATTCTTGCAGGGCTGAGCGAAGGGGTTTTAGTTGTCTCTGCAGGCGAGCGGAGCGGCACTTCCATTACGGCGGGCAAGGCGCTCGACTACGGAAGGGACGTCTTTGCCCTCCCCTATAACGTGGGCGTAAAACAGGGCGCAGGCTGTAACGCACTCTTAAAAAAGGGCGCCTCGCTTGTGACCGGTTCCGAGGATATACTCTCCTGTTACGGGTTCGAAAAACGGACAGGAACACAGATAAATCTTACCGCGGAAGAGCAAAAGGTGTTGGAAGTACTGCAAGAAGCGGGAGAACTGCACACCGCAGTCGTCGCCGAACGCGCAGGCTTGAAAATTTACGAGGCAACGGCGGCGCTCTCTTCGCTCGAAATAAAAAATTTAGCCGTGAAAGCGGGCGGAAACAGATATTCGGCATTATAAATTTTCGGTTGCCGACAAGGAGTTTTATGGATCTTATTATTGTGGAATCGCCTTCAAAAGCAAAGACCATTGCAAAATACTTAGGCGGAAAATACCGTGTGGACGCTTCGGGCGGGCATATCCGTGATTTGCCCGAAAAGACGATCGGGATCGCAGTGGATAAAAATTTCGAGCCGCGGTACGTTATTTCTTCGGGGAAAGAGGAGACCGTAAAACGGCTCGCGGACGAGGCGAAAAGGGCGGGCAAGGTCTATCTTGCAACCGACCCCGACCGTGAAGGCGAGGCAATCAGCTGGCACTTGCAGACGGTTTTGGGACTCGACGCGAACGAGAAGAACCGCATCGAATTCAATGAAATTTCGCAAAAGGCGGTCGTTGCGGCGCTTACCAATCCGCGCACGGTGGACTATAATCTAGTCGATGCTCAACAGGCGAGACGCGTTCTCGACCGTCTTGTGGGCTATAATCTGTCTCCTTTTCTCAACATCAAATTGGGGAGCGGACTCTCTGCGGGAAGAGTGCAGTCGGTAGCGCTCCGCCTTGTCGTGGAGCGGGAGCGGGAAATTCTTTCTTTCGTTCCGGAAGAGTACTGGAACATCACGGCGGAATTGCAGGACGAAGCTAAGAAGTTTTCTCCTTTCCGCGCGACACTTGAAAAATATCAGAACAAGAAGTTTAAAATTTCCAATCGGGAAGAGGCGGATTCGGCGGTAAAATCGCTCCGTGCGGGCGAATACCGTATTGAGAGCGTAAAGCGTTCGGTCACGAAATCTCATGCGCCGGCGCCCTTCACGACGAGTACGCTGCAACAGGACGCTTCGTCCAAACTTGGGCTTTCCGCACCCGAAACCATGCTTATGGCGCAACATCTCTACGAGGGTATGGACATCGAGGGCGAGGGGCACGTCGCGTTCATCACTTACATCAGAACGGATTCCACGCGTATTTCTTCGGAGGCGCAGGCGGCGGCGTTGAAGTTCATCGAAAAGGAATACGGTAAGGAATACTGTCCTGAAAAGCCGAATTTCTACGCCTCGAAAAAGGGTGCGCAGGACGCGCACGAAGCGATCCGTCCCATCGATCTTGCGCGCACGCCCGATTCCGTGAAGAAACTGCTTGATAAAAAGCACTTCAACGTGTATAAACTTATTTATGAGCGTTTTATCGCGTCGCAGATGAGCGAAGCGCTCTACGACAGTATGCAGATCGAAATCAAGAACGGCGATTACGGACTCAAAGCGAGCGGAAAGGCGTTGAAATTCGCGGGCTATACAGCCGTGTATAAAGACGTAAAAAAGGACGACGAAGAGGAGTCCGGAAAACTGCTTCCGCCCCTCGAAGAGGGAATGGCGCTGAACGAGAACGATCTCAAAGCGGATCAGAAGTTTACAAAGCCCCCCGTCCGCTATACGGACGCTTCCCTCGTAAAGGCAATGGAGGATAAGGGGATCGGTCGTCCTTCGACCTACGCTTCCATCATCTCCGTTCTGAATAAACGCAAGTATGTGGAGAAAGAGGGCAAAGCGATGAAGCCCACCGAGATCGCCTTCCAGATCACCGATATGCTCGTGAAGTACTTTCAGGACATCATGGACGTCGGTTTTACGGCGGACATGGAAAAGAAACTCGACGAGATCGAGGACGGCGGTAAGAATTGGCGCAGCATTATAGCCGACTTTTATCCGCCCTTCGAGGAGAAACTGCACTTCGCAAATACCGACGGCAACGAGGTGACGGATATTCTCTGCGAAAAGTGCGGTTCGCCCATGATCCGCAAATTCAATAAGTACGGAAAATATCTCGCTTGCTCCAACTATCCGAAGTGCTCGAATATCATCAACGAACAGGGGCCGGAAGTCAGTGAAACGCCCTGCCCCAAATGCG
Source organism: uncultured Christensenella sp. (assembly GCA_910585595.1). GTDB lineage: Bacteria > Bacillota > Clostridia > Christensenellales > Borkfalkiaceae > Gallimonas. Next base: position 20,525 of record CAJUET010000007.1, on the reverse strand, counting down.
GCGATCTGATGGTGGTGAGGATCGGAAAATACGGTAAATTTTTGTCCTGCCCCAATTATCCCAAATGTAAATGCACCGTTCCTTTCGGCGAGAAAAAGGAAGAGATTTTCGAGGGGGTTTGCCCCGATTGCGGGAAACCCGCAAAGAAGTTGAAGAGCAAACGCGGAAAGATCTTTTACGGTTGCAGCGGTTATCCCGAATGCAAATTTATGAGCTGGGATATTCCTACGGGTGAAAAGTGCCCCGCTTGCGGCAGTCCGATCGTGAAAACCGCAAGGGGGGATTTAAAGTGCTCGGATAAGAACTGCGCTTTTGTGCCCCCTGAACCGTCCGGAGAAAAACATGATTAAAGTGATCGGCGCGGGACTGGCGGGGAGCGAGGCGGCGTATTATCTTGCCCGCCGCGGCGTAGAAGTCGCGCTTTTCGAAATGAAGCCGAAGCGCTTTTCGCCCGCGCACGAAAGCGAAAATTTTTGCGAGCTCGTGTGTTCGAATTCGCTGAAAAGCAGCGACGTTTACGGAAATGCTTCGGGACTTTTGAAAGAGGAAATGCGCAGGCTGGGTTCGATCGCCTTAGAGGCGGCGGATAAAACCAAAGTGCCCGCGGGCGGCGCGCTCGCCGTGGACAGAGAAGCCTTCTCCGAATACGTTACCCGAAAGATCCGTGCGGAGAAAAATATCAAAATCGTGACCGAAGAGGTCGAAGAACTTCCCGAAGAAGGGATCGTCGCAACGGGGCCTTTGACAGACGGAAAGTTATACGAAGCGATACAAAGGGCGTTCGGTAATGGTCTGCACTTTTACGACGCGTCCGCGCCGATCGTATCGAGAGCAAGCATTGATTTTTCCAAGACTTTTACGGCGGACAGATACCAAAGAGGGGACGGCGATTATATCAACTGCCCTTTGAACAAAGAGGAGTACGAATTATTCGTGCGAGAGCTCGTGGGCGCGGAGAAGGCGACGCTTCATTCCTTTGAAAAGGGTGAAATTTTCGAGGGCTGTATGCCTGTCGAAGTGATGGCTTCCCGCGGGAAGGATACGCTCCGTTACGGCACTTTTAAGCCTGTCGGACTGTCTGATAACGACGGCGTCAGACCGTATGCGGTTTTGCAGCTTAGGCGCGAGAATGCGGAAGGAACTTCCCTGGGGCTCGTTGGCTGTCAGACGAATTTAAAGTTTGCGGAACAGAAGCGTGTGTTTTCCATGATTCCCGCTTTGCGGAATGCGGAGTTCGAGCGGTACGGGGTAATGCACCGCAACACGTTTTTGGAGTCGCCCGAAATTCTGAACAGCGATTTTTCGGTTAAGAACCGTCCCATGCTCTTTTTTGCGGGGCAGATGACGGGGGTCGAGGGTTACATGGAGAGCGCGGCGAGCGGACTTCTCGCGGCGGTTCACTGTTTAAGAAAGCTGAAAAATCTTCCGCCCGTTGCGCTTGAAGATACCTGCGTTTCGGGTGCGCTGTCGCAGTACGTCGCCGCAAAGAATAAGAATTTTCAGCCCATGAATGCGAATTACGGGATTTTGCGTTCCGTAGACGTAAGAGATAAAAAGGAAAAGAAAAAAATTTACGCCGAGCGGGCGCTTCATGAAATCGAGCGTTTTATTACTGCGATCGGCGGGTAAAAAAAGAATAACGGGAGGTTATCGGTATTATGGAATTTCGTGGAACGACGATCTGCGCCGTCAAGCGCGGAGGGGTCACAGCGATCGCGGGGGACGGACAGGTCACTATGGGAGAGTCCGTCGTGTTCAAGAATACGGCGATCAAGGTGCGCAGGATTTACGGCGGAAAAGTGATTTTGGGGTTTGCTGGGTCTGTTACGGACGCGTTCTCCCTTTCGGAACGTTTCGAGGGTATGCTCAATAAATTTGCGGGGAATTTAATGCGCTCCGCAGTGGAACTTGCCGATCTTTGGCGTTCGGATAAAATCGGCAGAAAGCTCGACGCGATGATGATCACCGCAGACAAGGATACGCTTTTGATTCTTTCGGGCACGGGCGAAGTCATTGAACCCGACGAGGGGATCTGCGCGATCGGAAGCGGCGGAAACTACGCTCTTGCGGCGGCGCGCGCGTTGGCGCAGAACACCGACTACTCCGCAGAGGAGATCGCAAGAAAGTCTCTTAAAATCGCAAGCGAGATCTGTGTGTATACGAACGATCATATCATATGTGAAACGATATAAGGAGCAATCATGAATTTATCACCCAAACAAATCGTACAAGAGTTAAATAAACACATTATCGGGCAGGAAGAGGCGAAAAAAGCGGTCGCGATCGCTTTGAGAAACCGTTACAGAAGGGCGCAGCTTTCCCAGGAACTGCGCGACGAGATCACGCCCAAAAACATTATTATGAAGGGGCCCACGGGCGTCGGTAAAACGGAGATCGCACGCCGCCTTGCAAAGCTCGTAAAGGCGCCTTTTATCAAGGTCGAGGCGACGAAGTACACCGAAGTCGGCTACGTCGGTAAGGACGTAGAGGGCATGGTGCGCGATTTGGTGGAGTGTGCGTTCCGCCTTGTCAAAGACGAAAAGACGGCGGAAGTCTCCAAAAAAGCGACGCAAATTGCCGAAAAGAAAATGGTCAAGCTCATTGCCGAGCTCAAAAAGAACGAACGTGGGGAGACCCCGCGCGAGGTGTTCGAAAGCAATCTTTTGGAATCTCTGCGCAAGGGTAAGTTCGACAACCTCGTCGTCGAAGCGGAAGTCAAGGACGAACCGCAGAATATGGAACTCATTCCGGGCGGCGCGGCGATCAACCTCGGTTCGATCTTCGGAGGGCTCATTCCCCAACAGAAAAAAAAGAGGAAACTCGCCGTTAAGGATACCATGAAAATGTTCGTGGCGGAAGAGGCGGAAAAGCTCATCGACGACGACGCGGTCAAGGAAGAGGCTCTGCGCCGCGCAGAGAACGACGGAATTATTTTTATCGACGAAATCGATAAGATCGCCGGCAAAAATCACACTTCGGGCGCGGACGTTTCGCGCGAGGGCGTGCAGAGAGATATTCTCCCCATCGTCGAGGGAAGCACGGTCATGACGAAGTACGGTCCCGTAAAGACGGACTATATGCTCTTTATCGCGGCGGGCGCGTTCCACGTTGCAAGGGTCGAGGATCTGATCCCCGAGTTGCAGGGCAGATTCCCCGTTTCGGTAGAACTTTCGAGCCTTACGAAAGAGGACTTTGTAAACATTCTGATGAACACGGAGCATTCGCTCACGAGTCAGTACGCAATGCTTTTGGGGGTCGATCACATCGATCTTAAATTTACGCCCGACGCAATCGAGGCGATCGCCGAAATTTCCGAGGAGATCAATCTTACGAGCGAGGATATCGGAGCCCGCAGACTGCATACCGTGATGGAACGGCTTTTGGAGGACGTCTCCTTTAATGCGGGCGGCGAAGGGATCGACGTTATGATCCCCGTCGAAATCAACCGTGCGTACGTCGAGGAACACCTCAGCAAAATGACGAAGGACAGAGATCTGAAAAAGTACGTTCTGTAAAAAGGAGTTATTATGTTGTTTCGTCCCAAGGGCACGAAGGATATGCTTCCCGAGGAAGCGTATCGATGGCAATATCTCGAAAGGGTCGCAAAGGAGACGGCGGCGGCGTTCGCGTTCAAAGAAATCAGAACGCCGGTGTTCGAATACACCGAACTCTTCTCCCGCGGCGTGGGCGGTACGAGCGATATTGTCGGAAAGGAAATGTACACCTTTCTCGATAAAGGAAACCGTTCCGTTACGCTCCGTCCCGAGGGGACGGCGGGCGTTGCGCGCGCCTTTCTCGAAAACGGGCTTGCGGGCGGCGCGATGCCCTTTAAGGCGTACTACCTGATTTCGGCGTTCCGTTACGAAAGACCGCAGGCGGGGCGGCTTCGCGAATTTCACCAATTCGGCGCGGAACTCTACGGCGCGGAGGGGGCTTACGCGGACGCGGAAGTCATCTCTCTTGCAGACGCATTTTTGAAAAATCTGGGGTTGAAGCAGATCGGGCTCAAAATCAATTCGATCGGTTGCAAGACCTGTCGGGCGAAGTATCACGAGGCGCTTAAAAATTACTTCGCGCCCCGTCTTGACGAAATGTGCGCGGACTGCAAAGTGCGGTTCGAAAAGAACCCCATGCGTATTCTCGACTGCAAGGAAGAGGGGTGCAGACGCTTTACGGCGGACGCGCCCAAAATGCTCGACTACCTCTGCGATGATTGCAAAGACCACTTCGAACAAGTGAAGGCGCTTTTGACCGTCTCCGGAATCGAATACGAAACGGACCCTGCGATCGTGCGCGGGCTCGATTATTACAGCCGCACGGTGTTCGAGTTCGTAACGAGTGCGGCGGGCGCGCAGGGTACGGTGCTCGGAGGGGGTAGATACGATACGCTTCTCTCCGACATCGGCGGTAAGAACGTTCCCGCAGTCGGTTTTGCCGCAGGCATGGAACGCCTTCTTATGGCGATGGAGGCAGAGAACGCGCCTTTCGAAAGGGAAAAGACGGCGGACTGCTATCTTTTGGGGATGGATGGCAAATCCCGCGAAAAGGCATTCGCGCTTGCAGGCGAACTTCGCAGGGCGGGCGTTTCGGCGGAGACCGACCTTATGACCCGTTCGGTCAAAGCGCAGTTTAAATATGCAGATAAAGCGGGTGCGCGCTTCGTTGCGGTGTTGGGCGAAGCGGAGCTTGCAGAGGGTGCGGCGGAAGTTAAGGATATGAAGAATTCCTCTTCCGAAAAGGTTAAATTCAGTGAACTTGGACAATATTTGTTAAATAGGAGATAATTATGGTAAAAGCAATCAATCAAGCGGAATTTGAAGAACTGCTCTCTTCGGGGAGAACCTTTGTGTGCGATTTCTGGGCGAGCTGGTGCGGACCTTGCAGAATGCTTGCGCCCGTCATGGATGAGGTTTCGAAGAGCTTTCCGAATGCGGAGTTTGTAAAAGTCAACGTAGACGAGAACGAAAATCTTGCCGCGCGTTACAACGTGATGTCCATTCCCTACGTCGCGGTATTCGAAGGGGGCAAACTGACGGCTCAGAACGTAGGCTTCATGCCCGAAGAGGAAATGAAAGATTTTTTAAGCGCACATATCTGAAAAGAAAAAACGGCTTAGCCGTTTTTTTTTATTGCCGAATCTTGCCATTCCTTAAAATAAATGTTATAATAAAGAAAAGAGGTGTGTTATGATAGATTTGTCCTGTATCAGAAAAGCCGATCCCGAAACGGCGGCGGCAATGGAAAGGGAGCTTTCCCGTCAGCGGGAGAATATCGAGCTGATCGCAAGCGAGAACATCGTCTCGCCGGCAGTCATGGCGGCAATGGGGAGCCACCTTACCAATAAGTATGCGGAAGGCTATCCTTCGAAGCGCTATTACGGCGGCTGCGAATTTGTGGACGAAGCGGAAAATCTTGCCCGTGACCGTTTAAAGGAGATGTTCGGGTGCGAACACTGCAACGTACAGCCGCACAGCGGGGCGCAGGCAAACTTTGCCGTCTATTTTTCGGTATTAAAACCGGGCGATACCGTCATGGGTATGAACCTTGCGCACGGCGGACATCTGACGCACGGCTCGCCCGTCAATTTTTCGGGTACGTATTTTAATATCGTTCCCTACGGCGTGAGCAGGGATACCGAGACGATCGACTATGACGAAATGGAGAAGATCGCCCTCGAATGCAAGCCGAAGATGATCGTTTCGGGCGCGAGCGCATATCCCAGGATCATCGACTTTAAGAGGATCAGAGAAATATGCGATAAAGTCGGCGCGTATATGTTTGTGGATATCGCCCATATCGCAGGGCTCGTTGCGGCGGGCTTGCACCCTTCGCCCGTGCCTTATGCGGACTTTGTAACGACGACTACGCACAAGACCCTGCGCGGTCCGCGCGGCGGCGTGATCATGTGCAAAGAGCAGTATGCAAAGGCGATCGATAAGGCGGTGTTTCCGGGCTCGCAGGGCGGACCTTTGATGCACGTGATCGCCGCAAAGGCGGTGGCGTTCAAAGAGGCGCTTTCGCCCGAATTCAAGGAATACCAAAAACAGATCGTAAAGAATGCGGCGGCAATGGCAAAAAGGTTTCTTGAAAACGGCATAAAGCTCGTATCGGGCGGCACGGATAACCATTTAATGCTGATCGATCTGCGCGGTAATGGCCTTACGGGGAAGGAGCTGGAAGCGCTTTTAGACAGGGCGCATATTACGGCGAACAAGAACTCCGTTCCCTTTGAAACGGCTTCGCCGTTTATTACGAGCGGACTCAGGGTCGGAACGCCCGCCATGACCTCCCGCGGAATGGGGGAGAAGGAGGCGGCGTTGATTGCGGATCTGATTACGGAAATTATTCAAAAGAGAGAGGATGCAGTGGAGAAGGTTGCAAAAACCGTTCGCGAATTGACGGTAAAATTCCCGCTCTATCAAAACGATATTTTATAAAAAGTCTGATCCCCGCGCTTTGCGCGGGGATTTGTTTGTATAAAAAAACCCTCCTTGAATAAGGAGGGTTTTTGTTTTAAGTTGGCTTAGTTCTGACCGTGAGCAATATTCAGATTCTTTGCAAAGCCGAGCAATACGACTGCGCCGATGATCCAGTAAATCGCCTCGAAGATCGTGGAGATCAACGTCATAACCGTAAGGGGATTAAGGATAACGTTTACGATGCCGAGGATGATGTTGATTGCAGCGGCGATAATCAATATGATGCCGAGCGCTTTTCCTGCCTTCAAGCCCATGGCGGAAAGGTTACCGTTGATGTTCTGCGCCGCCTTCAACGTCTTGTTCAAGGAAGCAAAGATAATGCATTCGAAGATAAAGGGAATCGCCAGCTGTATCAGTGCAAACGCAAGATCGCCGATTGCTACCGTAGCTTCCGCTTCGTTGCCTGTTGCGCTGCCGATTCCGCCTGCGGCGAGAATAGCCATCAGTCCTAAGATGAACATTACGGCAAAGCCGATTACGACAAATACGAATTGAATGATGTAGGGAATTCTGATCAGCTTAATAGCGGTGAGGTTCAGTTGGTTCTTTTTTGCGTTTGCCCAAGCCATCCACATACCGACTAAGATCAGAATGCTGAGTACCGAGCCGATCAACGCAAAGATGAAACCGATCAGGTCGAAGCTCAAAAGGGGCGCGATGATTCCGAATACAATGCTTATGGTAGCAATAATGCTGACGACGAGCATGAGTACGGAGCCGGCGCTCTTAAAGAAAGCGGTCTTCTCCTGCTCGCTCGCGGGCATGACCATAACGGGCTGAGGCTGCTGGGGTGCATAGTTAGGTTGCTGCTGGGGGGGGGTCTGCTGAGCGTACTGAGGCGCTACATTCTGCTGGGGCGCAGTCTGAGGAGCCGCTTGGGGTTCCTGCTGTTGTGCGCCGCAGTTGGGACAGACGGTCGACTGATCGTCTATCTCTGTTCCACAATTCTTACAAAACATTTCATTTCCTCCAAATTTGCACGATTTTATCGTACCTTTTATATTATAATATAAAATGAATGCAGGTTTGTCAAGTAATAAAACAAGATAAAAGTCGGATAAGGGGGAATTTTGTCGAAAAAGCAAAAAAAGAAAGCTCCCTTTCAAGCGTTCAGGGGAGCTTTTGATGCCGGTAGTTATTAAATTAACAGGAAGGGGAACAAAATCAAAAGGAAAAACGACATACCGTAAGAGAGCCAGATAAGGAACAATATAAGCCAGAACGCACAAGCTACGCAACTGATGACAAGTCCCGCGATCGCAAGCCCGTTCAAACGATAATATGTACGGCGCACGACGGCGACTGTTCCGAGTACGATTCCCGTGATGGGGAGGACAAAAAGGAAAAATCCAAAAAACAGGGAAACGATTCCGATCACGAAAGCCGCAATTCCCAGTCCGTTTACAGGTTTTTGCACGGGCGCCGCCTGAACGGGCGCACAAGAATAATTAGGCGCGGGAACCGCCGATCTATTTCCGCAACGGGGACAGAAGTTCGCTCCGCCGTCGATTTGCTGTCCGCAAAATTTACAAAACATATTCTCTTCTCAACTCCTTTTATTTTATTATATAGCCGTTTGCCGAAATAATCAAGCGGTTTTCGAAAATTTAATAAAAAAGCGCTCCGACCGAATCGGAGCGCAATCGTTGTTAAGTCTATTTTTTTCTGCCGAACAGAAGGAATAGCATAATAAAGATTCTGATAAAGTAAACGAGCGAGGTCAGGAGCGAGGCAACGTAAGTCATTGCGGCGGCGTTTAAAACCTTTTTCGCGCCCTTTACCTCTTCGGGGGAAAGAACGCCGTCCTCGACGAGCATATTCTTCGCTCTTCGCGAGGCGTTGAATTCCACGGGTAGGGTGACGAGCGCAAACAGCGTCGAGAGTCCGTAGAGCGCGATCCCCGCATACAGGATCCACTGACCGTAAGGCTGATCCTTAGTCGCAAACAGGAATAAGTCCAAAAAGATTCCGACGATGATGACGGGCATTGCAAGGCGGGAGCCGATATTCGTAATGGGCACGAGTATCTTGCGCAACTTATAGGGGAAATAACCTTGCTTCTTTTGCATGACGTGGCCGATCTCGTGCCCTGCGACGGCGCACGCGCCCACGGAAGCGCTGCCGAAGGTGCTCTGCGAAAGATTCACGATAGACTTCGTGGGGTCGTAGTGATCGGTCAGCGTGCCCTTCACGATCCCCACGGAAATATCGTTCACGCCGCGGTTGCGCAAAAGCGCGGTCGCCGTGTCGTAACCCGTCATGCGGGAAAGGCAGGGGATCTTGTCGTACTTAGAGTATGTGGAACTTACCTTTGCGCTTGCGACTGCCGAAAAAATCATACAGGGAACGAGCAACAACAGAAAAAGAAAATAAGAATATTCCATAATGACCTCACCCATAATATACCACACTTCGGTGAAATAATAAACTCTTTTTAAAAGATTGCGCTTGATTTTCGGGTGCAAATATAAAATTTCTTGCCATTTTTTCATATATCTGTTATACTTCCCGATATGGACGTAAAGGGATTTACCGATAAAGTTAAAATTTTCGTAAAGTCGGGCAACGGCGGCGACGGCATGAATTCATTCAAAGCGTACAAGGGCAAGCCTGCCTGCGGACCGGACGGCGGCGACGGCGGACGCGGCGGCGGCGTGTATTTTGTCGGCGACAAAGATAAAAACGATCTGATCGAATTCCGTTTCCGTTCCAAATATTACGCGGGCGACGGCGAGCGCGGCGGGAGCAATCTTTGCAGCGGAAAGAGCGGAGAGGATATTGTCATCTCCGTCCCCCTCGGCACGCTCGTAAAGGACTCCGAAAGCGGAAAGGTGCTCTTCGACGCATATGAGGACGGGGAGAAAATCTGCCTTTTGGAGGGCGGAAGAGGGGGCAAGGGAAACGTCCGTTTTACGACGGCGACCCGTCACGCTCCCGACTTTGCGCAGCAGGGGCAGAAGACAAAACCGCATACCCTCGTTCTGGAACTGAAAGTTATCGCGGACGTGGGGCTCGTCGGCTTTCCCAACGTGGGAAAGAGCACGCTTCTTTCTAAAATTTCGGCGGCGCGTCCGAAAATCGCGAATTACCATTTTACGACCCTGTCGCCCAATCTCGGCGTGGTGCGCTGTTACGACGGTTCATTTGTGGCGGCGGATATTCCCGGGCTCATCGAGGGGGCGGCGGACGGCGCGGGCTTGGGACACGATTTTTTAAGGCATATAGAACGCACGCGCGCCATCGTGCACGTTCTTGATATTTCGGGCATGGAGGGGAGGGATCCCTTGGAGGACTTCGAAAAAATCGGCGGAGAACTGAGCGCGTATTCCGAAAAGCTAGGCGCTCTTCCCGTGATCGTCGCGTGCAACAAAACGGACTGTTTCGGCGCGGAAGAGAATTTGAAACGCTTTAAAAAGAAGTACGGTAAAAAATATCAGATCTTCCCCGTCGCGGCGTTGAGCGGCGAAGGTACGGATGAGCTTGTAAAAGCGGTATACGAGCTGTTGAAAACGCTTCCGCCTGCGGAGAGGATTCCGACTGATGAATTCGCATACGAAGAAGAGGACGCGACCTCGTTCGAAATCGTAAGCGACGGCGAGGCGTTCGTGATCCTCGGCGGACTTGTCGATATGCTTTGCAGAAACGTAGTTTTAGATAAGCCCGAATCGTTTGCGTATTTCCAACGCACCTTAAAACGGCGCGGTGTGTTCAAAGAACTTGAAAAGCGCGGCTGTAAAGAGGGCGACACCGTTGTCGTGGGCGACGTTGAATTCGAATATATACCTTAACGGAAAAGCGTTAAGAAGAACTTTAAGGATAACAGTATGTTTACAAGCAAAGAGAGAAGTCATTTACGGTCGTTAGCTTCGACCATGCAGCCCGTCATGCAGATCGGCAAGGGCGGGATCACGGACAATCTGATCAATTCCCTTTCCGAAGCGCTCGAAGCGCGGGAGCTTATCAAAGTGACGGTGTTCGACAGCGCCGAGGCGGACGCTGATACGATCGCCCAAAACGTAGCCGATCTTCTTCACGCGGAGGTCGTAACGGTCATCGGCAAAAAAGCGGTCTTTTACCGCCGTTCTTCAAGAAAAAACTTTAATCACATTTCGTTTTAAGAAAAGAGGAGCGCGTATGGAACGCAGAGAAATACGGGAGAACGTATTTCAAACTGAATACGACGTACTGATCGTCGGCGCGGGCGTTGCGGGCATGAATTGTGCCATGCACCTGCCGACGGGATTCCGCGTTCTCATGATTTCGAAGGGCGGGCTTCGCGAGAGCGATTCCTATTTGGCGCAGGGCGGAATCTGCGTATTGCGCGATCCGGAGGACTTCGACGGCTATTTCGAAGATACCATGCGGGCGGGGCATTACGAAAACGACCCCGCGACCGTGCGCTGTATGATCGAAAATTCCCGCGATACGATCGATGCGTTGACCGCGCTCGGCGTAAGATTCGAGCGCGATAGCGACCGTGCGCTGTTATACACGCGCGAGGGGGCGCATTCCCGTCCCAGGATCGTCTACCATGCCGACTGCACGGGCAGAGAAATTGCGTCGCATATGCTGAAAGAAATCAAAAAGCGCAATAACGTGGAGATCCTTCCGCGCGCTACGATGCTCGATTTGATCGCGGACGAAAGGGAGAACCGCTGTTTGGGAGCGGTCGTCAGAGTCAATCAGACGGGGGAACTTCTTCTTGTCAAGGCGAACGCCGTCGTGCTTGCGACGGGAGGGATCGGCGGACTCTACCGCCATTCCACCAATTTCCGAACGCTCACGGGGGACGGCGTTGCGGTTGCTTTAAGGCACGGGATCGAAGTGGAGCACGTCGGTTACGTGCAGTTTCATCCCACCACCTTATATTCGGAGGGGCGGGGCAGGAAGTTTCTCGTTTCGGAATCGGTGCGCGGCGAGGGTGCAAGGCTCATCGACGCAAAAGGGAAACGGTTCGTGGACGAGCTGCTTCCGCGCGACGTCGTCACCGAGGCGATCCGCAAAAAAATGAAGGAAGAGGGCAGCGAGTTCGTGCGGCTCGACCTCTCCACCGTAAAGGGAGGAGAGGAGGCTTTGAACAGACATTTTCCCTCGATCATGCGCCGTTGCAAAAAAGAGGGATTCGACGTTCTGCGCGAGCCCGTGCCCGTCGTGCCCGCCCAGCACTATTTTATGGGCGGAGTGAAGAGCGATTCGGAGGGCAGAACGAGCATGAAAAATCTATACGCCGTCGGCGAGACCTGTTGCAACGGCGTGCACGGTAAAAACCGGCTCGCTTCCAATTCCCTTTTGGAGGCGATCATCTTTGCAAAACGCGCCGCAGAGGATATAAAGAATAGAAAGAGCGACCGTGCCGAGGGGCTTCCGTCAATCGATACAGGTTTGTACGCCGATTTCAAAAAACGGCAGGAAGAGGATAAAAAAGCGGTAAGGAGAAAGATAGAAAATGAAAACAAATGAAACGACCCGTATTTTACATTTCGACGAAGTTATTTTGAACGCGCTCCGCGAGGATATTCCGTGGGAGGATGTTTCGGCAAACGCCGTCGTTCCCGAAGGCGTCAGGGGCAGAGCAGAGCTTATCGCAAAGGCGAACGGCGTTTTGGCGGGTCTAAACGTGTTTGCACGCACGTTCGCGCTTCTCGATCCTCAGGCGGAAATCGTGTTCCGCAAAAGAGAAGGGGAAGAGGTGCGGAAGGGTGAGCTTATTGCCGAGGTAACGGGCGATATGCGCGCGATCCTTTCAGGCGAGCGCACGGCGCTCAACTTTTTGCAACGCATGAGCGGAATTGCGACCTATACGAGAAGAGCGGTCAAACTGTTGGAGGGAAGCAAGACGAGGCTCGTCGATACGCGGAAGACGACCCCGCTTCTTCGTTCGTTCGAAAAGTACGCGGTTCAGGTGGGCGGCGCAGGCAATCACCGTTTCAATCTTTCGGACGGCGTGCTGTTAAAGGATAACCATATCGGCGCGGCGGGCGGCGTAAAACAGGCGATCGCGGCGGCAAAAGCTTACGCGCCCTTCGTAAGAAAAATCGAAATCGAAGTGGAAACTCTCGAACAGTTAAAGGAGGCGCTCGAAGAAGGCGCGGATATCGTTATGCTCGACAATATGTCCCCCGAAACGCTGAAAAAGGCGCTCGCGCTTGCAAAGGGGAGAGCGGAAACGGAAATTTCGGGCAACGTTACGGAAGAGAATATCGGGGTTTACGCTTCGCTCGGCGCGGACTATATTTCTTCGGGGGCGCTTACGCACAGCGCGCCCATTCTCGACCTGTCGCTCAAAAATTTAAAGCCGATCGGGTGATCCTGCGGGAGCGGACTTAATACGTTTAAGCTGTTTTTCTTTTTCTTCCGCGCGCCTATAACGCACGGAGGAAATTTCTCTTAAAAGTTTGAAAATACGCTTAAAAATCATTGACAAGCCCTATTTTATATGTTAAACTAACTTCACGCACCGAAGAGGGGTGTTAATTTTTTTGTATGGAGTTTTGAACCAATGGCTACAAAATCGACGAGAATGAAAGTCACGTTCGAGTGCACGGAGTGCAAAAACCGCAACTACGACAGTTTTAAAAATAAACGTAACGATCCCGATCGTCTCGAATTGAAAAAGTACTGCCCCGTCTGCAAAAAGCACACCGTTCACAAAGAGTCCAAATAATCGGGAGGACGTAAATGTCTAAGGCAGATTCCAAAAATCAAGACAAGGAGTTCGAAAAGAACTCCAAACCGAATAAGCCCGATAAGTCTAAAAAGCAGGATAAGAACAAAAAACCCAACGTTTTCGTGCGTATGGGCAGGAAGCTGAAAGAAACTTTCGGCGAGCTCAAACGCGTAACGTGGCCTACTTTCGGTAAGGCGCTCAAAGCGACGGGTATCGTTTTGGGTATTGTTCTTGCCTTCATCGTGGTCGTTACGGGCGTAAACTACGGCTTTTCCGAGCTCCTCAAATTCCTGACTTCGTTGGGAGGAAAGTAATATGCCGCAGAACGAGCAACCGCAATGGTATATTCTTCACACTTATTCGGGTTACGAGGCGATGGTCAAGGAGAGCCTTATGCGGCTCATCGAGAACAACAATCTCGCCGACCAGATCACCGACGTTAAGATTCCCACCGAGCAGACGATCGAGGAAAAAGCGAACGGAAAAAAGAAGGTCGTGGAGCGCAAACTTCTCCCCTGCTACGTCTTTATTAAAATGATCTATTCCAACCAGCTTTGGTATCTCGTAACGAATACGCGCGGCGTTACCGGTTTCTGCGGACCTCAGGGCAGACCCATTCCCATGAAAGAGGAGGAGATCCGCAAAATGCGTCTTGAAGATTATGTGGAGGACGCAGACTTCAAGATCGGAGACCGCGTATCCATCGAGAGCGGTCCGTTAGAGGGGTTTGTGGGCTCTGTTTTGGAACTCAACGACGAAACGCAGCGTGCAAAGGTTTCTATCGTCATGTTCGGCAGAGAGCAGGACGTGGAAGTGGACTATATTCAGATCACCAAGATTTCTCCCGACGCCGTAGAGGTGCCGAGAGAGGAAGGATGATTTTATAAGCTTTTTTATAAGGCTTGTAAATAGATGTGGGAGCGTCGGTAAATCTTTTCATGCCGCCGCGCAATCACCACGTTTGGAGGAATTTTTATGGCTAAAAAAATTACCGCGGTCGTGAAGTTACAGCTTCCCGCAGGTAAAGCCACTCCGGGACCCCCTGTCGGTTCTACGCTCGGTCCCCACGGAATCAACATTCCTGGCTTTACCAAAGAGTTCAATGCGAAAACGGCTCAGCAAGACGGGCTCATCATTCCCGTCGTGATCACGATTTATCAGGACCGTTCGTTCACGTTTGTTCTCAAAACGCCCCCCGCACCCGTGCTTATCAAAAAGGCGCTGGGGCTCGATACGGCGAGCGCAACGCCCAACAAAGTAAAGGTCGGCAAGCTCACCAAGGCGCAGGTAGAGGAAATCGCAAAAACGAAAATGCCCGATCTCAACTGTAACACGCTTGAAAGCGCAGTCAGCATGATCAAGGGCACGGCACGCAGCATGGGCGTGACCGTCGAGGAATAAGGAGGGTCGGGATATGAAATACGGTAAGAATTACGCCGAGAGTCTTAAATCCTACGATCATTCCAAGGTCTACGATTCGGCGGAGGCAGTGAACATCGTCCTTAACAACGCAAAGGCTAAATTCGACGAAACGGTTGAGCTTCACGTCCGTTTGGGTATCGACCCCAGACAGGCGGATCAACAGGTTCGCGGCGTTCTCGTTCTTCCCCACGGAACGGGCAAAACCAAAAAGGTGCTCGTTATCGCTAAGGGCGACAGAGCGGATCAGGCGCAGGCTGCCGGCGCAGACTTTGTCGGCGCGGAAGAAATGGTTCAGAAGATCCAGACCGAAAACTGGTTCGGTTTCGACGTTATGATCACGACTCCCGACATGATGGGCGTTGTCGGTCGTATCGGACGTCTCCTCGGGCCCAAGGGCTTGATGCCTAACCCCAAGTCGGGTACGGTCACGATGGACGTTGCAAAGGCGGTTGCCGAGGTCAAAGCAGGTAAAGTGGAGTACCGTCTCGATAAGACGGCGATCATTCACTGCCCGATCGGCAAGAAGAGCTTCGGCGCCGAAAAGATCGTCGAGAACTTTAACGCGCTTATGGATGCGATCATCAAGGCGAAACCCGCCGCGGCGAAAGGTCAGTACGTGAAGAGCGTAAGCCTTACTTCTACGATGGGACCCGGCGTAAAAGTAAACTACAACAAACTTTGATTTTATCCTTAAAATCACTTGACGTTTTTTTGCGAAAACGTTAAAATGTAAAAGTAAATCAATCGACCATAGACAACGGGTGTCGCAAGACTCAATATCCCGTCGAGGTTGGACTTTTTCATCGTGAAGAACTCCGTACCCGTCTGTGGTGCGGAGATTTTTATTCGGGCGCAAAAGCGCTTTGTGGAGGTAACTATGGAGAAAGAAAAGAAGATTTCCGAAAACCGTAAGGCAAAAGAAGCCGAGGTTGAAGTGATCAAGGCTAAGATTCAGGAGAGCAAATCGGTCGTGCTTGCTTCTTACAACAAGCTCACTGTTTTGGAAGTAACCGATCTTCGCAACCGTTTCAGAAACGCATCCTGCGAGTATAAGGTCTATAAAAATACCCTTGTCAGAAAGGCGTTCAACGAACTCGGCGTGACCGATTTCGACGGCGATCTGAACGGCGCAACGGCATTCGTGTTCTGCCCCGATGAAACGAGCGGTTGCTCAATCATCGCAAAAGCGGTCAAGGAAAATCCCGCTTTGGACGAAAAACTCGTTCCGAAGAGCGCATACGTAGGCGGAGCTTACGTAGACGCGGCAGGTGTCAAGAGGCTCGCGGCAATTCCTTCGAGAGAGGTGTTGATCGCAAAAATGTTGGGTTGCTTGCAGGCTCCCATCGCAAATCTCGCTTACGTTTTGAACGCAATTGCGGGGCAAAAATCTTAAAAATTATCGGAGGAAATTAAAATGGACGTTAAAAAACTCATTGAAGAAGTAAAAGCTATGACCGTTGTCGAACTCAACGATCTCGTTAAGGCGCTCGAAGAGGAATTCGGCGTAAGCGCGGCTGCTCCCGTAGCAGTTGCCGGTGCAGCGGCAGGCGGCGCGGATGCGGCTCCCGCAGCAGAGGAGAAGACGGAATTCAACGTCGTACTCAAAGATTTCGGCGCGAACAAAATCGGCGTTATCAAAGTGGTACGCGAATTCACCGGTCTCGGTCTTGCGGAAGCGAAGAAGGTTGTCGAGTCCCTCGGCGTAATCAAAGAAGCGGTTCCCAAGGCAGACGCGGAAGCTGCTCTTGCAAAGCTCAAAGAGGCAGGCGCAGTTGCCGAATTGCAGTAAGTTTTAAATTCACAAAACCCGCAGGTATTTGCCTGCGGTTTTTTGCCAATAAAGCGTTGATATTTTTTTCATTCGGTGTTATAATAAAAACGCTTTGCGGCTTCATATATATACTTGACGCGCGTTAAACCGAAATTCCTGCGTGTGTCGGAAGATGTTCACGGCACCTTGTTTTTCGAGCTATAAGGGAGAAAAAGTACGTCCAATGAAAAAAATTTTAATTTTGACCGTTACGGCGGGGAACGGACACAATGCCTGCGCGCGCGGTATGAAAAATAAACTTGAAAAGTTAAGTGGGGAAGTAGAGGTAAAAATCGTCGATCTACTTAAATGTTATTCCTCGAAACGTGACTTTTGGATTACGGACCGCGGTTACAGCATCGCCGTAAGCAAACTGCCCAAACTATACAACGCTTTCTATTATCACTACTGCAAGGCAAAGCCGAGCAAACGTTATTCCTGCCCTTCGCAGAGTACCGTTCTTTCTACCTTGAACGGACTTTTGCAGGAGATCTTATCATTTCAGCCGGACGTCGTTTACTGTACGCATTTTTACGGCGCAATCGCACTCACCGATTTAAAACTTGCGTATGATCTTCCCTGTAAAACGATTGCGACCAACCTCGATTATGTGAACTCGCCTTTTTGGGAGGCGGGAATCGGAGTGGATTATTTTGTGATCCCGAACGAGGATTTTACGGAAGAATTTCTTTCGGAGGGCTATCGGCGCGAACAGCTTTTGCCCTTCGGAATTCCCGTAAACGAGCGTACGCTCGAAAGGATAGACAAGGCGGAAGCACGAAAAGCGCTGGGACTCGACGAAGACCTCTTCACGCTTATGGTTATGTTCGGCGGCGGACAGTGGAGCGGCGGCTTTAAGATTTTTAAAAGTCTTATTAAGTCCTTGAAGGGCAGAAAGGCACAGGTCGTCATGATCAACGGTAGGGACGGGAAAAGCTTCCGAAGAGTGCAGAAAATGAAATTCGAAAGCGGAATTAAGGTTTTCAACGTCGGTTTTACGGAAAATGTTCCGCTCTATCTTTCCGCGGCGGATATTATTCTGAATAAATTCGGCGGGACGAGCGTGGCGGAGATGCTCAATAAATCGATCCCTATGCTTATCACCGAAAATCTGCCCGCGCAGGAAGAATGCAACTTAAATTATATGAAAGAGAAGGGGGTTGCGCTGTCGTTCAAAAACCAAAAAGAACTGAAAGCAAATCTTATTCGGCTTATGGACAACCCCGAACTTCTCGAAGAAATGTCAAAGAATACGCTTCCGTTTCGGAAGAATGCAATGAACGATCTTGCGGAATTCATACTTTCACAGCCGAACGCGGATTACAGCAAGATTTCCGATGCGGTCAGCGGAGAAGTTTCCGAAGTCAGAAATAACGTGAAAAAGGCATTGAAAGACGCGGACAGAAGGGAGAAAGAAGAGGCGAGATCACGCCGTTAATGTAATTTTCCAAAAAATAAAACCCCCGTAAGAGAATTTCTTACGGGGGTTCATTCTATGTATATGAAAAAGAGAAAAAGAGTTGATATTTTTTTGATTCGGTGTTATAATACTTAATGCCTCACAACTGTATAAAAACATCCGACACGTGGCTATACCGGCATTTGGTGTATCCTTTTTTTCCGCGTGTTGGAAAGTTGTGAGGCAAAACAATTGAGGGATACTCGGTGCGGCGTTCCTTAATTGGGACGCCTTATTTTTTTATAATAACTTTACAAAAAAGGATCGCCGAATGAAAAAAATTCTAATTTTAACGGTAACGGCAGGGAACGCGCATAACGTCTGTGCGCTCGGTATGAAACGCGAGCTTGAACGCGGCGGGAATGTGCAAGTGAAAATCGTTGATTTACTGAAAAGCTGCTCTACAAAATCAAACGTATGGATAGCAGAGCGCGGCTACTGTCTTGCAGTGAGCAAATTCTTGAATTTTTATAACGCATTTTACTGCCATTATCGCAAGAGAGACCCATATAAACGTTATTCCTGTCCTTCGCAGAGTACCGTACTTTCCACGCTCACAGGATTGTTACAGGAAATTTTAGATTTTCAACCTGACGTTGTTTACTGCACGCATTTTTACGGCGCGATCGCGCTCACCGATTTAAAACTTGTCTATCCACTGCCGTGTAAGGTAATTGCGACGAGCCTCGATTTCGTGAATTCACCCTTTTGGGAAGCGGGGATCGGAGTTGACTATCTTACCGTTCCCAACGAAGATTTTATTGATACCTATCTCGCTTTGGGGTATGCGAGCGAACAGCTCCTGCCTTTCGGTATACCTGTTGACGAGCGTACCTTTCACCCTACCGAGAAAGCCGCGGCGCGCAGGGAGCTCGGACTGGACGAAACGCCGTTTACCGTTTCCGTCATGTTCGGCGGCGGATCGTGGGGCGGCGGTTACGGGATCTTCAAAACCCTTGTAAAAGCGCTTAAAGGCAGGACTGCACAGATCATAATGATAAACGGAAAGGATGAAAAAAGCTTTCGTAAGGTGCGGAAAAAGAAGTTTCCGGACGGGATCAAGGTACTGAACGTCGGCTTTACGGAAAACGTGCCGCTCTATCTTTCGGCTGCGGACGTCGCGGTCAATAAGTGCGGCGGGGGCTGTACTGCCGAAAACATCAATTTGGCGCTGCCCATGCTGATCACCGAAAAACTTGCGGCGCAGGAAAAATTTAATTTGGCTTACCTGAAACGGAAAGGCGCGGCGCTTTCCTTCAAAAACAAAAGGGAACTGAAAACGCAAATAATCCGGTTTTCTGAGGACGCCGATCTGCGCGGTAAAATTTCGCAGTGTGCGTCAGCGCTCAGAACAAACGGTACGGCGAAACTTGCGGCGTTCATTCTCTCACAGCCGTCGGCCGATTACGGCAGATTTTTGTATTCGGTCGGATATGAGGATCATATCAATGCGAAAAAAGCGGTTAAAGAAGCTTTGAAAGCGGCGGATAAAAGGGAACGCAAGCAGGCGAAGACGAAATAAGTTTTAAGAAGAGCGCGAAACCGCTTGACGGAATTGCAAAGAAAAGCTAAAATAGAAGAAACGAGGAGGCTCTTCATGAAACACAAAGTTCGCCGTATTGTATCGCTTGCATCCGTTATCACGCTCGGCGCGTGCGCGCTCGGTATGTTCGCAGGCTGTACGACCAAGCACCCCGAAGTTACGATCACTTATTCCTTTAACGGAAAAGACTATTCGGTTACCTATACGCTTTCGAGGAACGATGCGCCCAAGACCGTTCAGCACTTTATCGAGCTTGCGGATGCAGGTTATTACGACGGAATGTGCATTCACGATTATACTTCCAATGCGCTCTATTCGGGCGGATATAAGCTGGTAGACGGAGAGCTCGAAGAGGTCGATTATTTTAACGTTGTCAAGGAGCTTGAAAGCAAAAAGGAAATTACTTTTACCCAGTCCGTTTGGAAGGATAAGGATCAAAGCATTCCGCTCTATACGGTGTACGGCGAATTTACGGGAAACGGCGTACAGAACGAACGCTCGCGCGAGTACCGCCATTCGGAGGGCGCGCTCGTCATGTATTATACGCCCAAAGTCGCGAACGGCAAAGGGGAAATCGACGTGACTGTGGAACGCGCAGACGGCGGCAAGAACAACGACGGCAACGTTGTGCAGACCGTGCACTATTCCACGAACAGCGCGACTTCGCTCTTTTATACTTATACGGGAACATCGGGCGCTGCACTCGATGAAAACTACTGCGTATTCGGCAAGGCGAAGGAGGACGATTACGAAAAGCAGTTCGAAGACGGACTTCTCGCGGCGATCAAGGAATACGAAGAATCTCTTGCGGAAGATATTTCGTTTGCAGAAGAGAATACGGTGCGGCTCAACAAATACGAGCCCTTCGAAGATTTGCGCAAGGGGGATATCGACGCTACGTTCAGAACGCCGATTGATAAGCCCATTATCGTAAAGTCGGTAAAAGTAACAAAATATTAAAAAAGACCGCCCGTAAAGCGCACTTCCCATAGGGAATTAAAAAACTAAATTATTAGGAGTTATACTTTCAAGCAAGGACAAAAGCTCTCGAACGATATGTTCGAGAGCTTTTTACTACAAACTATTTGGAAGGATAAATTGAAATTTACCGTTCTAATCTATAATATTTGAAACCGTATTCTTCT
>CAJUET010000006.1 GCA_910585595.1 uncultured Christensenella sp. | reverse complement strand
ATTTGCGTAGGGAATTTCTTTTGCGTTTCTTCGGATATATCAACCGCCGCAAACAACTCTTTGGCGCGTGATACGACAGCCTTTTTATCCTTGTTTACAAGCAGTCCTGCGGAAAGCACATTATCCATAACGCTCATTCCGTCGATAAGGTAAATTTGCTGAAAAACGAATCCGCAATGATCGCGGCGGAATACCGCAAGACCGTCCTGCGACAAATCGGATATGACTTTATCGCCGAACGAAATCGTGCCGAGCGAAGGGGTATCCATTCCCGAAAGGGCATATAAAAGAGTGGATTTGCCTGCGCCGCTTGCCCCCATGATCACCGTGAAATCGCCCCTATAAATTTCAAGGTCGATATTTTTAAGAACGTGCTGTTGCTGACCTCCGTTAGAGAAAGTCTTGCATAGTTTTTCGGTTTTCAGAAGAATTTGCTGTTGCATATAAAAACCTCCTTTTTACACGCTCATTGTACATTTTATAATTCTTAAATGTCTTTAACGATTTCTTAAATTTTTCTTAAATCTTTCCACTTAAAGCAAGAGTAACGGTTACTTTTAAGCCGTGTTCGCCGTTCTCGATAGTAAGACAGCCTTGCATTTCTTTCATAAAATAGTCCGAAATATGAAGCCCCAAGCCGGCGCCTTCGATATTTTCAGCATTGCTGCCGCGCTTGTACTTTTCTTTTAACGTCGGCAATTCGCTCTGTAAAACGCCGCCGCCGAAATCTTCGATAATTATGCCGATACGTTCGTCTGATTTTTTGATTCCGACGGTAATTTCCGTACGCGCATATTTGTAAGCGTTGGCGAAGATATTATCCAAAACCTGTTGCAGGCGTAAAGGATCGGCATAAACCAAACATTCGGGAATGTCGGGAACGGTTGCTTTATGCAGATAGTCCGCGTTTTCGAGCATTGTTTTTATTTGCTTGCTTTCTATGCTGGTAGGGGAAACGTTGAGCTGCTGTAATTCTTCGAGCGTCGCCGTAAACAAATTGGTAACAAGGGTGTTTATCTGATCGGCTTTACCTATGATTTGCATATAGTTTGCTTTGTCTTTTTCATTCGCGGAAAGGGCAAGCCCGACTTCGGAAACGGCTTTAATGCTTGCAACAGGGGTTTTAATATCGTGGGAAAGTTTTGCAACGAGTTCTTTTTTGCTTGTGTTCGCCCTTGCTTCTGCGATACGCGCTTTTTTGAGTTCCGACCGCATAATATCGAAACTTTCGGTAAACGCGCCGAATAGATTGCGTCTGTCCATTTTAAGTGGAACGTCCAGATTACCGCCTGCGACGCGTTCGGCAAATCCCTTTAATTTCCGGAACGGTCTGATAACGGCGAAACGAATATAAGCGACGTATCCCATACAGATGAAACAGTTTACAGCGATCGCAGCCGAAAGAACGATGATCGCCGTTTGCTTTTGCGATTGCAGCGAACGCGCACCGTCGTTATAGATAATAACTTTTCCGACTGTAATGCCGTCGATCGTAATATCGAGCAGCGTATCTCTGTGCGAGATTGCCGCATTTACGCTTTCCGAAAGTCCCGATTTCGTTTTGTAGAGAAGATTTCCGTCTTTGTCCAATACGGCGTAATCGAGATCGGTTGTGTTTTCATGTTTTTCCAAAGCGTTAAAATCCTGCGTTACCGATTGAACGATTTCATTGACGGCAACCGTATCTTGTATAAAATGGGGCGTTTGTACGGCAAAAACGATTAAGGCGATGATTTCGGCAATCGACATGAATATCAAACCGAAAAGGAAGAGTTGTTTTTTCATTTGCTTCCCCCCGTAAATTTATACCCGTCGCCCCAGACGGTAACGATATATTTCGGCTTGTTCGGGTTGATTTCGATCGCCTCGCGCAATTTTCGTATGTGTACGTTGAGCGTTCCGTCACCCGTAAACTTATCTTTCCACACCTTTTCAAACAGTTCTTTTTTTGAGATGACTTTATCTTCGTTTTCAACTAAATAAGAGAGCAACCTAAATTCCAGTGAGGTAAGTTTTACCGCAACGCCGTTTGCTTTGACTTGCTTCGATATAAAGTCGATTGTCAAATATCCGTCGGAATATTCGGAACAAGCGATTTGTCCGTAACGCTTTAACACAGCTTTTACTTTTGCAAGCAGAACTCCGAGAGAATAGGGTTTTTGTACATAATCGTCCCCGCCGATGTTGAGCGCGATGATCTTGTCGTCGTCGCTCGTCCGTGCGGAAATAAACAGAATGGGGATCGCCGTCGTTACCCGTAACTCCTTACATAAATCGAAGCCGCTTCCGTCGCCCAAGTTGATATCGAGCAGTATGAGTTCGGCTGTATTGCTTTTGAAGAACTCGCGGCAGTCTTCCGCGCCGTACACCGCAACCGTATTCACGCCGAATAAATTAAAGTATTCCGCCGTGCTGTCTGCAAGTATTTTTTCGTCGTCAATGATAAGACAATTATATTTCATAGCGCACCTCTTACCGATTATACCATTTTCGCAGACGAAAGTCTTTAAGAATTTCTTAAATTTAAGAAATATTTAAGGGGGAAGTGCTTACGCGGAATCATGCGTATCGGCTTGACAAACTTTGCAAGAATGTGATAAAATATTATAAATTTACTGCGAGGAGGAGTTATGACGAAATCGGAAAAAGTTCGCCGTATTTACGCCATCGCGCTCGGGGTCTTTATCGTGGCAACGGGCATAGCGCTTATATGTGTTGCGGCGGATATTTACTATTCGGGAGGGGGGTACAGCCGCGAAATCGTCGGCGACCGCCTTCAGAAGCTTGCGATCCCGCTTCTTTTTCTGATTGCGGCGATTATTGCAGGCGCGATTTTCCCGATCTGGGAGGCGAAGGGCAAAAATATATGGTCGTCCGAAGAGACCCTGAGAAGGCTTGAACGGCGGATCCCCGCAAACGGCGAAGGCGAAGAGTTTTCGGAAGCCAAAAAAGGTTATCTCAAAATGAAAACCGTGAGAATTTCCGTTTGGTGTTCTGCGCTTGCCGTGGCTCTTATCGGGGCGATCGTTACGCTCGTATATCTTGCGGACGCCGCGCATTTCAAAGGAAACGATTTTACGGGTCACATGATCGGTCTTGTAAAAGTGGCGCTTCCCTGCACGGTAGTGGCGCTTGCCGTGTTTGTTGCCGCTTCCTATCTGAATCTTTCTTTTTCAAAAAAGCAGATCGGACATATCAAGACGATGATCCGTTGCGGCTCGAAGGAAATCGCGATTCCCAAGGAACTCGAATTCTTTGATAAGGCGAGTAAAATCGCCTCGCACGATATTACGCTTTGGATCGTTCGCGGAGCGGTGTTCGTACTTGCGGTAGCGTTTATAATCGTGGGCATTGTAAACGGCGGTGCGCGCGCTGTTCTGGCTAAGGCAATCGACATATGCCAAGAGTGTATAGGAATCAGTTGAGGAGGGAGAAATGATCATTGCTATTATCGTTGTATCCTGCCTTCTTGCCGCAGGGCTTGTAGCGCTCTTTATTACCGTTCAGGTAATGTGGCACAGGACTTATAAAAAAGCGCTTCCCAACGGGGAAGAGAGACCAAAGCAGAGCGCAAAAGAATGGTTCATGAACCATATGCCGACAAAGCGAAGACTCATTCAGGTGTATGCGGCGCTCTTATATAACGCGAATATCAAGGGCTTTATTTCAGGAGATATTTACAAGAGCGAAACTTCGAAATATATGTGCGTGCCGGGACTCAACTGCTATTCCTGTCCCGGAGCGGTGGGGGCATGTCCCCTGGGCGCGCTTCAAAACGCGTTTACGTCGAGCGCGACGAGCGCTTCCTATTACGTCCTCGGTATTCTGGGACTGTTCGGACTGATACTTGCGCGTACGATCTGCGGATTTTTGTGCCCCGTGGGGTTAGGACAGGACTTACTGTATAAAATACGCACGCCCAAGCTGAAAAAGAGCCGCGCGACCCGCGTATTTTCCTATCTGAAATATGTGATACTCATTGTTTTGGCGGTAGGAATTCCGCTCGTATATGCGGTTTGGAATACGCCGCTCCCCGGCTTTTGTAAATATATCTGCCCCGCGGGAACGTTCGGCGGCGCAGTGCTGTTGCTTCTTAATCCGAGCAATGCAGATACGTTTGCAAGCCTCGGTCCGCTGTTCACCTGGAAGTTCTGCTTGCTGGTCGCTATCGTCGTCGCCGCAATCTTTATTTACCGTTTCTTTTGCCGGTTCCTTTGTCCGCTCGGTGCGATATACGGCTTCTTTAACCGGATTGCGCTTTTGGGGGTCAAGGTCGATAAAGACGACTGTATCGACTGCGGCAAGTGCGTAGCAGTGTGTAAAATGGACGTAAAGCGGGTAGGCGATCACGAATGTATCAACTGCGGAGAATGTATTTCGGTATGTCCCACAAAGGCGATACGGTGGAAGGGCTCCAAATTGTTTTTGCGCAATGCAGCCGTACGGGAAGCGGCGGCGGAAGCCGAAATCAAGCCGATAAACCTTGCGGGCGGCGAGATCGGGTTGCAACAAACGCAGCCGGAAGTGCCGCAGACGGCGGACGTGCGGGCGGAAAACGTTACTGCGGAAGTCCTTCAGGAGGACGTCGTAATGCAGGAGCAGAACCGCTCCGACGTGATCACCGCTCCCGCTGGAGAGGAAGCGGCGGTAAAGGAACAAAGGGAACAGAACGCGAAGCCCGAACGCAGGAAGAAGAGCAGGGCATTTTGGTTGCAACTTGCGGCATGGATCGCGGCGCTTCTCGTGTTGGTCGGTGCGCTCGTCTATTATAACTTTATCGACGTAGAGCGCGCTCGGAAAGTCGGTTACAAGGTAGGAGATATCGCTCCAGACTTTACGGTGGGTCTGTACGATTCGGAAGGAAACGTTTCCGATAGCTATACGCTCTACGAAAATCGCGGTATGCTGACGGTGATCAATTTTTGGGCAACTTCGTCCGAGGATCAGGAAGAGCTTTCGTACTTTAACGAACTTTCCAAAAATCATCCGGAATGGAACGTAATTGCGATTCACGGGGACGATCAAGGCGGTCAGAGCGCAGGCGAATATATCAAAGAGAATTGCAACGGCTGGTCGCTTACGTTTGCACAGGACAAAATTGAGAACTCAGAATGTGTGACTTACAAGCTGTTTGGCGGAAGCGGCGAATTGCCGATGACGGTGATTTTAGACGGAAAAGGCATTGTATTGTATAACAGTACGGATCGGTTTGAGGACTACTGGCAGCTTGAAGACCTTGTGTACGATCTTGAACCTACGGGCTATGAAGTGGGCGATACCGCTCCCGACTTTACGGTAGACCTGTACGACTCGGAAGGAAATATTTCGGACAGCTATACGCTCTATGAAAATCGCGGCAAGCTGACGGTGATCAATTTTTGGGCAACTTGGTGTAGCGGTTGTATAGAAGAACTTCCGTACTTTAACGAGCTTTCCGCAAATCATCCGGAGTGGAACGTAATCGCGATCCACGGGGATGCAAAGGGAGGCAAGAGCGGAGGCGATTATATCAAAGAGAATTTCAGTGATTGGACGCTTACGTTTGCACAGGATCAAATACAAAATGCAAAATGCGTAACTTTCCAGATGTTGGGCGGAAAGTCCATGTGGCCGATGACGGTGATCGTAGACGAAGAAGGCGTGGTCTTGTATAACAGCACGCAGCCGTTTAAGAGCTATGCTCAGCTCGAAGATCTTGTGAACAGTCTCATTTAAAAATAAAGTGCCGCCCGTATCGGGCGGCACTTTACTGTATTAGCAGAATAAAATAGCGGGAACCAAAGTTCCCGCTATTTTTGTTTTCTTGGCGCTTTATTACGCGCGTTCAAAGATCCATACGATTTGGGTGTCTACTCCTGTAAGCGTTATTGTTCCGCTTTCAAGCGTAACTGTGAAGCGAAGATCGACATAATTACCTTCTTGTAATAGTCCGTCGGGTTGCGTAAACGTGTAAGTCTCGCCTATCTTGTTCCAAGAACCTGCTTCATCCTGGGAATTTCCGGTTGCGTCACAAACCATAAACGTTCCGTTTTCATTGATTACGAGTTTATATTCGCTATCGTTGATTTCAGTTCCCGCGGCGTCCGTGTATTTGATACATTTGGTGTATTCGCCTACGATCGGATCGGTAGCAGGGACATTATCCGCATCAATATAGTAGCAGCAGGGAAAGAGCCAGGCATCTACGTTGTTTGCATCTGCGGTAACGTTATAGTTGATCAAGTGCGTATTTGCCTTGTAGAATTTTTCAAGGAACACTTTCAACTCTTCCGTAAGGGGGTATGCGCCGTCCTCGTTTACGAATTTCGCGTAATATGTTTCGGTTTGAATATCCGTTGGAATAGTGAGGATGGGATCGCGTCCTCCCTCGGAGGGTTTAAGATCGTACTTTTTAAATCCGCGAAGGAATACCGTATAATCGACGGTGTCGACAACGCCGTTCTTTTCCGATTCGAACGCGTACGTTGCAACAAAATTGGCGGTACTGATAAGCTCCATATAAGCCAATCTGCAGTTTCCTCCGTTGAAACGATTGGCGTCGAGTACCGTTGTCAGTTTAACGTACACAACTGGAGCGTTTGTGCCCGTGCCGTAACGGTAAACTCTTGCAGTTTCGTCATAGACGAGCTTTCCTGTCGAAGTGCCGTCCATCGGAATATCGTAAAGTTCTTTGCCTGCGGGCTTTGTCTGTTGCGTGAGCGTTTCCGTTACCGTAGCTTCCGATTCCGTATCCTGACTTTCTGCCGTTCTTTCGATCTTGATTCCGACGTCGGTGGGGTAGGAGTCCGCTTTTACCGCTACGGCAAAATAAATAGAGTGGTTGTTTAAGACTT
Source organism: uncultured Christensenella sp. (assembly GCA_910585595.1). GTDB lineage: Bacteria > Bacillota > Clostridia > Christensenellales > Borkfalkiaceae > Gallimonas. The sequence goes on along the minus strand of CAJUET010000006.1, from coordinate 82,129 downwards.
TATTTTTGGAAATTATAATGCTATCCGTAGCTTGCGCAGCGTAGTCGCTGTCTTTGGGAATCTCTGCCGAAGGAATCAATTCCGTCGGCTCGCTCATGGCTGCCTTAACTACGGCGACTGCGGTGCCCTGCACCGTTGCCGTATAGGTTCCCGCCTTTGTGGGGGTGTATTTCACGATTGCAAAGGTATTTTTTTTTCCTACAGTAAGGTTTACGTTGCTGCTGCCAATGCCGCCCTTTTGTTCAACATTGGAAGAAAAGGGGACGCTGATCACAACTTCCGCCGTGGCAGCGCTGCTTGAAAAATTTGTTGCTTTAATGGTATACGTCTTATCCGCAATGCAACTCCAAGGTTGCGGAATAATTCCGCCCATTTCCGACGAGGCAAACTGTAACGTCGTATTTCCCGAACAATAAACGCGGTAGTAACCGGAAATCCCGGCGGAGAAGGATATTTCGGCGGTGCCGTTTGCGGGGACTTCTTTGACGGTTTTGTAGGAATTGTATTCTTTGATATAATTCCTGTGGTTTTTTGCAAATTCTTCCTTCTCCTCATCCGTCATAGGAGTGGCAAAATCTACGACGGATACGGGCTTAATAACAATTGTCATGGTCGTTACGGTCGGTGAGAAGCTTGCGCCCGTGTAGTAGCCTTCGCTGTCTTGATCGTACGTTGCGGTTGCAGGCAGTCCCGTGATTTTTATGTGATAATTACCCGGATCTGCGTCGATGATCAAAACGCCGTCGGAGCCGATAGTCCCGGCATCTTGGCAATTCCCATCAAACGTACACATACCGATGCTGATATTTTCCGCATAAAAGGGCGTATTGTCGGGATTGACAAGGCTTACCGTATAGGTAAAGTTCTTTGAAAGCGTTACGCTAAGGTCGCGGCTGTCCTTCGTCAACGAAAGGTTTGCGTCTTCCGGCACGCTGTAATGATCGGGAGCGGTGATCTCTACGGTGTAGTCGTCGAGCGGAAGCTCGAACGTAACTTTGCCGTCTGCGCCGGTACGCTTTGCCGTATATCCCGCATTTCCCTTTTTGGGTTTTACCCGAACGTTACTTGCAGGTTTGTCGTCTTCAAGTTTTACGGTTACGGTGTACGTATAATTGTTGTTACTTTCTCCGCCGCATGCGGCAAATGCGCCAAGGCATAGGACAAAGCAAAGCGCAAGAAATACCGAAAACAGTATTTTCTTACAAGTCTTAGTCATTTTATTACCTCCAAAAAATTATTAAAGTCAGTTGTTTTCACCGTTTGATGAAGTTGCGGGTAAAGATTCATACTCGGCGCTGTGAATTTTGCTGTACCAGCAGAATCTTAACCATTCATTAAAGAGGGCTTTATCGAACACAATCTTTTCTTCGGCGTTTTGAGTGATTTTATTTACATTGTTTACTCTCAATTCAAAGAAGAGCGTTAAGATATCGACGATTTCCTGGTTTACAGGAATCAGTCCGTCGTAATTATCGCCTTGTGTCGCTTTGGCGTCTGCGATTATGCCTTTGAAAATTGCGGTATAGTCTTTGTACTGTGCACCAAGCGACTGAATGTCGTAGTTGGTCTCGAATTTGATCGTATCGGTGCCCTCCTGCCAATATACCACGCAGTAACGGAAGTCGAACATATCGTACGGAACATATTCTTCGGGTGTTTCGCCGGGCAAAGGATATTGAGTCTTTGTATCGAGAAGTTGTTCTATGGAGAGTCTCGTCAGGCTCGTAAATGCGTTTTGTACGTCAATATAAATGGGATTGCCGTTCTTGGCATAGTAGTAACCGTCGTCCTTCTTTTCATACTCGACCGCATTTCCGAGTTTGACTTCTCCGCTCCAGTTGCCGTTCGGATCAAAAACCATTTCGTAGGTATCTGCCGAGGCGGGAACAAGCTCCTCATAGCTTTGAACATTCATGTCGGTAATTTTAAAGTCGTATTTGCCCTGTGACTGAATAAACGCTAACGCCAAATAATACTTCGTGCCTGCCGTCATGTAGTAGTAAACTACAAAGTTCTGTTCGTTTTTGCCGTCGCGGTGGACGCGGTTATCGCCGTTGTATACAAGCGGATCTACTTCCGTTTCCGTATCTCTGTATAACCAGATTTGCGAAGCGTCCTGCGAGGATGCGTCCAATAACGATTCAATTTTGTATACACTGTCCTTTTCGGGGGTGAAGGTATAAATCGTGATGGGGAAGGGGTACATATTGCGGGTAATATCCGCCGTGTGAGTGCCTTCTCCGATTTCGATCGCTGTCTCTTCCATAACGCCTAAAATAGGGTTGCCGATCGGATCGCCTTCGCCGTAGTGCGAATAGAAGTAGCAAACTTCAAGCCATTTGTTTTCGTGCCATTCAATCCTGTTCTCTGCGGTCGCGGTTGCATTGTGCACCCTGATCACTTCCTGCATGAAAGCTACGAGCAGATCGTGTAAAAATTCGTCTACGGGCACGCAGTTTGCAACGTACGAGGATTTCGCCGCAGACAAATATCTGATAAAGTCGTTACGGTAGTCTTTCGTTACACCGTTGATCGTGAAGGTGAGGCTGTAAAGATATTCGCTTTCACCCTCGGTCGCCTCCGGATTGATCGCATAGACGAAATCGCTGATAGTATACGGCTTTGTGAAAGAGGTAACGCCCGTCAAATTGGCGAACAGAAGGGGAGACTTATCGTTGCCCGCATACGCTTTGTTTGCGAGCGAATCGATGTTTACATGATAGTATTTACTGCCGATCCCGTTCACGTCGTTTTCATCGAGTTTTGCTTCCGCATAGTGGGTGAATCTTCCGTTTTGAACGTCGCCGTACGCCGCGCTGCGAAGCATGTCGTTGGATTCTGTAATTTCATTGACTTCGCTAAAATGCACGTTACGGATATAAACGCTGTCTTTGCCTTCGTTGCCGCTTCCGTCTTTACGGTAAGTCAATATTAAATCGTGCTCGCCGTCCGTAAGTTCAACGAACATATGGCAGGTCGTCCAACCCGATGTCTTACCCGAAATCTCACCGAGAATTCTGCCGTCCCAGAAGATAAAGAAGGAATCGTAGTCCTTTTCAGTATCGATATAATATTCGAAAGTAAATACCTTACCCGCCTGAACGTTAACTTTTGCGCAGATAACTGCCATCGAGTTCGGTTTGCCCGCATTGGACGTGTACATATAGGGAATATCCGACGCAACGTCGTCCGCTGTAATGTCGGCAGGCTGTTTGATAAGGAAGGGCCAAGCGTATTCGTACTGGGTTTCTCCGGTCGACCATACGACGGAGGCATTTTCAGGGAATTGCTCCGTATTGTTGATCGCTTCGCCGAGCTTTTCGTAGTGATCGTCGTCCACAGTGATGTCGGGTCTGGAAACTTCGGTATTGATCGAATCGCTTACATGATCGCCGGGCGTAAAGGTCTGTTTGTAGTCTTCGCCGATATATTTATTGATCAGGCGTTCCCATGCGTCGTAGCTCGTGATCGCGCCTGCTTCGATTCTTGCGATCGCGCCGTAACGGTCGATCACAATGGTCGTGGGCCAACCGGTAATGTCGAATTTGGCGGTAAAACCGTTGAGATCGCGCATGAGAGGGAAAGTGAGACCATTGTCTTCTGCAAATTTTTTGATCGTTGCGTCGGTATCGATAGGAACGTAGTTGTCTACTCCGACGATTTCGATTACGTCGCTGTATTTTTCGTAGATCAACTGCATATCGGGCATTTCCTTTACGCACCAGGAACAGTTCGTGCCCCAGTTGTTGATGAGAAGGACCTGCTTTTCTTTCAATATCTGCGCAACGGATTTCGACCAGATACCGTTGCTGATCTCGCCTTTGGTGACCGCGTTGCCGTTCTCGTCGCGTATAACTTCTCCGTTCTCGTCTTTTTCGTATTCGTATTGAGTTAACTCATACTTGGTTTCAAAGGTGTAATCATGGAAAATATCTCCGATCACATACTGCGTGTTATCGGCAGGTTTATCGGTTATGATCGCCGATTTCAAAATCAATTCGCCTTCGAGCGCATCGGCAGTGAGCGTTAAGTCTTCGGACTTGTAACCGGTGGGAATGTTTTGCGCGCGAACCGAGTAGACGCCCGCTTCGGCGCTGAAACTGAATACGCCGTTATCGTCCGTTTCGCCGCCGGCTATGGCGTTTTGACCGCTGTAAACCATGACGAGGAATTTTTTGAAAACAAGCTCGCCTTCGCTTCTTACGCTTACGCGGTAATCTTTTACTTCCGCATTGGCGGCACGCAAGTTAAAGGTAAGGGAGGGGTTTGCACCGCTCACGTCCTTTCCTCCGTCGTAGAAGTTTCCTTCGGGAAGATTGCCGAGCGTAACCGTGTAATCGCCGTAGGAAAGTTTGCAAGAGGCTTTGCCGCTTGCGTCCGTCGTGGCGCTGCCGGTCCCGCTTGTACCGTTCTTCCCCGTCCAAGTAACCGTAACGCCCGTTGCGGCGTTATTGTTTTTATCTTTGACGGTAACGGAATAATCGACCTTTTTGACGGTGAGTACGATTTCGATGTCTCTCGCGGAGGAGTTCACCGTTACCTCGTCGTAATCGTAAGCGTTGACTTTGCTTCCCGAAAGGGCAATCGTATAATTGCCTGCGGGGAGAGTCGCAGTTGCAACGCCGTCCTCGTTCGTCTGCGCTTTGCCCTTCTCCTTTGAGCCGGACATCCAGGATACCGTCACGTCGGAGATCGGTTCCTCGCCGGGAGAGAGTACGGTCACGCTGTACGCCACGTCTGTTTCATTGCACGCAATAAACAGCGCCGACAGTCCGAACACGAGTGCAATGACCGAAATGAGTGTTAAAATCTTTTTCTTCATACATTTACCTCATGATGCGAAAGTTATTTAATCGCTACATTTTTAGTTCATAATATCATTTTGTTTCGTTTTATGTCAAGTAAATAAAACGCGTTTGAACGTCTGACCGACAAACAGAAACCGAACTATAAATAAAACGGCAGTCAGATAAAAAAACTATAAGCAGAACTTATATATGAAGCGTTTTATTAGCGATTTTTCATTATAACTATAATAATGTATAGAAAAGCGCATAAATTGTATAAGTAAACTTATTTTGTGCAGTTTTTGATTATTATTGAGGTGCGACGTAAAAATGACTGAAAACAGCCCGCGGAGAAGCTTTTCCGCGGGCTGTTTTCAAGTCTTATTCAAGCGTTGTTCTTTTCGTAAATTTCGCGCTTTAAAATTCCTGCGTAGGGGAGGTCACGGTACTGCTGCGCGTAGTCCAAACCGTAGCCCACGATAAATTCGTCGCCTATTTCAAAGCAGGAAAAGTCTGCCCGAACGGGTAATTTTCTGCGGGCAGGCTTATCAAACAGCGTTACGGCGGTAAAGGACTTTGCGCCGCGCCCTAAAATCAAGTCTTTCAATCTTACGAGCGTATATCCGGAGTCGACGATATCTTCGATCAAGATCACGTCTCTTCCCTGTACCGAAGCGGCAAGATCCGTAACGATTTCGGGAGCGCCGGAACTTTTTGAAGAATTGCCGTAAGAGGACGCGGTCATAAATTCGATCTGTACGGGAGTCTGCATGGCGCGCACCAGATCGCAGAAAAAAAATACGCAGCCCTTCAAAACGCCGACCGCCAGAGGGGGAACGCTTTCCTTTTTAAACCTTTCGTCGAGCCATGCCGCCGCTTCTCTGACTTTTTGTGCGATTTGCTCTTCGCTTAAAATAATTTCCGATAAATCACGGTCCATAATAACTCTTTGATTGCTCATTTGTTCATTATAGCATATTTTCACGCTTATTACAAGCGGAAATCATATGACCGATCGTATCCCCGTTAAAGCAAACAAGACAGCATACGCTGTCTTGCCGTAGTATTTTAAAGCTTCCGAAAAAGTTTTGCGTAGCAAAAGTTTTTCGGGAAAAGGAGTAACGCCGCGCAAACGGCGCAACGTTGCGGCGTGGTGGACCTGCGCAGAATTGAACTGCGGTCTTACAAGGTTCCTCCGCGGACACTACACGCTTAGTCTGCGATCAGATCTCGCCCTTAAAAAGTCCGCAGACGACTCTTTTTCGGGCATACTTCCCTGAATTCATTTCATCCGAACGGAAGTTTTTCCGAATAAAACGTTCCCCACTTGATTGACGCCCTGTATCCGACCGTGGGCAATCGGAAGAGGACGGAGCTTAACTTAAGTTAAGCCGCAAGCGCTACGCGACGAGCCGAAACTCTGCGGGTTGCGCTTCTTCTGCTTTTATTATCAGCAATTAAATTAAATCCGTTTTTACGGAGCCGAGCCTCCGGCGTGCGTCCGACGAAATCCGCTTGCAATCGAATCCGAAACAGGCCCGTTTCGTCTTACTCTATCATTATAGCCTATTTTTTAAAATATGTCAACAAAAAAAAGGCGCGGACAAATCGCCCGCGCCTGTCAGGATTTTGTTCAGCGGATGATCAGGCTTTTTCCCGTCATCTCTGCGGGAACGGGAAGCCCCATGATTTCGAGAAGGGTAGGGGCGATGTCCGCAAGAATCCCGTCTTTACGAAGCCGCACATTCTTGTACTTTTCGGAAACGAGAACGACGGGAACGGGGTTCGTAGTGTGCGCAGTGAAGGGCGATTCGTCCGTATCGAGCATTTTATCCGCATTGCCGTGATCGGCGGTGAGGATCGCGCTGCCGCCCATGGAAATGATCTGATTGACGACGCGCTTTACGCAATCGTCCACCGTGTGTACTGCTTTCACTGCGGCGGGGATCACGCCCGTATGACCTACCATGTCGCAGTTGGCGAAATTTAAGATCATAACGTCGTATTCGCCCGTCCTGAGTTCCTGCAATACGCGGTCGGTTACTTCGGGGGCGGACATTTCGGGCTGTAAATCGTAGGTCGCTACCTTGGGGGAGTTGATAAGAACGCGTGTTTCGCCTGCGTTGGGTTCCTCTACGCCGCCGTTGAAGAAAAACGTGACGTGCGCATACTTCTCCGTCTCCGCAATACGAAGCTGTTTTTTATTGAGATTCGCAAGATATTCGCCGAGCGTATTTTTCATGCTCTGCTTGGGGAAAGCGATTTTAACGTTTTCGAACGCCGCGTCATAACAGGTAAAGCAAACGTAGTCGGGTTCCAAAAAGCCCGTTTTTCTCTCAAACGCCGTTCCCTTCGGTACGACGAATTCCTTTTGAGAGAAAGCGCGTGTGATTTCGCGCGCGCGGTCGGGGCGGAAGTTGAAAAAGATGACCGAGTCGCCCTTTTCGACGAGTGCGACGGGCTTTCCGTTCTTCACGATGTTCGTGGGAAGAATGAATTCGTCCGTTACGCCCTCGGCATAAGAATCTTTGAGCGCCTTGACGGGGTCGTCCTTTTGCAGACCCGTGCCGAGCGTAAGCATATCGTAGCTCTTCTCCACGCGGTCCCAGTTGTTGTCCCTGTCCATGGAATAGTATCTGCCCGAAAGGGAAGCGATTTCGCCGTAGCCGAGCTCGTGCATTTTGTTTTGCAGTTCTTTCACAAACGTCGCGCCCGAGGTGGGGGAGACGTCGCGCCCGTCCATGAAGCAGTGCACATAGGTTTGAGGGACGCCATAGTTTTTCGCCATTTCGAGAAGGGCGAAGAGGTGGGTCAGGTGGCTGTGTACGCCCCCGTCGGATAAGAGCCCCCATAAGTGGAGTTTTTTATGCTTTTCCTTAGCGCCTTCCATCGCGGAAACAAGGGCTTCGTTTTTGAAGAAGTCGCCGTCGTCGATGGACTTCGTGATCTTGGTCAGATCCTGATAGACGATGCGCCCAGCGCCCATGTTGAGGTGACCGACTTCCGAATTTCCCATCTGTCCGTCGGGAAGCCCCACCGAAAGCCCGCTGGCGCCGAGCCGTGCGGAAGGGTATTTCGCTCTTAATTCGTTTACGTTTTTGCTCCCGTCCATGAAAATGGCGTTGCCTTTTTCTTCGGGATTCAAACCGTAACCGTCCATAATGATGATTGCGTAAGGAGTTTTCATTTTAATACCTCTTTAAGTTAGGTTTACTGTATTATACAATAGAATAGGTAAATTTTGCAAGCGCATAGGTGTAATTTATCAAAAAATATCGAAAAAAGAAGGGCGGGCAAAAATCTGCGCCGCCGCTCCTAAACGTAATTGATTATTTATTGTAGTTTGCGATCGTTGCAAAGTCGCCCGCTTTAAGCGACGCGCCGCCGATCAGTCCGCCGTCGATCTCGGGCATTGCCATCAATTCTTTGCAGTTGCCTGCGTTCATGCTTCCGCCATACTGAATACGAACGTTTTCCGCGCACTTGGGGCAGAAAACTTCGCCCAACTTTTTGCGGATATAGCCGATCGTTTCGTTTGCCTGCTCGGCGGTTGCCGTTTTGCCCGTGCCGATCGCCCAAACGGGTTCGTATGCAATGACGATTCTGGAAATATCGTCGATGCCCTTCATTCCCTCGGTGATCTGCCTATCGAGGACGGCTTCCGTTTTGCCCGTTTCGCGCTCTTCGAGCGTTTCGCCGATGCAGACGATGGGAACAAGTCCTGCCGAAAGCGCCGTAAGAGTGCGCTTGTTTACCGTTTCGTCCGTTTCGCCGAAGTATTGGCGGCGTTCGCTGTGACCGATAATGACGTATTTTACGTTGTATTCTTTAAGCATATTTGCGGAAATTTCCCCCGTATACGCGCCTTTTTCGGCGAAGTGCATGTTCTGTGCGCCGAGCGCAATATTGCTGCCTTTCAGTGCTTCGGATACGGCGGGAATATCGATTGCGGGAACGCAAACGACGACTTCGCAATCGGCATCTTTTACGAGGGGCTTTAAAGCGTTTACGAGCGCCGTGCCCTCGCTCGCGGTGTTGTTCATTTTCCAGTTTCCTGCAATAATGGGTTTTCTCATTTATGATTCTCCTGATTGAATTTATTTTTGAGTATTATAACACGATTCAAAAGGAAATGCAATCGTTTTTTCGATTTCCTTTTACGATTTAAATTTGGGAGTATCGGTTCCAAGCAACCCTTCGCCGTAAGAAAGAAAGCGTGCCTTCTGTGCGCGGGTCATGCCGCGGTATAGGGCAAGTAAACCGTTTTCATCTTCGGAAAGAGCGGGGAGGGAAGCGACCGCATTCCCGAAGTCGTCGGTTCTTCCGAGAAGATAGTCCGCCGAAACGCCGAAAAAATCGGCAAGTTTAATGATCATATCAGCCGCAGGTTGAATTTTTTCTTTTTCCCATTTTGCTAAATTGGATTGCGTTCCGCCGATTGCTTCGGCAACTTCTTTTTGTGTTATCTTTTTTTCTTCTCTTAATTCTTTTAAGCGCATATTATTCACCAAGAATTATTTTAAGTTAAATTTAACTCAAATAGTTGACAAAGTCAAAAATAACTGATAAAATAATTCAAAACAGTTATTTATAACTAAATAAGATATTGCAAAGGAGAGTCGTTATGAACAAATCAATTTTAGAAGAAATTTACTTTTCAGATTGCGGGCCGAGCGAAACGATGGTATATACCCAGGAATATTTACGTCTGAATAAAGAAGCGGACGAATATTTCGATAAATTATTCGCAATTTTAGGAAAAGAGCCCAGTGAGTGGCTGGACACAATTTGGCTGTTAGAAGGGGGTATCAATTCGGAATACGGTTTGATGGGCTTCCGCGAGGGAATCAGATTCGCGTTTCGGCTGCTTGCGGAGACGATGGGCTCTTCAAAGCCGCAATAAAAAAACGCCTCCTTCCTGCTACGGAAGGAGGCGTTCGCATTTCGTTGATTACTTATCGTTCAGGCAAGCGATTCCGGGGAGGACTTTTCCTTCGAAAAGTTCGAGGGAAGCTCCGCCGCCCGTGGAGATGTGCGTGATCTTATCCGCAAAACCGAATTGGGTGCAAGCCGCAGCGCTGTCGCCGCCGCCGACGATAGTGGTGCCTTTCGCCTGCGCAAGCGCTTCCGCAACCGCGATCGTACCCGCCGAGAGAGTGGGGTTTTCGAATACGCCCATAGGACCGTTCCAGATGACCGTTTTAGCCTTGGCGACCTTATCCGCGAAGAGCGCTCTCGTCTTTTCGCCGATGTCGAGTCCCATCATATCCGCAGGGATCTCCATGGAGGGAACCGTCTTGATTTCGACGGGCGCGTCGATGGGGTCGGGGAAGGACTTTGCAACGACGGTATCGACGGGCAGAAGAATTTCTTTGCCGTTGTCTTTCGCCTTTTTAAGCATTTCCTTGCAGTAGTCGATCTTTTCGTCGTCTACGAGCGAGGTGCCGATGTTTCCGCCCTGCGCCTTCAAGAAGGTGTAAGCCATGCCGCCGCCGATGATAAGCGTATCGCACTTTTCCAGCAGATTGGAAATAACGTTGAGCTTGTCTGCGACCTTTGCTCCGCCGAGGATCGCAACGAAGGGGTGTTGGGGATGTTCGAGGGAGTCCGCCATGACGGTGAGTTCTTTTTCGATGAGGAAGCCGCAGACGGCAGTCTTAACAAGACCGTATTCCACGATCGCCGCCGTGGAAGCGTGGGAGCGGTGCGCCGTTCCGAATGCGTCGTTTACGTAAATATCGCAGTAGGAAGCGAGCTTTTTGCAGAATTCAAGGTCTTTCTTCTCTTCTTCCCAGTGGAAGCGGAGATTTTCAAGGAGCACGCATTCGCCCTCTTTGAGCGCGTTGACCTTTGCCTGTGCGTCGGGACCGACTACGTCGCAGGCAAACGCGACTTTGCCGCCGAGCAGTTCGTTCAAGCGCTTTGCAACGGGAGCGAGGGTGAGCTTTGAAGGCTCGGTTTTCTTTGCCTTTTCAATGATCGCTTCCGCAGTGGTTTCGCCCGCTTCGACTTTCTTTTTATCCTTCTTGTTGAGTTTCACTTCGTCCGAGAAGATGGAGTGGGGTTTGCCCATGTGCGAACAGAGCACAACTTTTGCACCCTTGTCCATAAGATACTTGATGGTGGGGAGTGCGCCGTTGATGCGGTTTTCGTCGGTGATGACGCCGTTCACGATCGGCACGTTGAAGTCGCAGCGCACGAGTACGCGCTTGCCTTTTAAACATCTTAAATCTTTTACGGTCTTTTTGTTCATAAAAAAAATTCTCCTTTCAATGAATTCCTGCAATATAATAATTCTTTTTCCAAAATTTGTCAATACTTTTAAGGAAAGAAAGAATAACGGAATTTGTATGCTTTTTTTAAGTTTTTTATATTTAAAATGTTTGACAAAGAATCTTTGATTTGGTAAAATATGTTTTGTCCGCAAAAGGGCAGATTTTTGCGTGCCCCGAATGCGAAATGAACAGGATTTCTTCCGACTGCTTGCAGTCGCTGAAATATTCCGAAATAATTCAAGGAGGATGAGAGAATGCCTACAATCAACCAGCTTATCAAAAAAGGCAGAGAACGCGAAGCGTTCAAGTCCAAGAGCCCTATTTTGGACAAGTGTCCGCAAAAGCGCGGCGTATGCCTTTCGGTAACGACGACCTCTCCCAAGAAGCCCAACTCGGCGCTTCGTAAAATCGCGAGAGTCCGCCTTACCAACAAGCAAGAGGGTACGGTTTACATTCCCGGCGAAGGTCACAACTTGCAGGAGCACAGCTCCGTTTTGATCCGCGGCGGAAGAGTAAAGGACCTGCCCGGCGTGCGGTATCATATCGTTCGCGGCGCACTCGATACGGCGGGCGTTGCAAAACGCAAACAGTCCCGCAGCAAGTATGGCGCAAAGCGCCCTAAGTAATTCACGGATTTTAGCTATTTCGTTCGTGAAAGACTCTGCTTTATTTCGGAATATTCGTCCGGAAGTCAGGCAGTATTCCCGAAAGGGGAGAAGGTTTTTGCCTATTATATAATAATGTATAGGTAAAATAGCTTAACAGGACAGGGAAACTTCATTTCCCTCGCGGCGGCGTAACGCAAACAAAATTTTAATCGGAGGATACCAAAATGCCCAGAAGAGGTGGCGTTCCCAAAAGAGACGTTCTTCCCGATCCTATCTACAACAGCAAGGTCGTTACGAAGCTCATCAACCAAGTGATGCTCGACGGCGAAAAAGGCGTTGCGCAAAGGATCGTGTACGACGCGTTCACGATGATGGGAGAAAAATTAGGCTTGGAACCTATGGAAATCTTTACGAAAGCGATGAGCAACGTAATGCCTTTGGTCGAAGTCAAAGCAAGGCGCGTGGGCGGTGCGAACTATCAGGTTCCCATCGAAATCAGACCCGAGCGCCGTCAGACGCTTGCGATCCGTTGGATCGTTGCGAACACGAGAAAGAGAAGCGAGCGCGAAATGAGCAAAAAGCTCGCTGCGGAGCTTATGGACGCGTATAACAATACCGGCGGTTCCGTTAAGAAGAAAGAAGATACGCACAGAATGGCAGAGGCGAACAAGGCGTTCGCGCATTTCCGTTTCTGATCGTAAGGAGAAAAGATTATGCCCAGAGAATACGATTTAAAACATACCCGTAACTTCGGGATCATGGCGCACATCGACGCGGGAAAGACGACCACGACGGAGCGTATCCTTTTCTATACGGGGAAGACGCACAAGATGGGCGAAACGCACGAAGGCGCCGCGACGATGGACTGGATGGTGCAGGAGCAGGAGCGCGGAATTACCATAACTTCCGCGGCTACTACCTGTATTTGGAAAAATCACCGTTTCAACATCATCGATACACCGGGTCACGTTGACTTTACGGTGGAAGTCGAGCGTTCCTTGCGCGTTTTGGATGGCGCGGTCGCAACCTTCTGCGCGAAGGGCGGCGTTGAGCCCCAGTCCGAAACGGTTTGGCGTCAGGCGGAGAACTACAAAGTTCCCCGTATTGCTTACGTTAACAAAATGGACATCAACGGAGCGGACTTCTACCGCGTAGAGAAGATGATCAAAGAGCGTTTGGGCGCAAACCCCGTTCCGATCGAGCTTCCCATCGGCAAAGAGGAGAATTTCCGCGGTATCGTCGATCTGATCCGCATGGAAGCAGAGATATATTACGACGATCTCGGTAAAGATTTCAGAAAAGAGCCCATTCCGGCGGATTTGCAGGAGCTCGCAAATAAGTATCACGAAAAGCTCGTTGAAGAAGCGGCTTCCGCAAACGACGAACTTATGGAAAAATATCTCGATACGATGGAACTTTCCGTTGAGGAAATCATTGCGGGGCTTCGCGAGCGCTGCCTCAGAGCGGAAGCGATCCCCATGCTCTGCGGTTCTTCCTATAAGAACAAGGGCGTGCAGTTTCTTCTTGACGCGGTCATCAACTTCCTTCCCAGCCCCTTGGATGTTGCGCACGTCAAGGGCGTAAATCCCAAAACGGGCGAGGAGGAAGTGAGAGAAACTTCCGACGAAGCGCCTTTCGCGGGACTTGCGTTCAAGATCGCGACCGACCCGTTCGTGGGTTCGCTTGCTTATTTCCGCGCCTATTCGGGCGTATTGGAGGCAGGCTCCTATGTTTACAACTCCACCAAGGAGAAGAAGGAGCGCGTGGGACGTCTTGTTCAGATGCACTCCAACGAAAGAAAGGATATCGACTGCATTTATTCGGGCGACATTTGCGCGATCGTCGGTCTGAAGAACACGACGACGGGCGATACGCTCTGCGACGAAAAGCACCCGATCATTCTCGAAAAGATGGAATTCCCCGAGCCCGTTATCCAGCTTTCGCTCGAACCCAAGACGAAAGCGGGACAGGAGAAGATGACGCTTGCGCTCATCAAACTTGCGGAAGAAGATCCCACCTTCAAGACCTATACCGATAAAGAGACGGGGCAGACGATTATCGCCGGCATGGGCGAACTTCACCTCGATATTATCGTAGACCGTTTGCTTCGAGAATTCCACGTGGAAGCGAACGTAGGCGCGCCTCAGGTTGCATACCGCGAGACGTTCCGCAACGCAGTGGACGCAGAGGGTATGTACAAGCGTCAGTCGGGCGGTAAAGGTCAATACGGTCACTGTAAGATCCATCTTCTTCCCCAGGAACCCGGCGCTGGTTACGCGTTCGAGGATCTCACGGTCGGCGGCTCTATTCCCAAGGAATACATTCCCGCGATCGACAAGGGTATTCAGGAGGCTGCCAAAAACGGCTATCTTGCCGGCTACGAAATGGTAGACTTTAAAGTACAGGTCTACGACGGTAGCTACCACGAAGTCGACTCGTCCGAAATGGCGTTCAAGATCGCAGGCTCCATGGCGTTTAAGAACGGTATGGAAAAGGCGAAACCCGTTCTTCTCGAACCTATCATGAAAGTGCAGATCATCACGCCCGAAGATTACTTCGGCGATTTGATGGGAAACGTTTCGGGGCGCCGCGGCACCATCTTGGGCACGGACGACCGCAACGGCGCAAAGATCATAGATGCCGAAATTCCGCTTTCCGAAATGTTCGGTTATGCGACGGAGCTCCGTTCGCGCACGCAGGGAAGAGGGCAGTTCACGATGCAATTCGACCACTACTACGAAGTACCGAAGAGCATTTCCGAGAAAATCATCTCGAACCGTGCGCCGAAAGAGGATAAATAATGGCTTTTACAGGGAGAATTTAGAAATTTTCCCAAAAAAATGCAATAAAAACATTGCAAAAATTTCCGTTATCGGTTATAATATGATTCGGTAAGCGGAATCAGCTTCATATCAAGGTATTGATAGATAGCTGCGCTCCGACACAATATGTCGGAAAAGTTATCAAAAAATAATAAAATTTATCGGAGGATTACTCAAAATGGCAAAGGCAAAATTCGACAGAAGCAAGCCCCACATCAACATTGGTACCATCGGCCACGTTGACCACGGCAAGACCACTTTGACCGCAGCTATCACCATGGTTATGGCGTGCAAAGGTCAGGCACAGAAAATGCGTTACGACGAAATCGATAAGGCGCCCGAAGAAAAGGCGCGCGGTATTACGATTAACACCGCTCACGTCGAGTACGAAACGGAAAAGCGTCACTACGCGCACGTTGACTGCCCGGGTCACGCAGACTACGTTAAGAACATGATCACGGGTGCTGCGCAGATGGACGGTGCGATTCTCGTAGTTGCGGCGACCGACGGTCCCATGCCTCAGACCCGCGAGCACATTCTGCTTGCCCGTCAGGTAGGCGTTCCTTATATCGTCGTATTCCTTAACAAGTGCGATCAGCTCGACGATCCCGAACTTCTCGAACTCGTTGAGATGGAAGTCAGAGACCTTCTTTCTTCCTACGAATTCCCCGGCGACGACATTCCGATCATCAAAGGTTCTGCGCTTAAAGCGCTTGAAAAAGCGGCGAGCGGCGCTCCCGATGCAGAGGTTCTTGCAGCTCCCGAATGCCAGTGCATTATCGAGCTCATGAACACGATCGACAGCTACATTCCTACGCCCGAACGCGATGACAAGAAGCCTTTCCTTCTTCCCGTCGAGGACGTATTCACCATCTCCGGCCGCGGCACGGTTGCTACGGGCAGAGTTGAAAGAGGTGTGGCTCACGTCGGCGAACCTGCTGAAATCGTCGGACTTATCGATAAGCCCAAGACGACCACGATCACGGGTCTTGAAATGTTCCACAAACAGCTCGACGAAGCAACGGCGGGCGACAACGTAGGTGCGCTTCTCCGCGGTATCAACAGAACAGATATCGAAAAAGGACAAGTTATCGCTAAACCCGGCACGGTTGCTACGGCTACCAAGTTCGAGGCTCAGGTCTACGTCCTTACGAAAGAGGAAGGCGGACGTCACACGGCGTTCTTCAACCATTACCGTCCTCAGTTCTTCATCAGAACGACCGACGTTACGGGTTCGATCGAACTTCCTGCAGGCGTTGAAATGGTTATGCCCGGTGACCACGTCACGATGAAGGTCGAGGTTATCAAACCCGTTGCTATCGAAGAAGGTCTCCGTTTCGCTATCCGCGAAGGCGGCAGAACGGTTGGTTCCGGCGCGGTTTCCAAGATTCTTTAATTCGAAAAACAAAATAAAAAAGCACAGCTTCGGCTGTGCTTTTTGTTTTGCAAAATTGTATTGATTTTTAATCAGTTAAACCTAATAAATAATCTGCGCTTACGTTTAATGCCTTGCAAATGGCAATCAGTACTTCCAAAGAGGGTTCTCTTTTGCCGGTGCAGTAATTATTCACAATGCTTTGCGACATATAAATCTTTTTGGCAAGTTCATTTTGCGACATTTTTTTGTTTTTTAATACAAGATTGATGCGGTTTTTGAAATTATTCATATTAATATTATACCGCTTTCAGCAGTATTTGTCTTGACAAACGGCTAAAAGCCATATATAATATCATAAGGCTTTTAGCCGTATTTTTCCACGGGAGGATAACATGAAAGAAATCATTGACGTAAAAATGATAGAGGACTATTTGGAAAAAAATCATTTCACTAAAACCGAATTTTGCAAGCGTTGCAAAATCAGTATGGCAACGTTAAACAGAATTTTACGAAATCAAAACATCAACGTATTGTCGCTGTTCAGAGTGGCGAAAGAGATGAACGTGCCGCTTCACAAAATGTTCCGATCGATCTAGTCGATTTGTAACGGTTCAGAATCGGAGTGTGTTGACCGCCTCATGCTTTTTCCGTGATTGCGCATACTGCAATATATGGAGAGGGCAAAACGTAAAAGCGCATTTTCGCGGACGTGTGAAAAGGTGAAAAACGCTTATGCGGCTCTTGCCGACAATAAGTTTACGACGATCGCAGGTACGCTCGTGTTTTTTCTCGTACTGTCGTTAGTTCCGTTGCTCTTTTTTCTTACGTTGATCTTCGGCGATAAAATTTCCGCGGAACAGCTTTTCGAGTTGGAATTGTTCGATTGGGCGAAGGGACTGATCGGTTATCTGGATACCCATGCGACCGGCGCAAGCGCGGGGGCGGGGATCCTGTTTCTCGCAACAACTTTTTGGTCGGCGACGGGCTTTTTTTATCATTTAAGGCGTAGCGGCGAAATTATATGCGGGATCGAAAAGGGGAAAAGCGGATGGCGGCTCAGGCTTTCCGCCGTGGTCTTTTCGATCCTCACGATTCTTTTTGTCGCGCTTACGGGCGGAGTCATTATAGGAGCTAATCTTCTGACCCGTTCGTTGCCGTCTTGGCTTTCCTGGATCATTGTATATACGGTGCTCACGGTATTCGGATTTTTCATTGCATGGGTCTTGAATATTTATGCCTGTCCGTATCGGATCACGCCTGCGCAGACGGCGGCGGGAAGCGCAATCACGGCTTTGAGCTGGCTCGGCGCGGCAATGCTGTTCCGACTATATCTTGTGTTTTCCAGCCCCGAAAAACTGTATGGGGCACTATCCGCTGTGATCGTGTTCCTGCTGTTTTTATATTGGTTGATGATCTGTTTTACGGCAGGGATGATCTTTAATTTCCGAAAAATGCGCTCTCGGATGCACTCTGAAAAGAGGTACTGACCGAAAAAATAGCGAAAGAAGTTTCTTTTTGTCGAAAAATGACTAAAAAAGGCGGATACATTCCGAAAAAATCATGTAAAAGTATTTACATTTGCATAAAAATGGTGTAAACTATATAGCGTATGATTGTATAATCTGCAAAAGAAGCAGGAAGAGGTTAAAAATGGCTGAGATTGACGAACAAGTTTTAGAAGGGCTCTACCTTAGCATTGAAGACAAAATCGAAGAGATCAAAGGTTCTTTGAGCGAAGAACTTCAAGCAAGTCACGAGTTGATGGAGTCCACGCTAAAAGAATCCATAGAATCCGTAATGAACGAGGTGCGTTATATCACGCAGCAAAACAGCGCGATCTACGACCTTAACAAAGCGGATCTCTCCGCGCTGAAAGAGGACGTCGATAAAATAACGGGTGAGCAAATCGAAAATGCGATCGGTGATTTGAGGGAACAACTCGAAGCATTGCAGAACACGGTCGAGGAGCTTAAAAATAGAGCTCCGGTCGCCGCGTCGGGCGAGCCTGTCGCAAGCGGAACGGGAATTGACGATGCAATCGAAAGCATCGGTGCGCGCGTTCAGCTCGAATCGGAAGCGCTTAAAGACGAACTCATGGGGGCGATGGCGCAACTTGCCGTTACGATGACCCCCGAAAACGGCGACGGCGGAGTCGGCAATCAGCAGCTTGACAATATCAGCGAACAGATCCATGCCGAAGTAGACGCCATGAAAGACGAACTCATGGAAGCGATGGCGCAGCTTGCAATGACAATGACGCCCGAGAGCAGTGGCGGTGCAGACAATTCCGCGGCGCTCAGCGCAATGAGTGCGAAAATGCAATCTGAAATGCTCACGATGAAGGACGATCTCATGGGAGCAATGGCGCAGCTTGCAATGACGATGACGCCCGAAAGCAGCAGTGGCGGCGCAGACAATTCCGCGGCGCTCAACGCAATGAGTGCGAAAATGCAATCGGAAATGCTCACAATGAAGGACGATCTTATGGGAGCAATGGCGCAGCTTGCAATGACGATGACGCCCGAGAGCAGCAGTGGCGGCGCAGACAATTCTGCGGCGCTCAGCGCGATGAGTGCGAAAATACAATCTGAAATGGACGCCATGAAGGACGATCTCATGGGCGCAATGGCACAGCTTGCTATCAGCGTTACGCCCGAAAGCGGCGACGGAAGCGGACTGAATGCCGAGGCGTTCAAAGCCGTAACGGATATGAGCGACAAGCTCCGCGGCGAAATGGGCACGATGAAGGATGACCTTATGGGTGCCATGGCGCAGCTTGCTATGACGGTGACGCCCGAAAGCAGCGGGAGCGGGGAGGATAATACCGCAGCACTCAATGCAATGAGCGCGAAAATACAATCTGAAATGGACGCCATGAAGGACGACCTTATGGGCGCTATGGCACAGCTTGCATTAACTGCGGCGCCCGTAAGCGAGAGCAACGGCGTTGCCGAGAACGCGAGAGCCGTGAATGATTTGAGCGATAAGCTCCATTCGGAAATGGAAGCGCTCAAAGACGACCTTATGGGAGCAATGGCACAGCTCGCTGTGTCGGTTACTCCCGAAAGCCCTGCAAGCAACGGCGTCGATAATCAGAAGGCGTTTGACGACTTGAAAGAAAAACTGCAAACGCAGTTGGATTATTTGAAAGACGATTTGTTGGGCGGCATGGCGCAGATCTCCATGTCGGTCAACCGAAAAGAGGACGCAGGCGAAGATTCCGAAGAGGATATCAAAGCGACGGTGAACGAACTCAGCGGACAGCTCCATTCGGAAATGTCGAGCCTCAAAGACGATTTGATGAGTGCTATGGCACAGCTTGCCGTAACGGTCACGCCCGAAGCGATCGAGGGCGGCAATATCACGGAAGAGAGCCTGAACGCAATCAACGAAACAAACGACAAGCTTCGTGCGCAGATGGACGCGCTCAAAGACGACTTGATGAGCGCTATGGCGCAGCTTGCGATTACCGTAACGCCCGAAGATGCACAGAGCAGTGCGGCGAACGAAGAGAGCCTCAAAGTTATGGAGGATATGAGCGGCAAGCTCCGTGCGGATATGGACGCGCTCAAAGACGACTTGATGAGCGCTATGGCGCAGCTCGCGATTACCGTAACGCCCGAAGAGGCAGAAAGCGGTGCGACGGGCAAAGAGAGTCTCAAAGTTATGGAGGATATGAGCGATAAACTCCGTGCGGAGATGGATATGCTCAAAGATGACCTCCTCAACGGTATGGCGCAACTTTCTTCGTCCGTATACAAGAGCGAGGAAAGGAACAGCGACGGTGCAGACAGCTTAAAGGCAGTAAACGAAATGGGCGACAAGCTCCGTTCGGAAATACTGGATCTCAAAGACGATTTAATGAACGCAATGGCGCAACTTGCCGTAACGGTTACGCCTGACAATGCAAAGAGCGATAATACGGATCGGCTTGAAGCGGCTGTCGAAAGACTTAACGATAAAATCGATACGCAGTCCACGGAAGTGGGCGGCTTGAAAAGAGATCTCCTTGAAACGGTGGCGAAGATGGCGGTTTCTGCGCCTTCCGTCGGAACGACCAGTGAATTTATGGCGTTAAAGCAGGAGATTTCCAGAAGCAAGGACGACAACGAGGCATTGGGGAAAGAATATTCTCTTCAATTGGAGAGAGCAATCGACTCCATGAACGTTCGTATGCAGAGCGAGTTGGATAGACTCAGATCCGAACTTCTTGGCGCAATTTCCGGTCTCGATGCGAAACCCGCTGAAGAGAGTGCGGAAATTACAGAGAACGAAGCGCTTAAAGAAGCGTATTCCGAAAAACTTTCGGCGGCGGTGGAGAACCTCAACACGAACCTCGATACGCAGGTCAGCGCGCTCAAAGAAGAGCTGCTCTACGCGATCACGCAGGTCGGTATGGCGGTGTTCAATGCAGACGATCTTTCCAAAGATCTTGAATCGGTCAAGGACGAAATCGCAAAATCGAGCGAAGCGGCAGAAGCTGCGGAAAACGGATATCTTGACCGTCTCGACGCTATCGCAGACGATCTCAACGAGCGTATTGAAGCGCAGATGAGCGGTTTGAAAGAGGAAATGCTGAACGCGCTTTCCGTTATGGATACGAACGGCGCGGAAGCGGCGGAAGGAGAAGAGAGGGAAACTGCCGAAATCGATTACGAATGGCTTGCCGAAAGACTTGCGGAGAAAGTTCCTGCGATCGACTACGACGAACTTTGCGACCGTTTGAGAGATATTCTTCCCGAAGCGATCGCAGAAGAAGGAGACGGCGCTCAAAGAAGTGTTTCCGCCGACGGAGAACCCTTCGAAATCGATTACGATCTGCTTGCGGAAAAGATCGCCATCATCATTCCCGAAGTGGACTATGACGAGCTTACTGATCGTATTGCGAATATGATCCCTCAGACGGATGAGAATGCGATCGTCGAAAAAGTGGTGGCGGCAATTCCTCAGACGGATGAGAATGCGATTGCCGATAAGGTGGCGGACGCAATTCCCCTTGTTGATTACGATTTGATTGCTTCCAAAGTGACGGAAAAAATCGCAGACGACAATATTCCCGTAAACGTGGCGGCGGACGAAGATTCCAAATACGAATCGATCGTCGAAAAGCTTGCTTCGAAAATGTCCTCGGGCGAATTCGCTTATACCGATAGCATTGCAAACGGTCGCCAAAGCGGCGAGTCGGAGGCGATCGACTACGATTTGATCGCGGATAAAGTGGCGCTTAAAGCGTTGCAGATCGATTACGATTTGCTTGCGGATAAAGTGGCGGAGAAAGTGCCGGGCGCCGATTACGATCAGCTTATCGAGAAATTTGCCGAAAAAGTACCGGGTGCCGATTACGAGTTGCTTGCCGAAAAGCTTGCCCAAAAAGTGCCTACGGTCGATTATAACGATCTTGCCGAGCGTGTAGCTGCGGCTTCGAGATTGATGCAAGACCCTGTTGAATTCGACTATGATACCCTTGCCAATAAGGTAGTTAATAAGGTCACGGAAACTGATAAAACGGTGGAAGGCGAAGAGGTCAATTACGAAGAACTTGCCGAGAAAGTTGCGAAGAAAGTTCCTTCCGTTGACTATAATGAGCTTACGGCTCTCGTTAAAGCAATGTCTGTATTTGCCGAAAAGCAGCCCGTTGATTATGACGAAATTGCAAACAAGATCGTAAATAAGGTCACGGAAGCCGAAAAAGCGGGCTTGGATGTCAATTACGACGTACTTGCCGAGAAGCTTGCAGAAAAGGTTCCCGCGGTCAATTACGACGAACTTGCGTCCCGTCTTAAAACGATGTCGGTGTTCACGGCGCAAACGCCTATCAATTACGACGAGCTTGCGTTGCACCTTAAAACGATGTCGGTATTTACGCCGCAGACGTCCGTCAATTACGACGTGCTTGCTGAAAAACTTGCGCAAAAAGTTCCTGCGATCAATTACGACGAGCTTGCGTTGCACCTTAAAACAATGTCGGTATTCACGCCGCAGACGCCCGTCAATTACGACGTGCTTGCCGAAAAGCTTGCGCAAAAAGTTCCTGCGATCAATTACGACGAGCTTGCGTTGCACCTCAAAACGATGTCGGTATTTACAGCGCAGACGTCTATCAATTACGACGAGCTTGCTTCGCGCCTTAAAACGATGTCGCTATTCACGCCGCAGACGTCTATCGATTACGACGAACTTGCGTCCCGTCTTAAAACGATGTCGGTATTCGCACAGCAAACGCCGATCGACTATGATGCGATCGCCAATAGGGTCGTCGTCAAGGTCGCGGAATACAACAAGACGAACGAAACGATCAATTACGATCTGCTTGCCGAGAAGCTCGCGCAAAGAGTTCCCGCAATCAATTACGACGACCTCGCTTGGCATTTCAAACGGCTTTCGGTATTTACGCCGCAAACGCCGATCGACTATGACGAGATCGCGAATAAGGTCGTCAATAAGGTTGCAGACTCCAAGAGAACGCATGAGTCCTTCGATTACGATCTACTCTCCGAGAAGATCGCGCGCAAAGTTCCCGCGATCAACTACGACGAACTTGCATCGCACCTCAAAGCCATGTCTGTATTCGCTCCGCAAAATCCGATCGATTACGACGAGCTCGCTAAGCATGTAAAGGTTGCCGCAAGCGACGTTTCCATGGCGCAGGCGATCAATTACGATCTGCTTGCCGAGAAGATCGCGCAGAAGGTTCCTGCGATCAACTATGACGAGCTTGCAACGCATCTCAAATCCATGGCTGTATTTGCGGCTCAGAAGCCCATCGATTACGACGAGCTTGCCGAGCACATGAATATGAAGTTTACAGCAAGCGACATCCCCACGCCCGAAATGTCGGTCGATTATGATCTGCTTGCAGAAGTTCTTGCGCAGAAAGTGCCCACCGTCGATTACGACGAAATTGCAGAGCGTGTGAAGTCTGCCGTCGGCGATATTCCCGTAAGCGGCGGAAAGGTTGATTACGATACGCTTGCGGAACGTGTTTCGATGGTCATGCCGGAAGTGGACTACGATACGATCGCAGAGCGCGTTGCCGCCGTGATCGGCGGAGTAGACGAAGAGGCTATTGCAAACAGAATTTCGGCTGCAATGCCCGTCACAGACGAAAATGTGATCGCGGAAAAGATCGCCGGTTCGATTTCGATGCCTTCAATCAATTACGATCTGATTGCAGACCGCGTTGCGCGGATGCTTGAAAACGAATTCGACGTTACGGTGGATGATTCCGGTATTTCCAAAATCGCCCGTACCGTCTCCGACGAACTCGATTACAGCAGAGTTGCAGAGCTTGTCGTAGAATTTCTTAAAAAGGAAGAATTCGTATCTAAGTCCACTCCCGTGCAGGTAGTCGTCGAGAGAGAATCCAAGGTTGTGGAAGAGGAGGCTGCGATTGCGGCGGTGCCTCAACAGCAGTATGTTCCCGCATATAGCTACGGACCTCAGCCCGCATATAATTACGGACCTCAACCGCAGTTCCCGCCTCAGCCCAATTACAATTTCGGGGTACAGCAGCCCGCGCCGCAACAGCCCCAGCCTGCGCCGAAGTTTCCCTTCGGAAACGCTCAGAAGAGTAAGGCTGTTCCCAAGGCGGTAGTGCCTTCTGCAAAGCCTGCTCCTATTTCCGACGAGGTAGAGGATGAAGAAGAGTTAGAGACGACGCGCTATAAGCGTAGTTTCCTTGCCCGCATCATTCAAAGCGGCGACGAGACGAAGGCTTATTACGGCAGATTGAAAAATGCGATATTGCAATACACGCGCACGAATTCGCAGGTGAACTGGTCGAACGACAGATTCTCTTTCCGCGGCGAAACGATCGCGAAGATCGGCGTCAACGGCAAAACGCTGTGTATGTATATTGCGCTCAATCCCGAAGAGTTCTCGACTTCGGTATATCATCAAAAATACGAGGGCGACAAGAAGATGTATGAGAAGACGCCCATGATGGTAAAAATTAAGAGCGAAGTCGGTTTGAAACGCGCGCTCCGCTTGATACCGCTGCTGATGGAAAGACTTGGCGCAGTGGAAGGGGAGAAGAAGAACGTGGATTACGTTGCATTGTATCCCTTCAAGACGGACGATGAACTTCTCAGCGAGGGTCTTATAAAATTAGTAACGCCCTCTAAAACGGGAATGAGTTTCTAACCGCGAATAAAGATTTTACGAGAGCTGAATGATTTTTCGGCTCTCGAATTTTAATAACAGATAATCAAGGAGTTCATGTTGGACAATCAATCAAAAAAGGGAAAGGCAGGAAAACCGAGCGCTGTTGAACTTGCCATTCTTAACGGAATCGAAGCGTATGAACGAGGCGCGAAAAAGCGTGCGCCGAACAACGGACAGATGCGCTCGAAAGAGGCTATGCGGGAGGCGGGCTATAAACCCAAACATACTTCCCGAGCTAAAGGCAAAGGGACGAAGATTCCCGCTTCTTTCGGTGAAGCAAAGAACGCAAAAAGCCCCGCGGCGGGGCGCGACAGAGGGGCGGTGCGAACGGTAGCGAACGACCGCAAAAAGAAAAAACAGAATAAAGTGACGCCCGTCCGCGTACTATTTTTCGGAGGGGTAGACGAAATCGGCAAAAATATGACCGCGATCGAATACGGAAACGATATTATCGTGATCGACGCAGGTATTATTTTTCCGACCGAGGAAATGCCGGGAATCGATTTGGTGTTTCCCGATATCTCCTACCTTGTGAAGCATAAAAACAAGATCCGCGGAATCTTTTTAACACACGGGCACGAGGATCATATCGGCGGCGTTCCCTATCTTATGAAAGAGATTTCCGCGCCGCTCTACGGCACGAAGCTCACGCTTGCGCTTGTAGACAATAAGCTCAGAGAACACAGGATCAACAATGTCGAGGAATATACCGTTTCCGCGAAAGATAAGATCAAGGCGGGCGTATTCACCGTAGGTTTCGTAAACGTCAATCATTCGATCGCAGGTGCGCTTGCGCTTGCAATCGAAACGCCGCACGGCGTTATCTTCCACAGCGGAGATTTTAAAATAGATTTAACGCCTGTCGCAGGCGCGCCGATCGATTTGAACGAGATTGCGGAGTACGGAAGAAAGGGGGTTTTGCTTTACCTCGGCGAATCGACGAATATCGAACGGGCGGGCTACACGATGAGCGAGAAAGTCGTAGGAACAACGCTCGAACACCTGTTTTCGGAGAATGCCGACAGAAGGCTCATTGTCGCCACCTTCGCTTCGAACGTTCACCGTTTGCAGCAGATCATTGACATTGCGGTAAAGTACAGAAGAAAGGTCGCACTTTCAGGACGGAGTATGTTCAACGTGGTAGAGGCGGCGGCAAAGATCGGGGAGATATCCGTTCCCGAAGGCGTACTTATCGACGTTGAAAAAACGAAGAATTATTTCGATCGGGAAATCGTAATCGTTTCCACGGGTTCGCAGGGTGAGCCTATGAGCGCGTTGACGCGTATGGCGTCGGGTGATTTCAATAAAGTGACGATCGGCGAAAACGATACGATCATTATTTCCGCAAGTCCTATCCCCGGTAACGAACGCATGATTTACCGTACAATCAATAATCTGTATAAAAAGGGCGCGAGCGTCGTTTACGAAACGCTTGAAAAAATTCACGTCTCGGGACACGCCTGTCAGGAAGAACATAAAATTCTGCATAAGCTCTTAAAGCCGAAATTCTTTATTCCCGTGCATGGCGAATACAGGCATTTAAAACTTCACGCACAGCTTGCGGAAGAGCTCGGTATGCCCGCTTCGCATATTCTGATTCCCGAAATCGGCGCAGTTGCAGAGCTTACTTCCGAGACCTTGAAACGCGGTGATAACTTCCCCGCAGGAGCCAGATTGATCGACGGCGAAGGGTTCGAAGATTACGGCACGAGCGAAGTCATTAAAGACAGAATCCATTTGTCGAGCGAGGGCATGATCGTCGTCAGTTTTGCAAAATCGGGCGGATATCTTGCAGGCGAACCCGTCATCGAAAGCAAGGGCTTTGCCTTTGCAGAGGAGCGGGAGCACATTGCGCTTTTAAAAGAAGTTACCTTACAGGCGCTTGCGGCGACGCCCGATATTGCAGGCGTAAAGGAAACGGGCGAGAACGTCAAGCGCGCACTTCGGAATTTTATTTATAAAAAAACGAAGCAGTCGCCCATGATCATACCCGTCATTCTCGAACTGTAACGAAAGGGCGGAAAAAAGGAGAGGGAAAGTGAAAAGAAGAGTTTGGGCGTATTCTCTTACAGGAATCGCCGCCGCAGTTACAATTACGGGGGTCGTTGTTTCATTCTGCTTTGCACAATATGTGGCCGGCGCCATTCTTTTGCCCGTGACGTTGGTTTTGATTCTCTGTCTTGCGGGGGAGATCGTGCAGGATAACTTCTATATGAAGAGCGAAGCCTTATTTGTCGCCCGTCGATACGAGGAGGAACGGTTGCTTCTCGAACGGGTGCGCAATAACCACTTGATCTTTCCGTTCGTGCGCGAAAGATATTATTTGTGCTCCGTACGCAACGCCCTTGTGCGCGACGATCTTTTACTTGCGAAATCGTGCATCGACCGTCTCCGTCACGGAGGCGACCGCGGACTCAAATATAAGACCGCCTATGCAACTGTGCTCATTCTTCTCGACGAGGGAAAAGTGAGTGAAGCGCGTTCGGAATACGAGGATTTCAGAGTTCACAACGAGCATTAAGCGGTATATAAATCACAGCTTGAAATGCTTGAAGCACTGTTTTCCCACCTGTTTACAAAGAACGATACGCCCATTCTTGAAGCGGCGGTCCATTCCCCGTATCCTGTAATAAAGCGAATTTTGGGCAGACATATTGAAGAGCGTACTGCGGAAATGAATAAAGATTGGGGCGAATAATATGGCGACGTCAAAGGAATTTATTGAAAAATTTTTAGAAGGGTTGGAACTTTACGGCATACGGGTTTATCCTATGATGGGCGAATACGTCGTGTATTGCAACGACAAAACCGTCGGCTGTATATGCGATAATCGCTTGTTCGTTAAAATCACGCCGGCGTCGGGCAGATTTCTTAAGGGCGCGCCCGAGCTTGCGGCCTATGCTGGCGCAAAGCCGCGCTATTTGGTGGAGAATACCGATAAAGAATTTTTGATCGAGTTATTGCAGGAGGTTGCGTCAGGACTTCCTGCTCCCAAAAAACGAAAATGATCGGAAACGAAAAACTCGATCGTATGCGAACGGCTGCCAAAGAGGGGCGCGACCCTACGGCGGCGGACGAAACCGTTGTTGCCCTTGTAGAGTGGGCGAAGGAACACCGCGCAGTGCGCATCTTGGAAATAGGAGCGGGCGAAGGGCTCACTTCCTGCGCACTTTTATTAGAGACGGAAGCGGAACTTACCGCCATCGAGCTTCTTCCTGACCGCGCAAAAAAATTCCGCGAAAACGTTGCGCTATTCGGATTGGAAGATCGGGTGCGGCTCTTCGAAGGAGATGCGGGTGAAATTCTGCCGATACTTACGGGTAGCTATGATTTAATATTTCTCGACGGGCCCAAAGTGCAGTACAGGCGTTATTTTGATGACTGCAAGCGGCTCTTAAAGGGCGGCGGCGCGCTCTTCTCGGATGATATCCTGCTCTTCGGCTGGGTGCGCGGCGAGGCACCGAAAAAGCGCAAAATGCTCGCGGAGCATATTCGCGAGTATTTGGGTCTTTTGGAGTCAGATCCCGATTTTAAAACTCAAATTTACGAATACGGCGAAGGACTTGCCGTGAGCACGAAAAAGAATCAGTAAGGTTAAACATGAAAGCCGAACTTCTTGCCCCTGCGGGCAGTCTCAAAAAATTGAAAGTCGCGATCCGCTACGGCGCGGACGCGGTGTATTTAGGCGGCAAAGCGTTTTCTTTGCGCGCCTTTTCCGATAATTTTACGGAAGAGGAGCTTAAAGAGGGAATTGCGTTCGCTCATGCCCGCGGAAAAAAGGTTTACGTTTGCGCAAATATATTTGCAAAGAACGAGGATTTCGGGGAACTTGCGGGTTATTTTAAGCTACTCGAAAGATTGAAGGCGGACGGCGTTCTCGTTTCTGATTTGGGCGTTTTCCGCGTTTTAAAGAAAGTTGCTCCTACGCTCAGTGTACACGTTTCCACGCAGGCAAACACCCTCAATAAAGAGGCGGCGCGTTTTTGGCAAGAGGCGGGCGCAAGCCGCGTCGTTCTTGCAAGGGAACTTTCGGTTGCGGAAATCAAAGAAATTCATGAGGCGGTTCCCGAGCTTGAACTCGAAGCCTTCGTACATGGCGCCACCTGTATTTCGTACAGTGGCAGATGCCTTTTGAGCGATTATCTTTCCTCCCGTCCATCGAACCGCGGAGAGTGCGTGCAGGCATGTAGATTTCAATACGAATTGCGCGCCCGCGAACAGGACGGCGATTGGTTTCCGATTACGGAGGATGAGCGCGGCGCGTATCTTTTGAGCGGCAAAGATTTAAATTTGAGCGCACAGCTCGACGAACTCAGCGCCGCGGGAGTGTGTTCCTTTAAAATCGAGGGCAGAATGAAGGGCGAGTACTATCTTGCGACCGTCGTAAACGCGTACAGGAGGCTGCTCGACGGGGCGGATAAGGAATTGATGAGGCGAGAGCTTTTGGCGGCTTCCCACCGCGATTATACGGAGTTTAATGCATTCGGCAAGAACCAAAGCACCGTTTCTTACAACGATAACAAGACAGAGGGAACCTGCGATTTTATTGCAGTCGTAACAAGGCATAAAAACGGTCGCGTTTTTGCGGAGATGCGCGGAAGATTTTACGAGGGGGATACTTTGGAGGTCCTTTCCCCGACAGATGCTTTCTTAAAAGAAGTTCATGTAAAAGATTTGCGCGACGCCGCCGATCAGATTCAGCCCGATGCAAAGCGCGTGCAGGAAATTTATTCGTTTGAATGCCCGCTTGAATTGAACGAAGGGGATATTCTCCGCAGAAGAAAAGATCGGAAGAAATAAAAATCTTGAAAAACGCACGAAAAATAAGTTGCTTTTTTGCGCGGTTTGTTATAGAATAGTTTCTGAATTGCAGAGATGTCTGAGCGGTTTAAGGAGCACGATTGGAAATCGTGTGACGGGGGTGACTCGTCCGGAGGTTCGAATCCTCTTCTCTGCGCCAAAAATAGCCCGATATGAAGGTCTTTTCCCGAATATCGGGCTTTTTTATCTGCTTTTCGTACTTTTTCCGATATTTCAGGGCGGGGCAAAGTAAAATTTTTTGGGGTAATTTTGGGGTACAGATATTCAACGGCTTTTAATAGTTCAGTTTTTGCCCTTCCCGGTATAGGTATTCGAGATAGTCTGCGTCGGTTATATCGGTGTAGGCTTTTTTTAATTTGGCGTCTTTTTTGTCTTTTCCAATATTGTTTCCCATAAATAGCCCGATTGCGCGATCCTCGATCTTGCACTCGTCGCAACGCGTTTCGAACGTCGTTCTCATATCGTAGGGCTTGTGCTTGGGCAGGATCGCCTTTATCCGACGGTCAAGCGTTTTCATGTTTATCCGCGGTAGATTCGAGAGTCCTTCGACGTAGGGGCGCAGCATGGGCGTTATCGGTATGCGCTTATATTCGATTTTCCCTCCTTTCCGCTTGCGGTTCTGTGCTTTAACAAATTTCCCTTCGATCACGGCGGACGCATATTCGCAAGGGCGCAGCCCCGTATAAAGCATGACGGCGAGTACAATTTGAATAGGGGATCCTTCGTAAGCAGTCAGAAGTTTCTTTTCGTCGGCTTTGGAGATTGCGATTCCGTGCTCCCGTTCTCCGTTTTGGTGGAAGCACATTCCAACGGGGTTGAGTCTTATCAAACCGTGCTTCACTGCACATGTAAAAATTTGGTTCAACATGGAATGTACATCCTCTTCGAGCCTGTGCCGATCGGAGAGTTCGTCAAGCAACTTCTGAATAGACGTCGAATAAATGTCCTTGACCTTCGAATTCCCGAATAACGGCTTGATGTATTGATTATACCGAACGACGCTTTTTTTATAGGTTTCCTCGCAGACCTTCCGCTTGTGGAAGTTCTCGAACCAAAACGCGGCGAACCCATCAAATAGGGAAGGGATTGTAATCGCAACGTCGCCATTCGGAATATAGTCATTCAACTTTTCGATAAATCGCGCTTTTAATTCTGGAAGCGACGTTGCACTAACCGAGATCGGTGGATCGTTGTATGGCTTTTTTGCGTATCTGACTTCGTATGACTTGTTATACCTCCCGTCCGTTCTTTCCCGATAGTGCACGGTCATTCCCTGCGATCGGAAAAATTTTCTAATCTTTTTCGGCATTTCTGAAATCTCCTTTTCTGAAAATTTCAAAAGCCCATTTTCTGCAACGGTTTCGCTTTTTTCTTCCGAAGGTACTTTTATGATCCCAGCGAGCGTGCGCGGGAACGGTGATTCCTCGTAATTGTCATTTTGTGTGCATGCCCAAGATTCACGGCGTGCCGCGTAAGATTCCGCGCGTCCTTGCGCGTTTGCGATAACCCGAATAATAAATTCCGCCGCGCTCATTAGTTGCGCGGCTTCGTCATTTGGTATATAAATTTCCATGCTTGCCCCCTTGTAGTGGAAGGACATTATAGCATGATTAAAAAATTTAAGCCTTTAATTTTGAAACGCTAATTCCGAGCATACCTTCACAGTAAGCGACAGTACGCACTTTTTGCGCCCGATCCATGCGGGAGAAAAGATCCAAGAGTTGCCGCTCTTCATCAGAGAGAGCGGGAACGGTGGGGGAGTTTGTGGGAAGAACTATATTTCCGAAGTCATCCGATCTGCCTAAAAGGTAGTCCGTTGAAACGCCGAAAAAATCAGCGAGTTTAATTAAATAGGGTGTGGCAGGTAAGCTTTTCCCCTTTTCCCAAAGTGAAATACTATCTTGCGTAAGCCCGAGAATTTCTGCAAGTTTTGCTTGTGATATTGCTTTTTCTAATCTCAACTCTTTCAACAAGATTGAAAAACTCATAATTAACCACCTATTTATTTAATTTCATTTTACGATAAATTCTCGTAAAAGTGTTGACAAACGAGAAAATATCGTATATCATATATGACGATACGAGAATTTATCGTATCATCCAATCTATCTATCGAGGACAAAAAGCCGTTAGACGGGCAAATAGGGGGCTTAAACGCGATGATTTTTTTCGCAAATCAAAAACCGCCCTCAAAGGAGAAATAAAAACATGGCAGCGGAGAGGAGAAGAGAAACAGCGGAGCGGGACGGCGTATT
Source organism: uncultured Christensenella sp. (assembly GCA_910585595.1). Taxonomy (GTDB): domain Bacteria; phylum Bacillota; class Clostridia; order Christensenellales; family Borkfalkiaceae; genus Gallimonas. The sequence continues at coordinate 51,020 of CAJUET010000006.1, read as the reverse complement.
GGGTGTAATTATATCGCGGGACGAATACCGGGAATACGTCGAGTTACAACAAAAGCGTGATCGGAGCGAGAACTCCCTTCGCGCGCAAATGCGTTTGCAAAATCAAGCGGCATTGAATTTGTCGCGGAAGGTGGTGCAGTTATTGGACGCCAACAAAGGTTTAAAGAGCGCACTTGCATGCGACGTTTACGATCTCGCCAACGAGATATTGGCAACGGAGTAGGTCATGGAAATTCGTGTGATCGGACGGAAAGAGGAGTGCGAAACGGCAAAGCAATATTACGACAGTTTGCGCGGACACCCTCAAACGAGATCGGTATCTATTTCAAATTTTTATCCGTGCAGAGGAAGCGCGGAGCTTTTTCGCATTTATATCAAAATCGAATATTACGACGAACCGGGCGTGGGTGGAGAAGTTAAGCAAACAGACGCAACGGCGTTGGATCTTCGCACGATCCACGATGCGCATGTAAGCGCGATCCGAAGGAGAAAGTCATGAAAGAAGTCAGTGTTCAGATGTGGGAAGTAACGCCGGAAGAAGCGATCAAATTACCGAAGGAAACGCAGTTGATCGAGTATGATCCGCACAGCAAGAAATTGCGCATAAAGCGGTCAGATCACTGTTTGTATGATTATTCGTGTAAGTATCTGTTAGCGGACGAGCGCGTAGCGGAAATGTTCGGGAAATTCTAAAAAGAAGTGCAGCGCCGCACGCATGGCGTAAAGAATAAAAGGAGAAAGAAAGATGAAAGGTGAAAAAGGCGGAATCAAGAAATTTTTTTCGGGCTTGCTCGCGCTTGTGGTTTTAGGCGGCGCAACGTTGGGCGGGTTGGAACTTTGGGGGCACGGCAAACAAAAGCCCTCGAATTGGTTTAAGCAGGAAGTTGCGGAAGAGGGAGGAAGCGATTTGATCGCAGGTAACGTGCTTATGAGCGACAGCGAACAAAGCGGGATCACCCTTACTGCGTACGCATTGAGCGCGGAAGAATACGAAGCGAACGCCGTACCTGCTGAAGCGGAAACTGCCGTAAAAATTAAGGTGAGATTCTCCCCGGAAAATACGACGGATAAGAGATTGCGGGCTTCGCTTTCGTTCAAGAACGCGCAAAGCACATGGGCAAGCGGAAAGACGGTTACAGATTACGTCACCGCTTCGGTCAATCAGCAGGAGATTCTTTTAACTTGTTCCGAGGCGTTCGGTGAGAAGATCGAACTGCGGATTGATACGAACCACGAAAACGTCTATGCGACGGTAGCGGTCGATTACATTGCCCGTCCGACAGAGGTGGTTCTTGATATAGGAAGTTTGACCCAAACAGGGATGAACAACGGCAAACCTATTTATAACTTCAATAATTTCGACTCAAAAATAACTTTCAACGGATACAAGTATGTTTTTAGTCCATATATCCGTGAATTTGGGGTGGGAACATTGCGCCCTTCTATCAGAGCAACAAAAGCGGAACTCACATTCAAAGAACAACTTTTAAGAGATTGCGGTCTTAACGGACCTTGTCATGTGGGATACGTATCTCCCGGCGGCATAACGGACGTTCATATTAACGGTAGTCCCTACGAATCGTTTTATCTTTTTACTGCCGATCAAGAAATGGTGATGAAAATGTTACACTTTCAGGGGAGTGCAGAAACAGTTTTAGAGGGTTTGACAAGGGCAAACGGTGGGGCGTACCCGTACATTGACTGTAAGGCGACTTGTGAAGTATATTACGGCGATAAGGTTATTCTTTCGAAAGTTGTAACGAAAGAAAACATTGCGGCAGATTTCACGCCGTTATTCGTCCCTGCGGATAGTATTACGCCAGACGATGACCATATCATTTTATAAGGCGGTGGGAAATGGAAAAGCGGAAACTACATAAACGCTTTTTCGCGGTGTTGGCGGTTATGCTCTTAATACTCCCGTTATTTCTGACGGGCGCAGCGGGCGTAACCGCTTTCGCGGCTGAAACGGGTTACACGGGTGCATTAGAGGACTTGCAGAAAGACGAAAATTTTAACGTTGAGGAATACCCCGACAACGCAAGAGATTATTCGATAAAAGTCATACAGATCGCGGAAAGTACTGCGGGCGAACTTTTCATATATACATATCAACCGTCGCAGAAAACGCAAAATCTCGTAGCGACGGAAATCAATATGTCGCTTACGGAAAATGTTGACGGAACGCGCCTTTACTCTTTAACGTTGTTAAGTTGTGATGGGGTGCTTTGTAAGTATAAAGTCGATAACTTTGTTATGGTCGAGGATATAATTCGTTATTACAATATTACGAGCATTTACCGTAAATGGATAAAAGATATTGACGAGGAAACGGGCAACGATAATACGATAAATGCTGTTGCTTTTGAGGTTGGCAAGCTATGGGGAGTACTTGTAGAAAATGGTGAAGTTCATTACGGTTGTATAGAAATAGAGACGATTGAAATTACGGATAAATTTGTCGGATATTTGAGAAACTGGACGGGAGTTATCTTTGGCGGGCATAAAAGTCAAGATAATCATTATGTTGCGTTTTCAACAAATAAACCTATGGATAAATTGATTGACGCTGATGTTTATTATACATCGCAATCGGTTGATCTTTCGGGTATTGGAAATGAATTAAATCATAGCGTAGTAAAAAAAGAGTACGGCGAAAAAGAATCAAAGATAGTTACGTTATCGAATGTAGATACCGTAACAGTAGTAGGAACATTGTTTACGAAAACTTATACTTGGAATCGTGTTCAATCCGCTGAAAAGTTTTCTGCTTCCAATAACTTAAAAGACCCAGATAAAGAAGCAATAGCAAATAAAGAATGGGTTTTGCTTTTTGCAGAGACTAACTATGAATATACTTCGAGTCCTTCACAATTGATTCGTAAAAAATATACTGAGGTTTCGGACGTAAGTATTTTGCGCTTAAAATTTGAAACGAACGGAAAAGTATATAATTTGGGAGTTGTAGACGGTAAACAGACGAGCGGCGAACGTCCAAGTAATAAGCCTGATACGGTTTTATCGCGGTTATTTAATACTTTTGAAAAAATTTGGAACGCATTAAAGTGTTTTTTCACGGGTAAGTCGACTTGGTGGGTGTACTTAATCGTTGTAATTGCCGTGTTGATTTTGTTGCCGACGATCCTCGGAATTTTCATTCCCGCCGTAGGTAAGTTTTTGAAGTCTATCGGAAGGGCGTTGTTATGGCTGTTAAAAGGCGTGTGGTGGCTAATGCAGCGCTTTGCCGTTCTGATATGGCTGATGATCTCGGCGCCGTTCCGGATGATAGCGCGGGCTGTGAAGCGGCGCAGAGAGGAGAAATACAATGCGCCCGATCCTAAGCCGGATAAAACGGGCAGGATATACAAGACCACGGACGGATATTTAAGCGGACGTTCAGACATAAAAAAACCGCGGAATATCGCGGCGATCGAGCAGCGGAAGGACGACGGTGCGCTCGCGGTGGTGAAGGTCTATTCCCGCAAGGGCAAGGAACAGAAACTGAAAGAGGGAAAGAACTACATTCCGAAACTTGTATTAAAGCCGAAGAAACACGCTACATTGAAAAAAGATTCGATTGTCGGACGGCAAGTGATCGTCGGAGTGAAGCAGGGGAACGGGAAGCCCCCGAAATCAATTTTCCCCGGTGATTTAGAAAAAACACAAGATAAATTAACTAAAAAAGAATTAAAGAAGATCCAAGCAGAAGTGCATAATGATACGCGGAAACATAGAAAGACATATAAGAAAAAAATGAAGGCATGGAATAAGCACTTCAAAAATAAAAAGGAAAGAAAATAAAAAAAGACCACGCCCCCTTACGGCTGACGTGGGTTGATACGCCGAAGCGCATCTGTCCTGATGACACTTACATTATATGCAATTCCGAAAAAAAAGTCAAGGGGTTTCTGAAAAATATTTAAGTTATGAGTTTAACGTTCATCATCGGCGAAACGGGGGCGGGGAAAACAGCGTTTGCAACGTATCTCCTTAAAGAGAAGTATATTACCGATGGCAGGAATCTCCTGCGCCGTTCCTGCCGGATCATCGAGGAGGCGAACAGGAAATACGACAGAAATTATACCGTGCCGGATAAAGTTCCGTTCTATACGAATTACAACGTAAAACTGCACGTTGGGTATCGGAAGTATTACGAGCCGTATTTTCTTAACGGTTATTACTTCGGGGTCGAGAACGAGGAAATAGACACGGAGCGGATAGCGCCCGGGAGTACGCTCGTCATCGACGAAGCACAGCGGATTTATGACAGCCGCAAGAGCGCAACGTTCCCGGATTGGGCAAGTTACGCATTTGAGATCCACCGACAAGGATATTACGACATTTACCTACTTGCGCAGCGCGGGATGCTGATAGATAGAAACATAAAGGAACTCGGCGTGCACGTCATCGAGATACAGAGGATGGAGAACGAGAAAGACGCCGCGGGGAACGTCGCCAAATCAACGTGGTATTGCCGTGAGTTCGAGAATTGGAGCGCCGCCCAGCAATACATAGAAAAGGGCGAAAAAACATACAAGGAAACCACGAAAGTACACGAGGGTAATATCTTCGAGAATTTCGACAGCCACGAAAAATTGAAAGAGTTCTTACCTGCGGAAGGGAAAGACTTCGATTATCCGCCGCAGACGAAAACGGAAAAGATCACGGAGCGGGAAAAGAAGTTCTACAAGTCCGGCAAACCGAAATATCGTCAGGAGATCGAGGAAAAAAACAAGCAGGAGAACGTTATATGAAGGATGAAATCAGAGAATTAAACGATTCGTTTTATAAAATTTTCGACGATCTGAACGAAGCGCGTCCTACGCTCTATGGTGAAGCGTACCCGGTAATAGGGGCTCAGATATTAAACGAATACTGCACCGAATATTATCTTCTGAAATTAAAGTGCCAAATCGAGGAGGCGCAGGAAGAATATAGAATTCTCCAAAAGCACAAGAAATTGATTCCGAGAAAAGAACGTAGATATTTGATCTTCCGAAAACCGAACGTGATAAAAAAACTGATCGACGAGGAAATACGGCAGGAAGCACAAGAATTTTTCGCGGATCTTGCGGAACGGCTCGGAATAGACATGACAACCATTGAAGAAGGCGCGGAGAGCGCGCAGGCGGCGCAGGAGAACGGGGAGAACGAGGAAGCCGAGCAAACAGACGGAAGTGCAAGGCAAAGCGCAGAGGGCGCAGAAGGGGAGCCGGAACAAGCGGCGGAAACGCTTGCGGATAAATTGATGAAAGAGTATCGGAATAAGACGAAGAAAAAGAAAACGGAAAAGGGGGCGGGAAATGTCAATGCAGGAACCGGCGAATGCACTTGAAAAAGTGGCGGTGCGGCTGTACCGTATGTTATCGGAAGAATATTTGATAGACGGCGCACGGCGTGTAAGTTATCACGAATTGGCGGAAAAATTAGGCTGTGCGCGTTCCACCGTGCGTTATAACGTCGGCAAACTTGCCGCCGCAGGTCTGATCGTAATAACCAAAGAAGGCAAGTTGGATCTGAAAAAGGAAGCGAGAGTTTGAAAAGCGATGAACGCGCTATTAAAGTATGCGGGAGCTAAATGGCGGATTGCGCCGTGGATCGTATCGTTTTTTCCGCCGCATAAAGTCTACTGCGAACCGTTCTTCGGGAGCGGCGCGGTGTTTTTTACGAAATCTGCGTGCAGGATCGAAACAATCAACGATATTGACGGAAACGTCGTAAATCTATTTCGGGTGTGCCGGGACTTCCCGGAAGAACTCGCGCGGGCGTTGGATCTCACACCGTGGTCGCGGGAAGAGTTCCTTTCCTGTATGGAGAAATCAGACGATCCCGTAGAACAGGCGCGGCGGACGGTGGTGCGCTTTCATCAGTCTTATGCGACGTGCAACCATTCAAAAAAGAGTTGGCGAAACGTGCAAAAACACAATGGGCCGCGCTGTGCAGACGTATGGAATCGCTTGCCCGACGTCGTTCTGAATGTGTGCGGGCGTTTGAAACAGGCGCAGATCGAGAACATTGACGCGATCGAACTCATTAAACGATATAACAGTACGGATGCGCTTTTATATCTTGATCCGCCTTATCCGCTCGATTTACGCGATAAGAATATGTACAAGCACGAAATGACGGATGCACAGCATGAAGAACTGTTGCGGGTCGTGGTGAACAGTAAATCGAAAATAATTCTTTCCTCTTATGATAACGAATTATACAACAACGCTTTGAAAGGTTGGTACACAGCGGAGAAGCGAACGACGGCACAAACGGGCGCAGCGCGAACGGAAAAGCTGTACATGAACTTTCAACCCCCGTTGCTTACGATCATGGGGGGGGGTGTCTAAATGTTAAAACATATATCATTATGCAGCGGAATCGGCGGATTGGATCTTGCCGCAGAGTGGGCGGGGTTCAGAACGGTCGCCCAATGCGAGATAGACGGGTACGCAAGCAAAGTGCTTGCAAAGAACTTTAAGGGAGTGCCGAATCTGCATGACATACGAACAGTTACAAATGAGCGGCTTAGAGAGCGTGGAATCGCTCCCGAAGAAATCACGGTCGTTTCCGCAGGATTCCCGTGCCAGCCTTACAGCCTTGCAGGAAAGGGTCGGGGCGATCGTGACGAGCGTGACCTGTGGGGAGAGGTTGCGCGAGTGCTCGGAGAAGTTCGCCCGCGCTGGTTTGTCGGTGAAAATACGCCCGGTTTATTTTCAAGAGAAAATCAACGGTATTTCCGACGAATCCTTTCCGACCTTGCCGCGTTGGGGTATCACGTGGGGTGGGGAATATGGGGCGCTTGTGACGTGGGAGCGCCGCACAAGCGGGAGCGTGTGTTCCTTGTGGCGCACGCCGACGGCGAGCGACGGGGAGTTTTCGGGGCGGACAAACGCGAATCTGGCAGAGCGGTGGGTCAATCAGAAGCAGAAACATCTTTCGGAGCAGGTAGCATATTTCGAAGCGCAGGGGGGGGGTACTATTCGGGAAACGTTCCCGACACCTACGGTTGCAGACAGCAAGAACGTTGGGTTCAACGGCGCTCATCAGTTCAATCTGCACAAGTATGTAGCCCTATATCCGACGCCGCAGGCGACGAGCTGGGGCTGTTCGGGCGCGCGGACGAAACTGCGCAATTTGCAGGAGCAGGGGACGATCACGGAAGAGGAGCGTCGGGGAATGTCGGCGGGGAATGGTGGGAAGCTGAACCCGACGTGGGTCGAGTGGCTGATGGGGTTTCCGCTCGGGTGGACAGACTTAGAGGGATCGGAAACGCGGTAGTACCGTATCAGGCGCTTCCGATCTTCGAGGCGATCGCGGAGTATGAATTATCACAACGTTTGAGTTAAAGAACCGAAAGAAGGGAAAGGAATGAATCCAAAAACGGCAGAAAAACTTGATAGATCGGGACAGTCTCACGCGGCGAAAATCAGTCGACCGCTCGATTTAAGCGTGTTCGGAGATATTCATCTGACGGGGAGCGATCGCATAATCGCAAGTGCGATCCGCGGCTTCGGGCGCGGTGAGAATGTCGCCAAGTTCAAATATAGAGAATTAGGCGCTCGATATAATCGTTCCATTCCAACTATTGCACGAACGATTCGGAAGATTAAAGACAGCGATTCGTTTGAACGCGGAGAAAAGATCTCTCAATATAAATTCAGGGGCGGAGAGCCGGTAACGAAAGAATATATCGAAATTCCGGATTGGTTCTATTTTATAGTCGTTAAGGATAACGGGCAGGAAAAATATTTGACGTCCGAACAAATAGAAATTTTGGGTTATATCCGCGGGTTTTCTCCGCGCGGACTTCATTCTTCTTACCGCGGAATTGCCCGAAAACTTAATATATCGCCGACAACTGTATCAAGGACAATCGAAATTCTAAGTCATGAAGATAACGGTATTGTCGAGGTTGAGGGCGATGAGGGAATTGAGAAATCTATCAATCATAAGATTCGCGTAACATTTAGGGTCAAATCAAGCCGTATGCGGCAGTTAAAGGCTCAAATCGTGAAATACATACAAAAAGGCGTACAGGACAAGCAGAAGCAAATAGAACGGCTTAACGCACAAACAGGGTACACGGATTATTATGCTGCGGTGCAGTGCGCGGAAGAGAGGAGATTAAACAAGATCGAGAACAACCTCAAAGCGGATCGAGATTACAGCGACTGCTTCCAAGGGCTTAGAAAGACCGAAATTGAACTTGCAAAGGCAGAGGCTTTGGAAGAAATAGAGGGAACGTCCGAAGATCTGCGCGAGCGTGTAAGACAGATTACGGAGCAAAAGGAAAGGTATGCGCGGGAACGGCGGGTTCACCTCGAACGGTTGGGTTATTGTGAAGAGGACTTAAAGCGACATTTTATCTGCTTAGATTGTAAAGATACGGGACACCGTGCAGACGGAACGCCTTGCGACTGTTGGAAACGTCGAAGGAGAACGCGACGATGTTGACCTCCGTATTTGTAACCCGTAGGCGAATTGAATAGCAAGCAAAAACAGCGCGGAACGCCCGCGCTTATAGGCGTATAATCGATGAAGCAAAAAAGCGCTCCTCCGGGGGCGCTTTTCCCATGCAATTTTTTAGTGTAGAGAAATAATATTTTTCTTTATATCAAATTCAAACAGTGAAAATAATCGGAATTGAACAAAACGCGGGTAAAACAAATCAAAATTGGACACTAATAATATACTCTGAATATGTGAAAAGAATATAGCGTCGCACTTTGCGGGGGTGCGCCGCAGGGAGAAAAAGGAGCGGTGCGGCGCAAGCGCCGCCGCGTTGTATGTGTGGCGAAAATTCGCCGTTTTGTAAGAAAAGGCGTGCGAATTTCAGCCTCCGCCAAAAGTCGGCGAAGGCTAAAAACTTCGCAAGAAATTCATGCGGTTGCCATTTTTTACTGCCGATTCGGAATACCCCCAAATATGGCGGCATAGGCTCGTCATATTTGGGGGTATTCACATTCTTTATCGTAAAAGCGGTTGTTTTCCGATAAATGAGCTCCCGCCGCCGTTGCGCTTTGATCCTGACTTCGGCGTAGTCCGCTATGTTGGTTTTCTGTTTGCCGTCTTGCGGCTTTTCCTTTGTCTGTGGAGCGCGGTAGTGCGCCTGTGCGCCCCGCCGCGCTCCCTTTCGGCAGATTATGCCAAAACGCCCTCGTACTGGGCATGCCGCGATTTTCAAGACGCTCGCGGGTGTTGGTTACGGAAATTTAATTTGACGATTCTATGCGGATATGCTATAATAAACGAGCCGTCCGAAAGGGCGGCAGTGAACGGGGCGACCCGTGGCGGTTAGCACTTCCTACAAAAGAGGAGGTGATACATATGGGTAACGGCTTAATTCTGTTTTTGTTGGAGATGATCCAAAAAGGCGCAATAAGTTCGGTAACGGTATCGAAAGGCACTGTAACCATACGCATAAAAAAATAACCGCCCCGCGAGCCAAAGCAAAGGCGATTATTTTAATCAAAGAAACTTAGGCTAACCGCCGACTCGGTTTTGCCCTTGTTCACTTAATATTATAATCATCGGGAGTGGAGTTGTCAACACTTTTCCGAAAAAAGTATTGAAAAGCGCCCGAAGAGGGGCGCTTTTTCATCAGAAAATGGGTTTTTGATAATAAATTTTGGGGTATATTTGGGGTACAGTTTTTTTGAACGCTATATATTGTAGTTTCTTTTTGAAAAGTCAATGAGATTTCACAATATATAGTTTTTTTTGAGGGGTTCGAATCCTCTTCTCTGCGCCAATAAGGACGTAAGTTGAATACTATCAGCTTACGTCCTTATTTTATTGAAAAAAATAAAAAGAAATATTTATGGCTACCACTTTAATTGTGATAGCCATTTATTCCGCAGAGGATGTGACCCGCGGTGCCATTCGGGAGCCAACTTATTTATGCTTGATATTATCCCAGGATAACATCATCAGCGCTTTAAAAATAGCGCGCATAAACATCACCTCCATTCACATACCGAAACAATCGGCACCTATGTTTTGGTTAGTACTTATATAACAGATTCTATTTTTTCTGTCAATATTATATTCACCACGAAATTACAGGCTTATTCAAACAACTTTTTCCATTTTTTCTTATTTAATCAACCATATAGTAGTTTTACCTATGCTGTGTTTTTTAGTTCCAAACAAACCCATAGTAGGGGATAAGATAACTTTGTTTTCGTATTCATCTTCCAAGTGATACGGACAGAGAATATTTTCGTCCAAAATATCCGCCATGAGATACGTTTTCAATCCCCGTGAATAGACGACCTTTTCGTCGCTTTTCGATAGGTATTACTATAATTCACGCTGTCAGAAACAGACCTGCTGCCATACTTTAATGATGAAACGGAAACAGCTTGCTACGTGGACGCGAATATAGAACGTAAGAAACGTAATTTGATTTGTCGGCGTATACGTCTATCTCGCAAGATAAATCTACAAGAATTCAATTATTTTGTTACATTCACCTACAATAATGCTCTGCATACGGAAGATAGTTTTAAGAAAGGATTAAAAAAGACGCTCGCAAACTTCGCTTCGCGCCGAAGTTGGAAATACGTCGGCGTATGGGAACGCTCGCCGAAGAAACAACGACTGCACTTTCACGGGCTTTTTAATATACCGAACGGCTCAATGCCGTCGCTTATGATAGAAGTCAACGACTACAACTTTAACACCCATAGACGGCAAATTACGCACCAAAACACCTATTTCAACGACCGCTTCGGACGCTCGGATTTTGAAACGATAAAGGACAAAACTACGCTCGGCTCTGCCGTCGCGTACATAATGAAGTATCTCGAAAAGACGGGCGAAAAGATAGTGTACAGTAAAGGATTGCCGCAATACTTCATATCCGATATGATGGACGAAGATATAATCTGTCCTATTGGGTTGGAAGATAAAAAACTATTGCTGTACGACGACTTTCGGTGCTGGGACGAAGGCGTACTAATGGGCAACGTAAGCAAAAACGTGATAGCGCAAATGCGTAAAGGCAATTAAGTTACCGAGTATATCTCGGCAACTGCTCTCCCGTTCGCTTGAAAATTGCCTTAAAATGTGCTATAATAAAAACGATAATAAAGCGGAGTTTAATTATGAGTGATAAAAAATTACAAATAAGAAACAGCACGGCAGATTTTCTTGTATTTACAAAACAAGCCGGTGAAGACGGTATCGAAGTGCGCGTACATAATGAAAGTGTATGGCTTACTCAAAAAGGTATGGCGCAACTTTTTGATGTAACAATCCCAACTATTAACGAACACTTAAAGAATATTTATGTGTCCGGAGAATTGAAAAAAGAGCCAACTATTAGGAATTTCCGAATAGTTCAAAACGAAGGCTCACGGCAAGTTTCACGCGATATGGATTTCTACAATCTTGACGCAATAATTTCCGTTGGTTATAGAATAAACTCCGTTCGGGCGACTCAATTCCGTCAATGGGCTACTTCCGTTCTCCGCACATTTGCGGTACAAGGTTATGTATTGGATAAACGGCGTTTGGAAAACGGACAAATTTTCGACGAAGAATATTTTGAACACTTGCTTGACGAAATCCGCGAAATCCGCGCAAGCGAACGCAAGTTTTATCAAAAAATCACCGACATATATTCTACCGCCGTTGATTATTCTACCGACGCTGTAACGACGAAAGAATTTTTTGCCACCGTTCAAAACAAATTGCATTTTGCCATTCACGGACATACTGCGGCTGAAATTATAATGGAACGCGCCAACCACGAAAAAGAACACATGGGATTGACTACTTGGAAAAACGCACCGAAAGGAAAAATCGTTAAAGCCGACGTAAGCGTTGCGAAGAATTATTTATCACAGAACGAACTCACAGACCTAAATCAAATCGTATCTATGTATCTCGATTACGCCGAAAGACAGGCTAAACGACATATTCCTATGACTATGGAAGATTGGGCTAAACGTCTTGACGTATTTTTGCAATTCAACGAAGAAGAAATTTTACGCGACAGCGGTAAGGTATCTGCGGAAGTCGCAAAGAGTTTTGCCGAAAGCGAATTTGAAAAATACCGTGTTATACAAGACAAATTATTCGAGAGCGATTTTGATAAATTAGTTTCTTCGGCAACTGCGGACGATAACGACAGCGACGAATAAAAATCAGTTGGTAACAAATTGCAACCAACTGAAAAGCACAAAAGATAGCGGCAGCGGTGCAAAGGTGATCGCGGTAAGCCTGTGCGCGACACCTTGCACCGCTGCCGTTTTGCTTTTCGGTTTGTCTGCGTTTTCAGTCGGTTACGGCGTGTGCTTGTCTGCGCCGCGAAGCGGTGCACTTGTTTCAAGACTGTAACACATTTTTATGGATACTCCGATTGAATTGCCTTTTCGGGTATAGGCGGTAGCACAAAGAAAAGCGGAAGTAAACGGAAAAAACTTTTGCGCACGATTTGAATAAAAGAAAATAACGCTTAACGGAACTAAACCGTTAGGCGTTATTTTTATGCAAAACTTTTTTCTTGGCCGTTGACTTCCGTGTTGCCGTTCTCGAAGAATATGTTTTTTAACTTTTCTTCGTGCTTCCGTTGTGGTTGCCGAAAAGGCAAATAAAACAATCGGAGGAAATCCAAAATGAACAACAAAAGCACATTCCTCAATTACGACGTTATGAAAGAGGAAATCACACCCGACAACGTATTCGCTATGGCGGAAATCATAGCGTTTACGGAAACGCGCTATCTCATAGGTTACATGGGAACGCAAATGCAAAAGATGTACATTGATTTGTATAAGGACATCTTGAACAAAAACGACGTAACCCGCGCATTAAGCGACGGGTACGATTTGGTACAGGAATGCGCGTTGTGCCTCTGCGAGCACTACGGAAAGTATTTAAACGATATAATAGGCTATACCAAGAAAGGCAAGAAGATCACCGTACAGATGGCTTGCATTAGAAGAATGAACAAACTGATAAACAGGAAATCACGCGACCGTTACCGCAATATCAGTCTCGAAGCATTAACGCGAAAAAGCGAACCGACAGTTGAAATGAAAGAGGAAGTCCAACAAGATTTTGAGCAATGCGATAAAATCGTAGAGAGCCTAAATCTGACCGATAATATGCGAATTGCGCTTGAATGCAGAATGGCGGGATTGAGCTATCCCGAAATCGGAAGAATCCTTGAAAGGGCGCAAGCAACCGTCTATGAATGCTTCATCAAAATGCGGCAGAGGTATACGGCGATTTACGGGTAAAATTCGATAAATAAAAGACAAGCATTCAGATGAACAATCCAAACAACTTAACTTTATTATAGAGAAGCGAAAAGTGGAGGAAAAGAAATTTATTTCCCAGTCGGATGAATGCTTGAAGATAATTGTATCCTTTATTGTAAGAGAGTCAGAACCTATTAAACCCCGACAGGCGTCGGGGTCATATTTGATCATGGGGATAATCAATCTTGTTTCAAAAAAATCCGATAAACTTCAACCAGAGGTAAATTTTTAGGACAAATTTGCCAAAATAACGGTGTGCTATTGCACAAAACGGCATCGTGAAATAAAATGAATCCGATGAAAGGTATTCATCAGGAAAAATCAGAGGAAGAGATGGGGAAAATAATTTTTGAATCAAATGACAATCGGGATTTTCTGGGTTCCAAAACTTATACATTTGCGATTCAGAGAATTGGGCAGGAACACTGTAAGGTCAACAAAAGAAGAGAGTGTAGAGTGCCAGGTTGTTATACATTGCATTTTATTATGTACGGTACGGGTGTTTTGAAATTCGGCAACGAGACGAAAATACTCGGCGTGGGAGAGGTGTTCCTTCTTTATGAAGGCGAATATTACGAATGGCAGCCGAGCAAGACGGACCCATGGTCGTATATATGGATTGATGTCAAAGGAGAAAATCTTCACGAGTTTTTTGGCTTTTGCGGATTTTCGCCTAAAAAGCCGTATGTGCGTTTAGGGGATAATCATCATGTGATTAGGCTTTTATACGACTTATACAACGCTTATTCGGAGAGTTCCGTTTCCGATTTGGAATCCGAGGCTTATTTACTGTTGCTTTTCGGCAGTCTTATCAAGGAAAATAAGGACGCAACGCTATTTGGCGATTCGGTGCAACAACGCGAATTCAGGAAATTGCGTAACGCACTTATCTATATGACCAATAATTACCGTGCTTCTCTCACTCCTGAGGAAATTGCACGGGAACTGAATATGTCCTACCGTTCGTTCATGCGGCTGATGTCGGACATGGTGGGCATGACGCCGACGGAATATATCAACGCTATGCGCATTTCGGAGGCGTGTACGCTGTTACAACACTGCGATTACACGATGGATCAGGTTGCGGAATCCGTTGGGATTTCCGATCAGAGTTATTTTTCGCGGCTGTTCAAAAAAATCAAGGGCATGACTCCCTCCGAATACGCGGAGCACGGAGGAGACGACGACCCCTTCCAGTGGATGAAAGAAAAGAATATCGATTTTAAGTAAATCGGTTTGTCAGTCGAAAAGTATTGAAAGGAGAAAAATTATGAAGGGAAAAAGAACGGTTAAAACATTGTTTTCATTGGCGGCAGGCTGTGCGATCGCCTGTTCGCTCGCGGGTTGCGGAGGCGACGGCAACGGCGCTACGAAAATCCGTTTTTATTACGATATCGGGGGAGACCGCACTGCTGTGTACTCCGAGATCGTGGACGCCTATAACAACGGACAGGGAAAAGAAGACGGCGTCAGCGTCATTAAAGTTCCGCTTACGGGAATCGCCGAGGACGCGCAGGCAAACCTTTCGCGGAAGAACGGTGCAAACGTCTACACGCTTTCAAGCAAAATTTTCCGCAAGATGGCGGTGCTTGATTTAATGCTCGAACTCGACGGTTATTTGGAGAAAGATGCAGGCGATCTCGATATTACCGATATACCCGTGTCGGCGGTGGATACTTACCGGTTTACGCCGAATAAGAATGCGGATGGCGTATTTGAGGCGGAAAAAGGCGCTTCGCTTTTGGGGCTTCCCAACGGAATTACGCCCTCGGTGCTTTACTATAATAAGTCGTTTTTCAACCTTGCCAAAATCAACGTGATTTCCGTACCCGAAAGCGAAGTCGGCAAGGGCGAATACGAAAAGGTAAAACCGCACGGCTACGCAGAATATCTCGAGGCACCCGTTGCGGGAATGCAGTCTACGACGAATCTTGCGGGCGACACCGTGTATAAGGTGTTCAATAATCAGATCCCCATGAACTGGGAAGAGCTCAGATATCTTGCAAAAACGTTTACCAAGAGCTACAACGGAAATTCGCTACCGAGCAGTTACGGCTATATGACCGAATGGTGGTTCAACTACGGTTGGTCGGTCGGGGGCGACTGCATCGGCTACGACGGCGAAAATTATTCCTTCACCGTCTGCGATAAAACGCCGAACTATTTGGTTACCGCAAAGGACGGCGTCACCGTAAACGGCGAACGGTATGCGGCGGGCGAGATCGTCGAATACGAGGATAAGATCAACGAAAGCGGGATCGCCGAAATGGACGGACTTTACGAGTTGCCTTCGCAGTACGATGCGTTTTTGGAATTCTGCCGCCTTGCCGTGCCGAGGGATAAAGAGGTCGACGACGGAAAATACGGTTATGCTCTTTTGAATAACAAGAGCCTTTCGGACAGAGAGGGGAGCTTTATGTCGGGTGAATCGGCGATTATGATGGGCGAGCTCTCCGCCTCAGTCAAATATTCCGCCGTTTCCACACTCTCTTTTGACGTTGCTCCCGTTCACCAATACAGAGAGTACGTCGGCGGGAGCACCTATTATAAGGGTGCGGAAACGCTCGATAACGAATATCTGAAAGTCATCGGAAAAGACTACGGCGACGGCGTATATACGGGCGATCTATTATACGATGGCGATACGCCCGTCGTCGGCAGAGCCACGACATTCGCTTCAGGATTTTCGCAGGCGCTCGTGATTCCAAAAAACAGCGATCCCGATAAATACGACGCGTCGTGGAAATTTTTGCGCTATGTGGCGGGAGGTGAGGCGCAGTTGATTCTTGCAAAAGCGAATCAATCCGTCCCTAATCAGACGAGCGTTGCAAACAGCGACGCATATCTGAAAGCGACTGAGGGGAACAGCCTAAACCGTGCCGCGCTGGTATTCTCCTCGCAGGAGACCCACGTCGGAGACTGGGGTTACTTTGAAGAGGGCGAGTGGGTCACGGCTTGGGCGAACGTACTGAATAAGGAAGTTCGCTTCGGGACGGAGACGCTGAACGGCTTTATTACGAGGGTTAAGGCAAACGCAGATACGGCGCTTGCAAAGAAAAATATCGTGATCAACAGGAGATAAGTTTTGAAAGACCGCGTAAGAGAATCGGCAAACGAACTTTCACGTGAGGGAGAATTGCGCGAACGATCGTTCAAGCCGAGGAAAAAAATCAAGGCGGAAGCGATCATCGGGCTGTGCGGGGCGCTCTTGCCGCTCGTCGGATTCGTGATCTTTAACGTTTTTCCGATCGCGCTTTCATTCGGCGCAATGTTCTGCGACGTGGAATACGGGCAGATCGATACGATGGCGTGGAATAATTTTGCGAACTTTTCCGCCGCTTTTACCGACCCCCGTTTTCTGCATTCGATCGGAATCACGTTGTGGCTTGCTTCAGCGCAATTCGTTTCGCTTGCGATCGCGCTATTCATTGCCTGGCTGCTCTCCAAAAAGCGGTTCGGGTCGCGCGTGTTTCAGATTCTGTACTTTATTCCCTACGTCTGTTCTTCGGTGGCGGTCAGCGTCATGTGGTCTACGGTGTTTTCGTACAACGGCGTGCTGAATCAGATTTTCGGGAACGATCTGAATTGGTTCAATAATCCGTCGTATACGGGAACGCTCACCTGGGCGATCTTTATTTCCATCGTCTGGCAGTCTCCGGGGTACGGAATCGTGATGTACAAAGCGGCGTTCGCCGCCGTCAATCCCGCTCTCTACGAGGCGGCGAAGATCGACGGGGCGGGTGAATGGAAACAATTTCGTTATATTACGCTTCCCGGAATCGCGCCTACCACGTTCTTTCTTCTTATGGCGGGTATCGGAGCGGGGCTTACGATCTTCGATCCGGCGAAATTGCTTGCCCCCGTCGCGTGGGACGGACTTGCGGGCTTGGACGATATGGGACTTACCGTTTCGTATTATATCTATATTCGCACGAATACCTATCTCGATATGACAAAGGCGTCCGTCATGAGCTGGGCGCTGTTCGCGGTGGCGTTCTCGCTGCAACTTCTGATTTACAAAATACGCAACAGGAGTATGAAAGATGAATACTGATTCCGTTGCGGTGAAAAAGAAAGCAAATGTGCGGTATATCGTAACGAGCGTCGTCATCTTCGCATTACTGTTGTTTTATGCGATCATACTGTTCGCGCCATTTTACGTGATTTTCGATTATTCGATCACGTCGAACTCCGAGCTTTCTTCAACGTTCGGTTTTCGTTGGTTTCCCGAGTCGGTTTCGTTCGAGGGCTATCAAATGGTCTTTGCGGAGGACCCGTGGAGCGACGGGATCCCCACCCTCGTCACGGGCTTTTTCAATACCATGTGGCAGACCCTTTTGCCTCTCGTCGTAGGACTTCTCGTTTCGGGCTTTTCGGCGTTCTGCTTTGCAAAGCTCCGTTTCCCCGGAAAGGAAAAAATATTCCTTCTTCATATTGCTACCATGACGATGCCCGTGGGCGTGTTTGGTACGGTTGGATATTTCTTCTGGCAGGCGCTCGGACTATCGGAAACGGTGATCCCGCTCGTCCTCCCCGGAATGTTCGGCGGGGCGGGCACGGTGTTCTTTTTGAGAATGTATTTCGAGAGTATCGGCAACGAAATCATGGAGGCGGCGAAGATCGACGGCGCGGGAATTTTCCGAATCTATTTCAGCATGGTGATTCCGCTTGCCCTGCCGGCGTTTTTAACGCAGTTTATCTTCGGGTTCGTGGGCGGTTATAACAGCTACGTGGGACCGTTGCTGTATCTTATCGGGTCGCCTTCGCAGTGGCCGTTGCAGCTCGTACTCTCGCAGATACTCGGCATTTACTCGACGGGCAACCTTAATACGATTTGCGCGGCTGCGCTCATGTGTATGCTACCTCTCGTGATCATGTATATCTTTCTGCAAAAGTGGTTCCTCGAAGGGATCGCGGTCGGCGGGGGCAAAGAATAAAACAGAATAAGGAGGAAAAGAATGAACAGAAAAGGCAAAAGCGCGCTTGCGCTCGCGTTGGGCGCATTGATGACAACCGCGCTCGCGGGTTGCGGGAGCAACGAAGTAAAGATGTTCGACGCAGGCGTGCAGTTGAGCGAGGGCACGTACGCGGGCAATCTCTTTACGGGCAATCCCGTAAAGGGGATCGAACTCGGCGCGGATCCCACGATTCTCTACGAGGACGGGTGGTATTATTGTTATCCCACGACCTCGTTCCCAATCGACGGGGGAGGTTACGGCGTGTACCGCTCCAAAGATTTGTGGAACTGGGAGGATCTGGGCGCTTGCTATACGACGAGCGGCGACAGCTGGGCGCATACGCAGTTCTGGGCGCCCGAGGTCACGAAGATCGACGGAAAATTTTATCTGTTCTCCACGGGCGGCAGGGTTGACGGTCATTGGACGGATTCCTTCGGGGAAACGCATCACCGCCATGCGGTCGGCGTAGCGGTTGCGGATAATCCGTGGGGACCCTTCGAGGACTTGCGTACCGAAGAGGGAGAGCGCTTCGTGTTCGCTCCCGACTATTCGGTTATAGACGCGGACGTTTTCGTGGACGACGACGGAAAGATATATTTCTATTATACCAGAGAATGGAACGACAACCCCGTGACGGACAGTCTGATCGGCGAAACGCGCGAGAGTCATATCTACGGCGCTGAGATCGAACTTTCGGAACACGGGTTCGAGTTCAGGAGCGAGCCGAAATTGCTCGTCCGTCCTTCTCTTAACTGGCATCACTTCGTGACCGAGGCGCCGCATATGCACAAGTCGAACGGCGTCTACTACCTGACTTACTCTTCGGGCAGCAATAAAGAGTATTCGGTAGGGTGCAAAATAGGAACGTCTCCGCTCGGCGATTTTACCGACGCGGAGGAGAGCAGGATCCTGTACAGCGATTCCGATTCTCAGTTCCTGTCCTGTTCGGGGCACCATGCATTCGTGACCTCGCCCGAGGGAGACAGCTATATCATTTACCATACCTGCGTGGACGCGACCGAATTTACGTGGGACAGAAATATCCGCGTGGACAGGGTGTTTTACAACGCCGACGGAATTGTCTGCGCGGGACCGACGGCAGAATACGTTTGGTATCCGAGAGAGAGGATAGGCTATTACAATATCGCGCCGGAGGGCACGGTGGTCGCAACGAACGGCGTGAACGACGCGTCCCTTCTGAACGACAACCGTATCGTCGTCAACTGGGACAACATGAAGTACGAATGGAAGTGCGGAAAAACGAGCGCGACCGTCAACGTGAAGTTTGATCAAGAGCGCGCCGTCAAGGCGGTCATGATCTATTCTTCCGTCGATCGGTTCGCCAATATCATCGAGAGCGCGAAGGTGACAATCGCGGGAGTTACGCAGAAAGTGAAGTTTATTCAGTTTTCCACGGGCGTTGCGATCGCGGAACTTGAAAAGGCGGTTTCCGTCAGCGAGGTCAAAATCGAAGTATCGGCAACGGACGGAGAGCTTGCGCTGAGCGAAATCGTCGTTTTGGGACTTTAACGAGGAATAAGGGAGAAAAATATGAGAAACAAGAAATGGAAGTATTGTTCGTTATTCACAGGGCTTGCGTGCGCGGCGGCGCTTGCAGGCTGCGGGGTCACGTTCATAGACGATCCCGAAATCAAAGAACCTGCCGACCCGTATACCCCGCCGCTTTCGGAAATCACCGTTGACGGGTTTGACGACGAGGCTTGCTGGGAAAGCGCGCCCGTCCACTCTTTTGGAATTGCAAACGGGGCGACCGTTCGGCTTTGGTTCGGTGAAAGGGGACTCGGCATCTTTCTGACGGCAAAGGATACAACGTATAACGCGCTCAGAAACGATCCCGATCAGTGCGACAGAATGGAAGTGTTTTTCGATCCCCTGTTGAACGGACCGCGCGAGAACGGAAAACCGAATTGGGATGATATTGCATTGCGCCTCGGCGTGGACGGGAGTTTTTCGGCATGGTTCGGACACGACAATAATACGGACGGCTATTGTTGGACGAATTCTTACGTTGATTTCGATTTCGTCTCGCTGTACGACGACGTCGACAAAAGTTTTTCGCAAGAGCTGTATATTCCGTATAAAAGTCTGAATTTGGAGGGAAAGCCCGACGAGATCGCAATGTGTTTCAATCAGGTGGACATCATTACTCCTTTAAAGGATTGGTGGTTCGATCAGGGCGAACGGGTAAATTCGGTCATGGACGGTGTTGAACTCAACGACGTGACCGCCTATCCGCTTTTCAATAACAAAGGCGAGCGCATCAAACGGCAGACGCTTGCAGAAGTGTTCGAAGGCAACGAATTTACGAGCTACACGCCCCGCGAGGGAGCGATGAAACGCATTGATACGATTTTTACGGATTACGGAGTTTACTTGCGTGCGGTGCGCGATACCAAGGGCGAAACGCCTCCGCTTGCCGATCCGCAAAATTGGTGGTCGGACGGGTGGCTCACGTCCGTTACCGTCGATCTCGATTCTTCGGACGGGGCTTGCGCGAACACCGATCCGCACAGAATTCAGGCAGTCGTTCGCCCGACGGGAAATTACGCCGTTTCCAAGGCGAACGAATGGATCGGGGACTGGGGCTCCTCCAAAAAGCTGGGAGTGACGCAACAGAGCGTATATAACGCGTCGGATTCGGAATATTCGGTCATGGCGTATATTCCCTATTCGGCGGGCGGATTGAGCGCCGCACCGAAGCAGGTCGGTATCTGGCCGTTTATCGGCGATACAGACGAGTCGTCCTTCTACGTGCAGTACGATCCCGCAACGGGCAAGATCGTCTCCGACCCCTACGATTGGGAGAACTACTTAAAGCAGTTCGACAATACGGTGTTCGAGGGCGCGTGGGAAACGGTTTTGAACGACGGAACGCAGTTACAGGCAAAGCCGACTGCGGACGGCGTGTACGTGCGCCGATCTATGAGTTTTACGAACGCAACGCTTCCCTTCGTTCCCGCGGGCAACAATTTCTATCATGAAGGTTCCTGGAACAACGGTTATGTCCGCGATCTTTTCGTCGACTTCGGCGGCGAGGGTGGCGAGAGCTGCGACGGGAACGATTTTAAGGTGACACATTATATCGGCGGACAGTTCACGCTCTATAAGCGGAGCGCGGACAAGAGCGCATGGGAATTTTTCGGCGCGGCGGCGGATCAGTGGAACAGAAATCAGATCGACGGATTCAAGTTCTGGATTGATCTCAACGGGCTCTCCTACTACGAGGCTGGACAGACGGGCAAGGTCTGGATTTGCTTCTACGCTTCGAACGCGGTCACGGGTTTGACGGAAAGCCCCGAAGAAGTGGGAATCGGCGTTAACCTTTCGGCGGAGCAGGAGGGCGTTCCTTCGTGCTATACGCCCGTGGGCGAAAGTAAACTTCCTCCGCGTGACGACGCGACCTTTGACGGGGCGTGGACGCGCACGGTCGGCGATACGCAGCTCGACGTCAAGCTCCTCTCCGAGGGTATTTATATTCGGCAGTCGATCAGCGTAAATAACGCAACGATTCCTTCCGCCAATCCGAGCGATCATTGGTGGAGCGATCATTGGTGCAAAGATATGATCGTCAATTTCGATGCAAGTTCGGATGCGTTTGACGGCAACGAATTCAAGGTGACGTTCCGCCCCAACGGAGATTTCAGACTGTTACGGCATAACGGAACGGAATTTATAGACGTCGTGAACGACCATTGGAATTCGAATCCGATCAAGGGCTACGACTTCTGGATCGATATGAACGGATTGGAGTACGACAAGGCGGGACAGACGGGTAAAATTCTGGTCTGCTTCTATGCAGCGTTTGAGAAGATCGGGTTGACGAAAAATCCCGAAGTGGTCTCCTTCTACGTGAGCGGAGAGAGCGCGGAAAACAGTCTTTCCACCTACGTGCCCGTCAACGCAACGGGTACTTACACAGATAAGAATGCCGTATTTGACAGCGCGTGGAGCGCGGTCACGCCGAACGGGTATACCGTGCAGGTCAAGACGGCGGATAACGGCGTGTACGCCCGCTTTAAGGTCACTGCGAGCGGAAAGATCCCTTCTGTTGAATCGAATTGGTGGGGAGATACCGGCTATCTTACCAAAGACCTGTTCCTGAATCTCGACGGCACGAATAGAAAGCTCGATGCGAACGATTTCAAAATCACCTGCCGCCCGAACGGGGATTTCAGACTGTTCAAAGTAAGCGGCTCCGCATGGACGGAAGTCGTCGCCGACCATTGGAACGCAAACCCGATAGCAGGCTTCGATTATTGGGTGGATATGCAGGGGCTTAAATACGATACCGACGGGCAGAGCGGTGATATTTGGTACTGCTTCTTCGTTTCGAACGAAGCGGCGGGATTAACCGAAAAGTCCGTGAGCGTAGGCGCTGCCGTTGCGACTTCGCACGAGACCGATCCCTCCATGTGGACGACGCTTGGCGACAAAAACGCGGTGTTTGCAAACGCCTGGAACAGCTATACGGTGGCGGGTAACAACGAAGTCCGCATCGTCACGACGGACGACGGCGTCTACGTCCGCTTGTCCTATAAGGTTTATTCGTCCCAGGTTCCTTCCGTTGTAAATTGGGATAATATCTATGGCAATTCCTGCCGTCACGAAATATTCGTCAATCTTGACGGAAGCGACACCGCGTTCGGTGGAAAGATATTCAAAATTACCGCGATGGCGAACGGTTACAACAGAATGTTCCAAGGGAAGGGGACTTCGTTCGAAGAACTGCATTCGGATATTACGAACACTTCGGTCGAGGGACTCGAATACTGGACGGACGCGAACGGGATCGCGTACGATACGGCGGGACAGACGGGCGTTATGTGGTATAACGTATATATTTCGTACGGCTTGGGCGGTGTGACACCAAAGCCTTCGAGTATCGGCTTTGCGCTCAATCCCGAAGGTAGCAACGAAACGAAACCCGAAACTTACACGAAGTTGACGAATAAGAGTGCTGCGTTTGCGAATGCAACCAAGGCGACGGCGAACGGTTATAAATTCGAGGTTGCGGCGGACGAAAGCGCAATCTACGTGCGCATGGCGGTGCCCGTCAATAATGAAAATATTCCCTCCGTTGTGAATTGGGATAACATTTGGGGAGGCGCGCATCCAAGAGAAATGTTTATCAACGTGAATACGGGCGTTACGACTGCGAACACGAACAACCTCTTCAAGATTACGGGTATGGAAAACAGTTACAACAGAATGTTCCGCGGCGGCGGTTCGAATTGGGACGCGGGCGAGTTGCATTCAGGTATCACGAACGATAATTCCGTCGAGGGTCTCGAATATTGGACGGACGCAAACGGCGTCGTGTACGATATCGGCGGACAGACGGGCAAAATGTGGTATTGCTTCAAACTCTCCTATTCCCTTGCGGGATTGAGCGGCAAGCCTGCTCAAATCGGAATCGCGGCGGGCGGCGTTGCAAACGAAACCGACCCGACGCTCTACACGACGGTCAATCTGGCGTAAAATAAAAAAACGGAAAAAAGAATCGATGAAAAAACAGACAAACGGTTGCGCGCAGTACGGCTATTGGTGCACGTGGCTCACGCAAAACTATCTGGCGGAACGGTATTCCCGTCAGACGGAGCACGAAAAGCCGAAATTTATCGGCGATCAGGGCGCGAAAATCGCCCGCAGCATGATCAACGAGAACGAGGTGTTCGGCGGGAACGGCTGGGCTTCCAAGTGGGAGGGGACGCGGCAGGATTTATATTTAATGCTCGACGACGGCTGGGACGTCCCCTACGGGGTACATCCCGCCGACCGAAGAGACGCGTTCGGATCGCTTGAAACGAACGAGGAGCGGTTTCCCTCGACCGCGGGCAAAGCGCCCGCCGAACGGTTGAAGATTCTCAACGAAAAAGCGAAAGCGTTCGGTTGGAAGGGGATCGGAATCTGGGTTGCGGCGCAGCGGTGCGGCAAGGACTTTGAAAAACCGTTTTCTTCGGCGAGCGAAGAATATTGGCGCGAGCGGATTTCTTGGAGCAAACAGGCGGGCGTTACTTATTTGAAAATCGATTGGGGCACATCGGAACACGATAACGTGTTTCGGAAGTTTTTAAGCGAAACGGCGGAGGAACTCTATCCTGAGCTCGTCGTGGAACACGCCGTCTGCTGTCCGCCCCTCAACGGCGTGGACGGCGTTACGGACGAGGGCTTGCGCGGAAGATTTACGGGCGATTCCAAAACGGTTGAATTGGCAAAAGAAGCCGTTTCATACAGCGAAGTGTTTCGCACCTACGACGTTTTGCAACCGTTATCCGTTGCGACCACGCTCGACCGCGCCGCGTATCTTTTGCCGTTTGCGAAGGGTTACTTAAACGTGGAGGACGAAGTATATCTTGCGGCGGCGCTCGGCTGTCAGGCAGGGATCATGCGCTCGGCGTACGGGATAGGTCTTGACGAATGGGACGACAGCGAACGCTTGCAGGAGGCGGAGGCAACGATAAATTGGCAGAAAATCGCCCCGCCTTTCGTGGGAGGGGAAATGCTTGTCGGCGAGGAAATTCTGTTCGACGACTATACCTTTCGCAAGGATGAAACGTGGTATTGGGTGGCGAACGGAAACCGGATCGAACAGGGCGCGCCCGCCTCAGTTGCGCGAAACGCTCCGCTGCCCCTCGTCAAAGCGGGAAAAGACGGAAACAAGCCGTTCGTTGCCTTATCCCGCCATCCGAACGGAGCGTATGCGGCGGCGGTTCTTCCCAGAACGGTTTGCGGCAAGCGCGGATATGTCGGCGGGGAAATCGAGTTCTCCGTCTCGGGAAATCCCGAAAGGATCGCGTTTTTCGGAATTGCGGACAGAGCGGCGTTTCTCTTTGACGGCGCAAAACTCAAAAGCGTAACAGCAAAGAGTATTTTGGGCGGAGAGGAATTCGATATTCCCGTTTCAAAAGAACAGGACGGTTTTACGGTAGACGGTACGTTGATAACGAGGCTTTGGCGGACGAAGGATAAATCCGCGCCCGCGATCGTGTTTACCGTTGAGTATGAAAATCAAGGGAGATAATTATGAATCTTTTTAAGAAAATCGGTATCATTGGTTTGGCGGCGGCGACTTTCACTTCCGCTACGGCGTTCTGTCCCGCGGCGGTTCAGGCAAAAGCGGACGAAACAAAGACGATCGAGATGTATCTCATCGGCGGGCAGAGCAATGCGGCGGGAATGTCAAAGCACATGTACGCCGTGAACGAGGAATTTAACAATATCGGCTATATGGGCGAAGTGGAGCACCGCTCTCTTGCGGAAGGGGCTGAGTTTTCGGATCAAATCACCTCGTCCGATACGATCAAGCGGGGTTTGGGACACAGAAACTACGAAATCGGACCCGAGTACGGCATGGCGAAAGCGATGAACGGTTATTATGGCAACGGCAATAGGGCGTTTATTTTCAAATACGCCGTGGGCGGAACCCCCATGCTTGAAAAGGGACGGGACAGCTGGCTTTCAAGATCGCTTTGGGAAAGCGGCTACGAGCCCGATATTACGAAACAGCCCTCGTCAAGCAACGGTACGGGCTGGCTGTACTCCATGTTCTTAAACAACTTCGAGTACTGCTACAATCATCTGAAAGAAGAGGGATATACGCCCGTCGTAAAAGGCATGGCGTGGATGCAGGGGGAAAACGATCTGGGTCATCACGAAGAGTATGCCGCTGCGCTCGAATCGTTCATCGGCGATATCCGAAACGATCTTTCCGAAATTACGAAAGCCGATTTAAGCGGAATGCCTTTCGTGATCGGCGAAATCGCAACGACCTTTCAACAGTACAACAATCCCGCCGTACCGCCTTTTATCGAGGCGCAGCGCGCCGTAGCGCAAAAGCTGAATAAGGTTGCCACGATCGCAACGAACGATTTGATCATCGTTAACGAATACGGCGGAATCAACGGTTCGGACAACTCCCATTTTAACGTGAACGACGAGGTGACGCTCGGGCAGAGATTCGGGCGTAAGCTCATGGAGTTGAACGGCAAAAAGTCGGTTGAAATCGAGGAAACGGGCGGGGTCGTTACCTTCGATTATTCAAATCCCGATTCACTCGTTTTAACGTTGACGGCGGAGGGAAACCGCGTTTTGACCGAATTTACGGTGAACGGACAGGACGTGTTATCTGCAGTACAGAACGGAAAATATACCGTGACTTCCCCCGAAGCAAACACCGCAGTGAAAGCCGTTTTCTCTAATAAGACGCGTTTTAAGGTGAGCTACAACAAAGCGGAACACGGCGAATTTACTTCCGCGCCCGCGTTCGTCTATGATGGAGAAGTATTGAAAGTAAAGGCGGAAGCCGCCGCAGGCTACGAGATCGTGAACGTAAAATACGGCGAAACGGAAATGAGCTATAACGAAGTCGAAGACTGCTTTGAAACGGTTGCCGAAAAGGCGGATACGGTGTCTCTTACGACGCAGAAAATTCAAACGTCGTTTACGCCGGACGATAACGGTTTAGAAGGGTGGGCGATCGCGTTGATCGTCGTCGGCTGCGTGCTCGTCGTGGGCGGCGTAGGGTTGACAATCTTTTTGATTGGCAGAAAGAAATCGAAATAACGTGAGTTTTCATAAAATTCGGTTTATAAACAATTAAGAGAGACGAACTTCCCGACGGTTCATCGTCGGGAAGTTTTTAAGGTAAAATATCGGAGAGAAAGAATTAAATGGATCATCATAACGAATTTTTGCAATATCAAAGAACGGGTGCGGAAAAGGCGCGCAGTTATTACGTGCCGTTTTCCTGCGGACAGGAGATTCCGTTCAAAAACGGGATCGTAGACCGCCTGGCGAGCGACAGGCTTTATTCATTGGACGGCGAATGGCAAATCAAGGAACATGCCTGCTTGGACGGCGTGGAAATTGAGGAGAATCTCACTGAAAAAATAGAAGTGCCCTCGTGCGTGCAGTTGAAGGGGTACGATCAGATACAATATATCAATTCGCGTTATCCGTTTCCGTTCGATCCGCCCTACGTGCCGAACGAGAATCCGACTTATCATTACCGCCGTACGTTTTATCTCGATTCGATTACCGAAAAATACTATCTTGTGTTCGAGGGGGTAGACAGCGCGTTTTACGTATTCGTAAACGGGAAACAAGTCGGTTACGGACAGATTTCGCACGCGATGAACGAGTTCGATATTTCAGATTATGTGAAAGAGGGGGAGAACGTTATAGACGCAGTCGTTCTGAAATGGTGTGCGGGCTCCTATCTCGAATGTCAGGATAAGTTTCGGTTTACGGGAATCTTCCGTAGTGTGTATCTTTTGCGCCGTCCGCAAGAGCATATTATAGATTTCAAAATCGAGAGCGATTTTAACGGGAAAGACGGGTTTATTACGATACATAATTTCAGTGGAATTCCGTTTCATTATTCCGTGAACGGGGAAGAGGGTGAGCTTGCGCCGCAGGAGAAAAAGACGGTAATCATAAAAAACGCGATTCCGTGGACTGCGGAAATGCCGCACCTATATGGCGTGATTCTTTCCGCCAACGGCGAGAAGATACTACAAAGGGTCGGCGTAAGGCGGGTTTCGATCGAAAACGGTATTTTCAAAATCAACGGCACACATATTAAGCTCAAAGGCGTGAACCGACATGAATCGAACCCCGAAACGGGCGCAACCGTAACGGTGGAAGATACCGTTAAAGATTTAGAACTCATGAAGTGGGCGAACGTGAACGCGATCAGAACGAGCCACTATCCCGACATGCCTCAGTTTTACGAGCTTTGCGACGTTATGGGCTTTTACGTCATGGACGAGGCTGACGTAGAGACGCATGGGGTAGCGGCATCGCAGGGCGGTTACGATATGGCGTTGTGGGAGAGGTATGCGGATAACGGAACGTTTGACGAAGGCGTAACAGATCGTGAAATCAACCTGTACGAACGGGATAAGAATAAGACTTGCGTTATCATATGGTCGCTCGGCAACGAGAGCAGCTACGGCAAAATGTTTGATAAGGGAGCGGACTATATCCGCGCCCGCGATTCCCGCCCCGTGCATTACGAGGGAATCGTAAACGCGGAGAAGATCAAGTATTATACGGACGCAATCGATATCGTAAGCAGAATGTATGCGCCCGTGGAGTTTTTCGATGAATACCTTAAAGACGAAAAGGAAATGCGTCCGTACGTGTTATGCGAGTATTCTCATGCAATGGGAAACAGTAACGGCGATCTGAACGATTATTGGAATAAAATCGATTCGAGTGAACGCTTTATGGGCGGGTTTATTTGGGAGTGGTGCGATCATGCTATAAAGGGAGAGAATGGATTCTTATACGGCGGCGACTTCGGGGAAACGGAACACGACGGCAATTTCTGCGTGGACGGACTTGTTGCGCCTGACCGCAGGATTAAGAGTAATCTTTTGGAGCTGAAAGCCGTATACGGCGGAAAGCGGGAAAAAAAGTTTATTTCTCCCAAAGTACAACCGCTTAAAAAATTAACGGAAAAGAATCCCGTAAAGGTGATTGCGGATAGAAAGGGACGAATCGAACAAATCGGAGATTTAAAATTTGCTGTGCCGATGAGCGTTCAGGTTCTGCGTGCTTATTCCGATAACGATATGTTTGTAAAAGGAGAATGGACGCGGTTTGAGGGTTTTACGCAGGAAATTTATGAAAGTAAAGCTTTGCCAAACGGCGGAATAGAGTATTACGGAAAAATCGTAAAGAACACCTTTGAGCCGATCATGAAGTTTACGCTTAAAATCGAACCGTTCGACGGCGGCGCGGATATTGCGTTTTTATATGAGGTGGCGGATTATATTACCTATCTTCCCCGAATCGGTTTGGAATTTGCAGTTAATAGAGCGGATTTACCTTTCGAGTATGACGGCTACGGAGAAACGGAGAGCTATATCGATAAGCATATGGCAAGCGAATACGGGACGTACCGTTCGACTGTGAAAGCAAACTACGGTCATTATATAAAGCCGCAGGAGAGCGGAAGTCATTTTGCTTCGACCCGTCTTAAAATCGGCGGTATGGAGATTACGGCAAAGCAACCGTTTTCATTCAACGTCTGTCCGTATTCTACCGAAACGCTCTTGCACACGGCACACGATTTCGAATTGCCGAAATCGGATAAAACGTATATCAATCTCGATGTTGCCATGAGCGGAGTGGGCACAAATTCATGCGGACCTACTCTTGCGGAAAAATTCCGCGCCCCGAAAAAAGGAAAAAATATTTTTCGGATTGCGTTAGATACGAGTAAATAAGTTTCTGACAATAATGAAAACGAAAAAACGGAGAGTGAATAAAATGTTGCAAAGAAATAAATATCCAAGACCTCAATTCCAAAGAAACAAGTGGAGTCCTCTCAAGATTGAGTGGGAGTTCTACTATGACGACGGGGATGAGTGAATCAAGTTGGGTTGCAATACGGGGGTGCGCTTTTGTGTTTCAACGGCAGCGATTATATCACCGACATATAGGTGAATGGCAGGCACGCAATTTTGCACACGGGCGGATTTACGCCGTTTTGCACGGCGGGGAGAACTACTCGTTGTGCGCTTTTTCAATCCCTACGGCCCCACGATCCCGCGCGTGAAACAGAGCTGGACGGAAGAAACATTCAGTTTGATGAGCGAATTGAGGCATCGTTTTTCGTTGAAGACGACAGGTTCAAATCTCAATGGCAGTTAGGCGTGAGCTTGTCTATGACGAGCGCGGCGGCGCTTCGCGCCGCCGCGGACAAGCTCACGCCTGAAAAAGAAAACAACTCAAAAAAGCAAGAACTGAACGCCGACAAGGACGGGCGGTCGCCGCTAATCCGCTTGGCGATCCGCCCGTTCTCCTCGCGGCGGCACGTTCATCTTCTTATGCTTTTATGTGGAGAGTTGTATATTCTTTTTATGGGATTGAGTTGTCCGCCGTTGCCTTTTACTTCCGTTTTTGTTCCAGTAATTACCGAAAATGTTCCCGTAAAGTTCCCCCGAAATACACCTTTAACGTTTGACAATCTAATTTTTTGTGTATATAATAAGCAAGCACGATAAAAGTGCGTAACAATTTCATAGCAGAACTGTGTCAATAGGAAATCTATTGTAACAGCTAAAACAGCAGACCGGAATTAGAGTAGAGCAAAGTAGCGATTGAGCGAAAAGCAGGTTCACCCCCAACACAGAAAAGGTGCAGCGTTGCGTTTTGATAAGAGAGAAGTGTAGTTAAGACTACACTCTTATTCAACGGGCGGTGTACAAAGTTTTATGAGATTAGGTTCTCGTAAGATTTTGTACACCGCCTTTTTTCGTGCAAATTTTTTCATCGGAGGAAAGAAATTTGCAGGGAAACAACACACAAAGCACAGGCAATTTAATCGGCGCAAAAGTCTATTTCGACGGTAGCCAATTGATCGCCATTCCCCACACGGAAAAACCGTATCGGAAACGCGGTAATAAGATACGGGCAAAGCCGAATGAGAACGAAACCGTCGCCGAGTTCGAGCAGGCGTTTAAGAAAGCCAAAGGCAAACGACGAAAGCGGAAGGAAACGCTTATCAAGGAATTTACGCCGTTATTTGAGAACGAAGAACAGGCAAGCGAGTTTGTAGAAGAACACTTCAACAGGTTGAGCCGTAACCATTGGGAACGGTATAAGCGCATGATACGGCGGGCGTATCTGCAAGCGTGGGATTATTTTGTAACGTTTATTTTCGATTCGGAAAAACATACGGAAGAAACTTTTAGGAAACAACTTATGAACTGTTTGTATCATCTTTCTAACCGTAAAGGTTGGCGGTATATCGGCGTATGGGAACGGGGCGAACTTGGGAAGCGGTTACACTTCCATGCGCTTATGCACATACCGCAAGGTGCTATGGTTGGAGAATTGGAAGAACACAACGATTACAGCACCAAAAGGCGCAAATGGGAAAAGAGCGTACAGAACAGCTTTTTCAATGAGCGGTTTGGAAGAAGTGATTTTGACGCTATCGTTTGCAACAGGTCTGTTTCGGACAGCGTGAACTATATGCTGAAATACCTATCGAAAAGCGATGAGAAGGTCGTTTATTCGCGGGGCTTGAAAACGTATCTCGTGGCGGATATTTTAGACGAGGATATTCTCTGTCCCTATCACTTGGACGACGAGTACGAAAATAAGTACATTCTATTCTCGAACTTTACTTGTATTACGAACGGTGAAATCTTGGGAACGGTTAGTCCCGAAGTTATCGCTCAAATGCCGAAATGCAACTAACCGAAAACTTTTGTCTTTCGTCTGCGGAGCTTAAACGAAAACGCACTTTCCGTCAAGGGTAGTACAGAGCAACTTCGTTGCCCTTGACGGAAAGCGAACGGAAAAATTCGGAACAGTAAGCCTATGCGTTTCCGTTTTGTTTCGTCCTTGCCGAAAGACAAACAAAAAAATATTAAAAAGGAGTAATTGAATTGAAAACAACAAAACAACGTGAAACTTACGGCAGTATCGAGGAGTACGAGGAAAATTGCTATCTCTTTTCCCCGTCTATCAGCAAACGGAGAAGCGTCGGCGGGAAATCCTATTTTGTCCGCAGATATTTCCGTGGCGGACAGGATTTCGAGAAGACTATGGAACGGCTTGCAGTCAAACAGTCTTACATGAAGGACGCGGGGTGAGAACATGAAAACGAAAAACTATATTGCAGGATTGTATTTCAGACTTTCCCAAGAGGACGAACGCCAAGGCGAATCGCTGTCTATCGAGAACCAGCGACGTGTTTTGCGGAAGTATGCCGAGGACAACGGCTTTGAAATCCATGACGAATACATAGACGACGGCGTTTCGGGCACGACCTTCGACCGTCCCGAAGTGCAACGGCTTTTGGACGACGCCAAAACGGGCGTTATCAATACTATCATTGTTAAGGATTTATCCCGTTTCGGCAGAAATTATATCGAGGTCGGGCAGTATTTGGATTATGTGTTTCCCGCGTTCGGAATACGCTTTATTGCTATCCAAGACAACGTAGACACTTCCAACCGTGAAAGCAACGCCATGGAAATGATGCCGATTGTCAATCTTTTCAACGAGTGGCACGCGGCGAATACAAGCAAAAAGATACGAGCGGTTAAAAGAGCCAACGCCGCAGAAGGGATATATACCGCGAAAAAAGTCATTTACGGATATATTATGGGAACGGATAAAAAGCGGGCGCCTATTATTGACGAGGAAACAGCGCCCGTAGTTAGACAGATATTCGAGATGTATGCTTCGGGGATAAGTCCGAGAAAAATTGCCGAGATTTTCACCGAAGAGGGTATTCCGTCGCCCGCCGTATATGCCTATGAGAAATACGGACAAAAAAGCAAGCCCAATGCCCTTAACATATGGCATTCAAGCGTAGTGCGGGATATGCTCCATAATATCATTTATATCGGGCATATGCCGCAGCTTCGGTGGACGTCGCTATCTTACAAGAATAAAAAGCGTTTTAGAAAAGATGAAAGCGAATGGACGATTATTTACAACACGCACGAGCCGATTATTTCACAGGAGCTTTGGGATAAAGTTCACGCGCGCATGAAGTCCGTGTCAAACGGAAAGACCACCAAGCAAGGATATACGCATCCGCTGTCCGGTTTTCTATTCTGCGCCGATTGCGGGCAGAAACTGAAATTGGCTGCGCATAGAACGAAAAAAGGATCGCTCAGTTATTACTTTAATTGCGGATATTATTCCCGTTACGGAAAGCACATGTGTTTTTCGCATTATATTTCCGCAAAGGTATTGGAAGAAATCATCCTCGGCGATATACGGGAAATGGCGCAACGCATTGTATTAGACGAAAAAGCAATCCGCGAGGAGTTTATCCGTCATAACGCCGAGCTTGCGGATAAAGCGGTTAAATCCACAAAGAAGGAATTACAGGGAAAGTAGAAACGTATCGAAGAACTTTCCCGTCTTATGCAAATCGCTTACGAGGATAGAATGAAAGGCAAAATGCCGGAAGATATCTGCGTGGAGTTTATACGGAAATATTCGGACGAGAAAAAGACGCTTGCCGAAGAAATAACCGAGCTTGAAACACGGCTTACTGAAACGGAGAGCAAACAGCAAAGCGCAGACGATTTTATACGGGATATAAAGAAATATCTCAATGCGCCCGAACTCACGAGAGAGATGTGTTACGAACTCATAGACCGCATTGTAATCGGCGGCTTGCCCGAAAGCGAGGAAGAAACGCGCATGATAGATATCGTCTACAAAGTGGATATTATGTCCGTACTGCGTTACAAATTCCAATAAAACGATTAAGCGTATGAGTTTTGACCCGCTCATACGCTTTTATTATGCCTAATACCCATACATTTTGAGTATCCATAAAACTGTGTCGCAACAAGCACACGCCGTAAACTCACTACTGTTAGTTTTCAAAAATCTACAAACAACTTTGAGTTCGTATATTGACGAAAAATGTCGGTTGTGGTATAATATATTATGATAATTATTTTTTGGAGGTATTCATCTTGTCACCCCTTGTAATGGGACTAACTATCGGTGCCGTAATCTTAGTTGTTTTGTTAGTGATATTTTTTGCGATAGGCTATTTAAAGGCACCGCCCGATACGGCATATATTATTTCGGGACCCTTTCGCCGTAAAATTTTAATTGGGCGTGCAGGATTTCGTATTCCCTTTTTCGAACGCGTTGATAAAATCTCTCTTCGCGTTATGCAGGTTGACGTCAAGACGAGTGAAGCCGTTCCCACTAACGAGTTTATCAACGTAAACGTTGACGGCGTTGCCAATATCAAAGTTTCGTCCAATCCCGATCTTTTGAAGAAGGCGGCGGAATCGCTTCTCGGGATGAAGCAGGCCGAACTCATCAGTCTTGTTACGCAGGTGTTGGAAGGCAATATGCGTGAGATCGTCGGCTCCGTCGGCTTAAAAGAAATGGTGCAGGACAGACAGGGCGTTGCTAAAAAGATAACCGAAAACGTCGTCCCCGATATGGAAAAGCTGGGTATAGAAGTGGTAAACTTCAATATTCAGAACTTTAAAGACAATGCCGGAACGATCGAGAACATGGGTATCGATAACGTAGAGCAAATTCGTAAAAACGCGCAGATTGCCAAAGCGAATGCGCAACGCGATATTGCGATCGCCACCGCAAATGCGGAGCAGGAAGCCAATGCGGTAAAAGTGGAATCGCAAAAGCGCATTGCAGAACAGAACGCCGCCCTCGCCGTGCAAGAGGCGGACATGAAGGTCATGGCGGATACAAAGCGCGCGGAAGCGGACGCCGCATATGCAATCCAACAGGAAAGTCAGCGTAAAACGATCGAGATCACCAAGGCAAACGCAGATATTGCGAGAAGGGAAAAGGAAGCCGAGCTTGCCGAAAAAGAAATAGCGATAAAAGAGCGTCGTCTTGACGCGGAGATCAGAAAGCAGGCGGACGCCGTAAATTACAAGATCGCCAAGGAAGCGGAGGCGGAGCTTGCAAGACGCCAGAGAGATGCGGAGGCTATGGCGTACGAAGCCATGAAGAAGGCGGAGGCGCAAAAAGCGGAGGCGGAAGCTTTAAGATACGCAATGGAGCAGGAGGCAAAGGGTATCCGCGCCAAGGGGCTTGCGGAGGCGGAGGCAATCGAAAAGAAAGCCGAAGCGCAAAAGAAGATGGGCGAGGCTTCCGTTCTCGAAATGTATCTTGCGGCTCTTCCCGAGGTAGTTAAGAACGCAGCGGAGCCTTTAACAAAAACGGACAAAATCATTATGTACGGCGACGGTAACTCCGCTAAGATCGTAAAGGATGTTATGAACAGTGCAAATCAGGTCGTGGAGGGCGTTAAAGAATCTACAGGCATTGATATTGCGTCGTTGCTTGCAGGCGTGGTAGGCGGGAAAATTGCCGCAAACGCTGACAAAAAGAACGAGGATAAATAAGATATTGAAAAATACCGCTGAATATTAAAAGACCATATTAAAAAACCGTCGGACAATTTTGCCCGACGGTTTTTTCGTTTGTTTTTTAGAATACGCAGATGACAGAGCCGTTATACTTTTGTTGAATGTAGGTTTTGACGGCGTCGCTGAGAATTGCCTTTTTAAGAGCTTTCGTTTTCTCACTCTCTTCGTTTCCACTTTTCACTGCGACAACGTTTACATATTGCTCCTGCTCGGTCTCGGGGATGTTTTCATACTGAATGGCGGCGGAAAGGTTGTGTTGAAGCGCATAGTTTCCGTTTACAACGCCGATGGCTGCATCGGAAAGAGAGATGGGAATTTGCGCCGATTCGATTTCCGTAATTTGTAAATTCTTGGGGTTGGATTCAATATCGTTTTTCGTTGCTTTGCTGTAAGTTACGCCTTCTTTAAGGGTAATGAGATTCGCGGCTTGCAAAAGGAAAAGGGCGCGCGCTTCGTTGGTGCCGTCATTGGGAACGAGTACCTTGGCATTGTTGGGTATATCGGAAAGTTCACCTTCCGAATATTTGCCGCGGTAGATACCGAACGCTTCGTAATGTACGTTTGCCACTGCCGTCAGGTGTGTATTATGCGTTTCGTTAAAGTCCTTCAAGTAGATATTATGTTGGAAATAGTTTGCATCTAGGTCGCCCGCTTCGAGTGCGTTATTGGGTTGTACGTAATCGAGATATTCAACGACTTTTAGTTTATAACCGTCTTTTTTAAGTTCCTCGGCAACGGCTTCTTTCAGAATTTCCGCATGCGGCGTAGGGCTTGCGCCTATTGTAATTGTGTTAGGGTCGCCGCAGGAAGCAAACGAGGTTGCGGCGACGCCGAGTGTTGCGCAGAGTGCGAGAGTAACGAATCCTTTAAATATTTTTTTCATAATTATTTCTCCTAAAAATTTTTTATTTCGATTTGGCTTTTTTACGTCTGTCGCGCGTCTTGGCAAGCCATAATCCAAGTTCCTGAAAAATTTGTACGATAACGACGATGACTGCTACCGTGACGAGCATGACCGTCGTATTTCCGCGGTAATAACCGTAGTTGATCGCAAGGGTACCGAGTCCGCCGCCTCCGCAGAAGCCCGCCATTGCGGAATAGCCTACTACCGTGACAAACGCGATTGCCGCGTTTGAGAAGAGAGAGGGGATTGCTTCCGGAAGTACTGCCTTCCAAATAATTTTGAAGGTGGAAGTTCCGCATGCCTGTGCCGCTTCTATAACGCCCGCATCCACTTCCTTCACGGAGGTTTCAACGAGACGGGATACGAAAGGGGTCGCCGCAATTGTAAGGGGAACGACAGTTGCAACCGCGCCGATGCTCGTACCGACTAAAAATCTTGTGAACGGTATAACCGTGACGAACAGAATAAGGAAGGGCACGCTTCTTAAAACGTTTACGATAAACCCGAGTATCTTGTTGATGATAAGGTTCTGTTTTAAGCCGCCCCGATCGGTGATTGCAAGGATAATACCGAGAGGAAGCCCCAACAGAAATGAAAATAAGGTTGCGAGAACGGAAGAATACAGTGTTTCCCAAAGCCCGATCCCTATATCCCGCCAAAGTTCAGGCGTCATAACGTGCCTCCTTCAAAAGCCAAAAGCCGTTTCGCCGCATCTGATGAGGGGTTCGTAAATACCTCGTCCACGGTACCCGTTTCGCATATTTTGCCCTTGTCGATGACCGCTACGCGATTGCAAACGCTCTTGACGACGGCAAGCTGATGGGATATGACGACGACTGTCAAGTTGTATTTTTCGTTGAATTTGCGGATAAGTTCGAGAATCTGTCCCGTTGTTTCGGGATCGAGCGCGCTCGTCGCCTCGTCGCACAAAAGTACTTGCGGATTGAGCGCCAACGCACGCGCGATCGCGACTCGCTGTTTTTGTCCGCCCGAAAGTTGGGAGGGGTAGGCTTTGCATTTGTCCGAGAGATTGACTTCTTCAAGAAGCTTCATTGCCCGCTCCAATGCTTCCGCCTTTTTTACGCCTGCAACTTCGAGGGGGAACAGTACGTTTTTAAGAACCGTCTTTTGTTGAAGAAGGTTGAAATTCTGGAAAATCATGCCCACGTTTCTGCGAAGATCCAAGAGCTTTTTGCCTTTGAGTGCGCAAACGTTTTCCCCGTTTACTTCAATGGAGCCGCTGTCCGGACGTTCGAGCGCATTGATGCAGCGAACGAGCGTAGATTTTCCCGCACCCGAAAATCCGATGATCCCTACGATTTCGCCCCGTTTTACGGTAAGTCCGATTGAAGAGAGTGCGTTGATTTCACCTTCTTTGCTTTTGAACGATTTATTCAGATCTTTGATTTCGATCACGACGTCGTCCGCTTTGTGCTCCCCGTTCGTTTGAGGAGCAGGCTGTTCTGGGAATGCGCCGCTGCTTTCGTTACACATTATTTATCTCCTTTAACGTTATGTGTGAAAAAACTATGCTCCGCACATTCGCTCTGAGAAAAGTTTCATCCGTGACCTCCTTTGCAAATCAAAAACCGTATCCTTTGCGCATACGGGTTTAAACTCGCAAAAGAAAACCTGTATGCACTTTTACACACAGGTTTTTGAATTTAAATTATCAATAAAAAAGACCTGTGTAACGTTAAAACTCGTTACACATGCACATCGAATTGCAGTTGCAAAAACAATCGTTGTACATTTCTTTCACCTTTTTGTGACTCTATTGTAGCATGTCGCATGGATACTGTCAACTTTTTTTACGGTTTATTACAGGAAAATGCTCTTATTTTTTTGCGTTACATAATTTTCCAATAAATCGGGATACTGATATAAGAAACAGTTATGGGAAATCAAACGGTTTATTTTAAGAAAAAGCCGAGAATTATTTCGGTCAGTACGGTGGCGGGGACAAAGGAGTGCGTGGGGGCAATCGGGCGCTACGTCGAAACGGCGCTCGCGGACGATATGTTCGGCGAATCTACGTTTGAAAAAGCGGAATGTAAAATGCTCTCTACCGTAATCGACGGAGCGATTAAGAATGCAGGACTCAAACGCGAGGACGTGGACATGATCGTATCGGGCGATCTGCTCAATCAGATTATTTCCGCGAGCTTTGCCGCACGCGATTTCTCCATTCCCTTTTTGGGGGTTTACGGCGCTTGCTCTACTATGGCAGAGAGTCTTGCGGTTGCGGCGGCATTTACCGACGGGGGTTACAGAAGAAGGGTGGTCGCGGCGACGGGAAGTCACTTTGCTTCCGCGGAACGGCAGTACCGTTATCCGTTGGAGCTTGGTACGACACGTCCGCCCCAATCGCAATGGACGGTGACAGGCGCTGGAAGCGCGCTCGTGGCGTGCGAGGGGGAAGGGATCAAAATCACGGCGGCGACGCTTGGGAAGGTTGTTGATTATGGAATCACAGATGTCAACAATATGGGGGCGGCGATGGCGCCCGTAAGTGGTATAATAACACCATGACGGTTTGTGTCCCTGCGGAGAGCCGTGCACGCTTTTACACAAAAAAGAAACGGGAGGTTTATTCGGGGCTTGGTTTTCCGCAGGGATATTATTTCGCTTAAATCCTTAACAAGCAGTCATATAAAAAAATTACTATAAAATACTTGCAATGCGGTTTTCAAAGTGTTATAATACAATTTAGATATAAGAATGTCGTATTGTATGCTTTATTATAAGGAATCATGAAATTTAAAGGGAATACTTATGATAATTACAAAAACGCCTTTTAGAATGAGTTTTTTCGGTGGCGGAACCGATATGCCGCAGTTTTTCAAGGAACATCGCGGTGCGGTTATTTCCACTTCTTTCGATAAATATGTGTATGTAACAGTAAGGCACTTGCCTCGTTTTTTTGACTATTCCAGCGAATTGATTTATGCAAAGACGGAAAGGGTTAAAAAAATTGATGATATAGAGCATCCCATGGTTCGTAATGCCATGAAAATGCTTGATATGAAAGAATTGCATATTTCGTACGATGCGGACTTGCCTGCAAGAACGGGGTTGGGTACATCAAGCACGTTTGCCGTTGGACTTTTGAATGCGTTTTATTGCCTTAAAGGAAAATATCGTTCAAAAAAAGAGCTTGCAGACGATGCAATTTATCTTGAAAGGAACCTATGCAACGAAGCTGGCGGTTGGCAGGATCAAATTGCTGCTTCTTTCGGAAACTTAAACCGAATAGATTTCGACAGCCGCGGGTATCATGTTAATCCGATTATTATTAATCCCGAAAGAAAAAAACAATTAAACGAAAACTTTATGCTGTTTTTTACAGGGTTTACCCGTAATTCTTCCGAAATACAAAAAACAACAATAGTTACGTTGCAAGAAAAAAAGAAACAGCTGTTTTCTATGCTTGATTTGGTTGATAAGGCTCAGGGCATTTTGGAAAACAGTACGACGAGTTTGGATAGGTTCGGCGAATTGTTGGGTGAGGAGTGGAAATTAAAGAGGCAGACAGGCGGAAGTATTACAACCGATTTAATTGACGAGTATTATAATAAAGGTATTGCTGCGGGTGCTCTTGGCGGTAAGCTTCTCGGTGCAGGCGGCGGTG
This sequence comes from uncultured Christensenella sp., assembly GCA_910585595.1. Lineage (GTDB taxonomy): Bacteria > Bacillota > Clostridia > Christensenellales > Borkfalkiaceae > Gallimonas. Next base: position 11,334 of record CAJUET010000006.1, on the reverse strand, counting down.
GCTTTTTGTTGTTTTATGTGCGCCCTGAAAATCAGTCGGCTGTTCGGAATGTGCTTTCGGACTTGATGGAAGTGCCGTTTCAATTTGAAAGACAGGGCACGCGGGTTATCTATTACACGCCGGAAGCGTTTGACGTATATTCCAGCACTGAGGAGTAAAAATGGTGGCGGTAATCATGGCGGGTGGAAAGGGTACCCGAATACAAGAAATAAATTCGGAAATACCTAAGCCCATGATTTCCGTTTTAGGAAAACCGATATTACAATATCAAATTGAAGCGCTTGCACGGCAAGGGGTGAAAGACTTTGTTTTGGTAATTGGGCACCTTGGTCACGTTATTAAAAATTATTTTGCTGACGGAAAAAACTTCGGTATTCGAATTAAATATATTGAAGAGAGTGAGCCGCTTGGAACAGCAGGTGCATTATATCTTTTGAAGGAAGAAATCTCGGATGATTTTTTACTCCTATGCGGTGATTTGATTTTTGATATCGATATTAAAAAGTTTTATGCGGCACATAAAAAGTACGGCGGTAAGGTTACGTTGTTTACGCATCCAAATTCTCACCCGTATGACAGTGGTATTATTGTAGCCGACGAGAACGGAAAGGTCACGGATTGGTTGCATAAAGAGGACAAGCGTCTTTGGTATAGAAATCGCGTCAATGCAGGATTGCATTTTATGTCTCATAGAATTTTGGATTCGTTTACGGAACTCAGAAAATTGGATCTAGACAGGGACGTTTTGAAACTGTTAATTCCCAAAGGGGAAATGTATGTTTACGATTCGCCCGAATATGTGAAGGATATGGGTACACCCGAACGCTATTATTCGGTTATAGAAGATATTCAATCGGGCAAAGTTAGCGCAAAAAATTTAACGAACAAGCAGAAGGCAATCTTTTTAGACAGGGACGGAACGATCAACGAATATGTGGGCTTTTTGCGCAATATCAACGATTTTAAGTTGTTAGACGGTGTTGCGGAAGCAATTAAAAGAGTTAACGAGAGTGGATATCTCGCAATCGTCGTATCCAATCAGCCGGTCATTGCTCGCGGTGAAGTCAGTTTTTCGGAATTGCGCGAAATTCATAATAAAATGGAAACGCTTTTGGGGACGGAAGGTGCTTATCTCGATGGGATATATTACTGTCCCCACCATCCGGATAAAGGTTATGCGGGCGAACGGCCGGAATACAAAATCGATTGCAATTGCCGAAAGCCCAAATCGGGAATGCTATTGCGGGCGGCGGAATGCTTTAATATTGACTTGACGAAATCGTATATGATCGGCGATAGCGAAAACGATATTTTATGCGGTCGAAATGCGGGGTGTAAAACTGCATTTATCGGAGACAATCTTAATGCTGATGTTTGCGGAAAAGATTTGTTGGATTGTATCAAGAAAATTTTCGGATAGAGGTTTGCGATGGATTATTTGAAGCAACTGATATTGAGATATCCTATTTTGGAATCTTGTAAAGAGGATATTGAAAAAGCGTATTGCGTCTTAGAAAGATGCTTCGCGAGCGGAAATAAACTTCTTATAGCGGGAAACGGCGGAAGCTGTGCAGACAGTGAACATATCGTCGGAGAGCTCATGAAGGGTTTTAAACTTCCGAGAAAATGTTCGCCGGAATTTGCGGAAAAGTTAAAAGAAATAGATGAAAAAAGGGGGGAAGAGATTGCTGATAAATTGCAGGGCGGGCTCCCCACGATTGCATTGGCGGGGCATCAGGGATTGAATACCGCTTTTATTAACGACGTTGAAAACGGCGGACTGCTTGTTTATGCCCAACAGGTTTACGGGTACGGGAAAAAGAGTGATGTGCTTTTGGGGATTTCTACATCAGGAAATTCTAAAAACGTAATGAATGCAGTTGTTGTTGCAAAAGCAATGGATATGAGCGTTATTTGTTTAACGGGTGCAAAAGGCGGCGAACTTGCTGGTGTTGCTGATGTTGCAATTAAGGTTCCGGAGACAGAGACTTTTATGATTCAAGAACTTCATTTGCCCATATATCATTGCCTTTGCTTAATGCTTGAAGAAAGATTTTTTGGAAAACAAGAGTGAAGATTTTACACATTACAAATTATATGCATCCTCATATCGGAGGAATTGAGCAAACTACAAGGGACATAATAGACTCTTTAAAAGATGATGAACATAGGATTATTTGTTTCAATCATGAAAAAGGAAATCGGCGTGATCAAGTTGATGGTGTTGATGTTTTTCGATGTGCCGTTGCATTAAAAGTTGCTTCTCAAGCAGTCTCTTTTAATTTTAATAGGATACTCAAAAATGAATTAAAATCCATGAATCCGGATTTAGTGATTTTTCATTATCCGAATCCATTTGAAGCGCATTATCTTTTGAAATATTTAAAGAAAAATCACAAGACAAAACTTATGATTTGGTGGCATTTAGATATTACCAGACAGAAAATTTTAGGAAAATTATTTGAGGGTCAAACGGAAAGGCTTCTGAAAAGAGCAAACAAAGTGATAGCCACGTCGCCAAATTATTTAGAGTGCAGTCCGTTTTTATCTCGTTATAAAGCTAAGTGTGTCGTGATTCCTAGTTGTATCAATGAGAAAAGACTAAAGGTGTCAGCCAGTATTATTAAGAAAAGTGAATTAATTCGTAGTCGAAACGAAGGAAAAGTTATTTGTTTTGCGATAGGCAGACATGTGAAATATAAAGGATATGAATATTTAATAAAAGCTTCTTCGTTTCTTGATGATAAATTTAAGATTTATCTGGCGGGAGAGGGTATGCTCACGTCAAAATTGAAAAGGTTAGCGAAAAATGATACCAAAGTTGAATTTTTGGGGCGATTATCAGACGATGAAATGAAAGCGTATATGATGTCGTGTGATGTTTATTGTTTTCCATCTATAACTAAGAATGAGGCGTTTGGTCTTGCTCTTGCAGAGGCCATGTATTTTGCAAAGCCGTCTGTGACGTTTACAATCAAAGGTAGCGGAGTTAATTATGTTTCGATAAATGGAGTTACGGGGATTGAAGTGGAGAATGGGAATAGTGAAAAGTTTGCTGAAGCCATTCAAGCGTTTTCTCATGATCCATTAAAGCGTGAACAGTTTGGAGCTTCTGCAAGGGCTCGCGTTTTAGATTATTTTACGTTAGAAAAATTCGAAAAAAACTTAAATATATTGAAAAGGGAATTGGTATGAAAAAAGCACTTATTACGGGAATTACAGGGCAAGACGGAAGTTATTTGGCTGAGTTTTTACTTGAAAAAGGATACGAAGTGCACGGTATCGTCCGTCGCGCTTCAGTGTCTACAACTCAAAGAATAGATCATCTTTTAGCCAAAAACGAAGTTAAACTTCACGAAGGTGATTTATCTGATTCGACGAGTATCATTAGAATCATAAAGGAAGTGGAGCCTGACGAAATATACAATTTGGCTGCTCAATCGCATGTACAGGTTAGTTTTGCCGCCGCTGAATATACGGGCAATGTTGATGCGTTGGGGGTTTTGAGAATTCTTGACGCAATTCATATTTTAGGATTGGATAAAAAGACAAAAGTTTATCAGGCATCTACATCGGAACTTTATGGCAAAGTTGAAGAATGCCCTCAGAACGAGAATACGCCCTTCCATCCTTACTCGCCTTATGCGGTAGCGAAACAATACGGTTTCTGGATGATGAGAGAATACAGAGAGGCGTATGGAATTTTTGCTTCTAATGGTATTTTATTTAATCATGAGTCGGAAAGAAGAGGGGAAAACTTTGTTACGCGAAAGATTACTCTTGCTGCCGCGAGAATCGCGTGCGGATTGCAGGATCATTTAGAGTTGGGGAATTTGGACAGTTTACGGGATTGGGGATACGCAAAAGATTATGTTGAATGTATGTGGCTGATTCTTCAACATCGTGAACCAGATGATTTTGTAATTGCAACAGGTATTCAACACACCGTTAGAGATTTCACTACTCTTGCATTCAAATACGTTGGAATTGATCTTGAATGGAAAGGTAGTGGGGTGGAAGAGAAAGGTTATGACAAGAAGACGGGTAAAATGCTTGTTTGTGTAAACGAGGAATGGTTCAGACCAACTGATGTGGTGAATTTATGGGGCGATCCCTCTAAGGCAAAGGCGGTTCTTGGTTGGAATCCTCAAAAGACGAGTTATGAACGACTTTGCGAAATTATGGCGAAACACGATTTAGAACTTGCAAAGAAAGAACTTTTGCTTCGGCAGGCAAAATAAATGAAGGCATTGATTATCGGTGCGGCAGGGTTTGTAGGAGGATACTTAATCGACATCTTAAATGAAAAAAATTTTGACGTTTACGCAACGAAACTGCCTTATGAAAATATTCAATCTGACGTCAAGGTTTATAATTTGGATTTATTCGATTTTGCAGCAATTTGCAGTTTACTTGACAAAATAAAACCTGACGTTATTTTTCACCTTGCAGCACAGAGCTCTGTTCAAGTATCTTGGAGCAAGCCGCAATTAACCGCAAATGTGAATATTATCGGAGCAATTAATCTTTTTGAAGCAGTAAGAGCTAAATGTCTGTCCGCAAAAGTATTGGCAATTGGTTCAAGTGAAGAATACGGGGATATAGATTACAGTAACGCTGTGAACGAAGAAGTTGTACCTGAGCCGAAAAATATTTATGCTCTGACAAAATTTACACAAGAGCAACTTGCGCGCATTTATGTGCAAGCATACGGATTACACATTTCTATGACACGTTCTTTTAATCACATTGGTCCCCGTCAGTCAGTGCGATTTGTGGTAGCGGATTTGTGTAATCAAGTGGCTTGTATTGAACGGGGAGAACGAAGTCCTTTGATTTCTATTGGGAATCTCAGTTCTTACAGGGATTTTTCAGATGTTAGAGACGTTGTTAGGGCTTATGTGCTTCTTGCTGAAAAAGGGATAGACGGTGAGGTCTATAATGTAGGAAGCGGGAAAGCGGTTCAAATCAAAGAGATTTTGGATTTGATTTTATCTTTGGCAAAGACTAAGATAGCGGTGAAGGATGATCCGGCGAAATTCAGACCGATTGATATTCCCAGAATTGAAGCGGATATTTCTAAAATTAAAAATATTGGTTGGTCGCCAGAAATTCCTTTGAAGCAGTCTGTTTTAGATACACTTGATTATTACAGAAGAGTATGAGATATGAAAACTTACGGTGTTATAATGGCGGGTGGAGGCGGTACGCGTTTTTGGCCGCTTTCAAGAAAAGATGTGCCTAAGCAATTGCTTAATTTAAGCGGAAAAGATATTATGATTAACGAGTCAATCGATCGATTGGCTCATCTAATCGATTATAGGAATATATTCGTTGTAACAAACGTTTCGCAAGAAGATAAATTACGCCAGATGACCAACGGACGACTGCTTAATGAGCACATTTTAGTGGAATCAGCGGCACGTAATACCGCGGCGTGCATTGGGTATGCAGCGGTAGAAATTCTAAAAAAATACGGCGACGGGATTATGGTGATTACGCCTTCTGATGCATATATCCGTAATGAAGATGCATTCACTGAAGTGTTGAAACAAGCTGTTTCCGTGGCAGAAGAAACGAACAAACTCGTTACAGTAGGTATCACGCCAACTTATCCGGCAACGGGTTACGGCTATATTCAATATCGTCAGACAAATAAAATTGCGAAAGAAGTAGTGCGCTTTGTGGAAAAGCCCGCCCACGAAATTGCCGAGGAATACATTAAAAAAGGCGATTTTGTATGGAATAGCGGTATGTTCATATGGCGCGCTTCCACAATATTGGAAAAATTTCGTATTTATTTGCCAGACGTATATTTGTTTTTGGATCAGATTGCGGATGCGTTAGGCTCAATGGACGAAGTGGAAAAAATAGCAAAAATTTATTCTTCTATTCCCTCCGTTTCTATCGATTACGGTATTATGGAAAAATGTAGCGATATTTTAGTGATTCCGGGCGATTTTGGTTGGAACGATGTGGGTAGTCTCGATATGCTTAATGTCCTTCATGATGAGGATGAAAGAGGCAATATTCCTATTGGAGATGTTATGATGTTCGATACGGCGAACACAACAGTTTTTTCACAGGGACGAATGGTAGCAACGATTGGAGTGAAAGATTTAATCATTGTGGAAACCGCTGATGCTGTGTTAGTATGTAAAAAGGACATGGCGCAGGACGTAAAGCAAGTTGTGGAAGAGCTGAAAAGTAAAGGGAAAGAGGAGTTGCTGTAATGAATTACAGGGAGGAATATCGGAAATGGTGCGAAAGTCCTGTTTTTGATCAGGAGACTAAAACTGAACTTCTTGCATTATCGGATGAAAAGGAAATTGAAGATAGGTTTTATAAGCAGTTAACTTTTGGAACGGGCGGTTTACGTGGCGTAATCGGTGCGGGAACTAATCGTATGAATATTTATACCGTTGGAAAGGCTTCGCAAGGACTCGCTGATTTTATCAATACGCAAACTACGTGCGGTAGTGCAGTCATTGCATATGATAGCCGCAAAATGGCTAAAGAATTTGCTTTGGAAGCTGCATTGATATTTGCGGCGAATGGGATCAAGGCATATTTATTTGAAAGTCTGCGTCCAACACCTGAATTATCGTTTGCTGTGCGGGAACTGAAAGCTACGGCGGGAATTGTTATTACTGCCAGTCACAATCCACCGCAATATAACGGGTATAAGGTTTATTGGTCGGACGGCGGGCAGATCGTTCCGCCTTTTGATGAATTGATTATTTCAAAAGTTAATGAAGTAGAGGATTTTGCCGCAATTAAAAAAATTACAAAGGAAGAAGCTCTCAGAAAGGGACTACTTTTTAATATCGGAGAAGATCTTGACGATAAATACATCTCTACTTTGAAGCAACTTGTATTGAACGCTGACCTTCTTAATAAATATGCAAAAGAAATTAAAATAGTTTATACACCTCTAAATGGAGCGGGAAACCTTCTCGTTCGCAGAGTGTTGGAAGAACTTGGATTTGAAAATGTTTGGATCGTTCCTGAACAAGTAGCACCAGACGGAAATTTCCCTACTCTCGAATATCCAAATCCAGAGGATAAAAAGGCGTTTACTTATGCGCTTGCGCTTGCAGAGAAAGTAGACGCAGATTTGGTTCTTGCTACCGATCCGGACGCTGACAGACTTGGAATTTATGCTAAGGATAAAATTACTGGGAAGTACGTGTCATTTACAGGAAATATGAGCGGACTTTTGATTGCAGAATATGAACTCTCGCAAAAACGAGAAAGAGGTCTGTTGCCCGAAAATCCCAAAAACGGTGCGCTTGTTACTACCATAGTTTCCTCAAAAATGGCGTACGATATTGCCGCTGAATATGGACTTACCGTAATAGAAGTACTTACAGGTTTCAAATATATTGGAGAGCAGATAAAACGGTTTGAAGAGGCAAAATTAGCGAATGGCGGCATTCTTGATTGGAGAAAAAATGCTTTTGAGTATGAATTCGGTTACGAGGAGAGCTACGGGTGTTTGGTAGGTACCCATGCGAGGGATAAAGACGCAGTTGTTGCGGTAATGGCGTTGTGTGAGGCGGCGGTCTATTACCGTTCTCAAGGACTTACGCTTTGGGATCAAATGCAAAACATCTATCGAAAATATGGATTTTATATGGAGGATTTGAAGAGCTTAACGCTTTATGGGACGGAAGGATCTGCGCAAATTAGACAAATGATGAATTTGCTTCGGGAGAACCCTCCGGTGGTGCTTGGCGGATTGCGTGTGCTTGCCGTACGGGATTATACTGTTTCTATGAGAAAAGATTTTACTAACGGTTTGCAGAATATGATTGATTTACCTAAAAGCAACGTTTTATATTTTGAACTTGAAAATAACGGATGGTGTTGTGTGCGCCCTTCGGGTACGGAGCCAAAAATTAAATTTTATTTTGGTGTAAAAGAATCGTCTGAATCACAGGCAAAAAATACTTTGGAAAATATCAAAGAGAGTATTCTTCAAATTTTTAAATAAATTATGAAAAAGGAAGGAGCGTTATCCTTTTGGATGTTGGAGAAAGCAAATTTGATAATTCGATAGAGAAGTTATAAAACAAGGTTTAGCGAAAAAGATCGAAATGTATTTTATTTCTGCTAAACCGTTTAAGTTATCGAGATGGGATGCTTGATTTGTGAAATTCAACAAACATCAAATGTCACTTGTGTCTTTACTGTTCTTGGTGAATCGAAGAGAATAACTAAAGAAGAAAATTTCATCATGAAAATGTGTAAAGTCCATGTATATGGATTTATTAGGGGACGCCGATGAGAATAGCAGTTGATTGCAGATATGTGGGGAAATCAGGTATAGGTCGGGTATGCGAAGGTATTATGGATAATCTGGATTATGCTAAGCATGACATTTTTCTGATTGGGAAAGAAGACCTTCTAAAAAAATATGCTCAAGCAATTATTGTGCCTGATGATACAGATCCTTATTCTAAAAAGGGTTTACTTTGTTTTCAGAAAAAAAAAATAAATCGGGAATGTGATTGCATCATTATTCCTAATTTCATTATACCGTTCGGAATCAAAGTTCCTGTGTATGCCGTTATGCACGATTTGATTTTTCTTGATGTAAAAGAAACGGTGAACGGAAAAATCGATTACTTTGTTAAAAAGATGTTGTTAAGGCGTTGCATGAAAAAATCAAAAAGGATTGCTTGTGTTTCGGGTTTTACGAAATCTCGTTGTGAATATTATTTTAAGAAATATGCGGAAAAATGCTATGTGAACTACATTGGATTGGCAAAAAACATTTTGGAATTCGCGGGTACGCACACTAAGTCGGTGGTTAGTGACAATACAATCATATTTGTTGGAAACATTAAGAAGCATAAAGGTCTGATAAATTTATTAAACGCTTTTGAGAAAATTGAGGACGATAGTTTCAAGTTGAAAATTATAGGGGAAAAAGATAACTTTCTAACTGGTCTTAAAATTGATGAAGTGAAATATAAAAATGTAGAATTTACGGGACGGATAAGCGATGAACAATTATTAACTGAAATCCAAAATGCGAAATTTTTAATTCAGCCTTCTATTTATGAGGGATTTGGTGCGCCGCCACTTGAAGCTTTGTATTTAGGTACGCAACCGATCATTTCTGATATTGAAGTATTTCGAGAAATATATAATGGGTTCCCGGTTTTATTTTGTGATGATATGACAAGGTTAAAAGACTTTGTGAACCGCGAACCTGCTACCATTGACTGTAAAAGAGAAATAATATTAAAATACAATTATTTAAATTTTGTATCGGAAATGATGGAAAAAATTGATTATGCAATTTAATATATTTTCTTATGCATTTATTGTAATTATACTATGTATTTTTATTAAGGATTTTAACAAGCCGTTAGAAACCATTTTTAAGCATGTTTTGATCTTTGGACTTATTTTGTCATTTAACACGAACTTGGGTAATTTCGTTGAGTTGGGAACGTCCTCAGTCGGATATATGTTCATAATTAATTTGATTTTGCTAGCAATAGGGTTCGTTTTAATTTTCAGTAAGAAGAATTATAATTTCAAAATAATCAAAATAGGCACAATTGCTGTTATAAGTGTAACTTTAGGCATACTTTTTGCTATCATAATGCCGTATTCCGGTGGTATTATTATCGATTATGATGCATATGTAGGTGGGGATTTAACAAGAGTATATGATTTAACTGTTTCGAGGTCAAGTTTTCAATTCTTAATCAATATGGTTTGCTTTTTCATAATTGCGTCAACCATATACAATACTTATACGAAAAAAAACTTAATTAAAACTTTGAGTTTTATACTTAATACTTCTGTTGTGATATTTGCCTCGGTATTTATCTTAGAACTTTTTGGCAATTACTTTCTCCGCATAAGCATGTCCGAACATATATTTATACCGATTTTCGGATATTCGCATCCTACTTCTATCAATATAGACAGGTTTCATGGTTTGTTCAAGGAGACATCACATTATGCGTTGGCACTTTTCTTTTTATCGCTCTTGTGTATTGTGGATGTTAACCTAAAGAAACAGTCAAAAAATGTTAAGGGTATTCAGAGCGGTATCATAAGATTTCTGTTATTTGTGATTTTATTAGCCGCAAGTACTTCGTTCATCGGCATTTTTTATCTCATTGTTTCGTTGTTGTTGTATATTGTATTCAATGCAAAGCTTAAAATAAAAAAATTGTCGTGTGTCTTAGTAGGGCTTTTCGCTTTGATTTTTTTATGTGCGATAGGGACGGGGCATGGAGAAATAATACCGAAATATGAAAGATTTGAAAAGTTGTTCAATTCTTTTGTTCGACTTATTAATGGAGAACAAGCTGTTTTTTCGTCCGAAGGTGCAAGACTTACAAGTATGTACGAAATGCTAATTTTAGTGGCAGCACGTCCGTTTTTCGGAATCGGTGCAGCGTTGGTAGACGCTCATTCCACAATTCTTTCCATGTTGGGAACAATCGGGATAGTTGGAACGGGGCTATGGATTTTGGCGATGATAAAGATTGGTCGTATAAAAAAACAGCATTGGATTTTTGTACTGTCGGTAATTGTGGCTTTAACTTTTTCCGGTGGAAACGGTGGTCTGTTGGAACTCAGGTTTCTTTATTTGTTTACTGTAATTGGATGTGTGAGTAGCAAGGTAAATATTTCTCAACAAGCAGCAAAATTAATATATGATAAATCGAAAAACGCTGCCGTTATAACGAAAGGCAGAGCGACTTGAGGAAATAGACTATGAAAAAGTTAGTTATTAACGGAATAACGTTATCAACATTAGAGAAGGTGAGTGGAATTCCTCGGTTTTGCCGTGAGTTAATCTTGCGGCTTGATAGACTTATCGGTACTGCTTTTACCGCGGAATACCTCTATTTGGACGGTGCGGAAAACTCTATTATAGGGTTGGACGAATTAAAAAATATCGTTCCCGTCGGAATAAAAAAAAGTAAACATTATATGACCTTAAATTTAAGAGAGATTCCGAAATATCTGAAAAAAAATAATGCCGTTTGCATAAATTTTGCGCCGGAAGCGGTAAATAGAAAAGAGCAGATTATTACTATACATGATTTACGCCCTGTTCTTTTTAAGGGCGGGGATTCGTTTAAGACTAAACTCAAATATAAAATCAATTTGCATTTTGCAAAAAAATCGCAGAAAATTATAACGGTTTCAAATTATCAGAAAGAATTGATAAAGAATTATTTGAATGTGTGCGATGATAAATTGAGAGTAATTTATGCGGGTTGGGAACATGTAAACAGTATGGGTGTCGATACTACCCAAAGCATAAAAATAATCTTTATTTCAGATCGGAAGAGC
>CAJUET010000005.1 GCA_910585595.1 uncultured Christensenella sp. | reverse complement strand
TTGTTCAACTCGCTCACTTTGACATATAAAGGTACGTTTATCATCATTGCGCCGTTGGGTTGTTTTAAGCCGATATATGCGACTTTTAGAAAATTGTCGTTTGCCATATTTACCCCTTGCCGATATTCGGTATTTGTTTGCCCATAGCCGCCCAGTCTATCATTTTGATTGCCTCGTCCGCGCCAAAATAGTAAATGAATTTTCGCGCCGTTGCCTCGTTTACCGCGCCGCCCGATAATAGCGTTTGTATTTCTCTTTCGCTGGTGCCGATTTCACGCGCCAGCATAACCGCAGTTATGCCGTACTTGTCTAAAAAGGCTTGCAATAACTCTTTTCTGATTATCACTTTTTCACGCTCCCGTTTTAGAGTAGGCGGTTTTTGCGCCTCTACCTATAAGCACGAAAACGGCATAGTGGCAACCCTTTTCAAAAATATTTTTTTAATTTTTTGTAAATCACGGCTATTTGCTTTGATAGTGCTTGATGAGTAACGCCCGTTTGCCGTGCGATTTCCCGTAAACTCATATTCTGATTAAACACTTTTTCCAGCAATGCCCGTTGCTTGTCCGATAGGTGCTTGATTGCGTTATGTATTCGTTTCTCGTTGTCGCGTTGTTCGCAATCGTCCAACGGGTCGGCGGCGTTGCTTTCAATGTCTATTCCTTTGTCGCTTAAATAGTTTAGCGATATATGCCGCCGCGTTTCACGCCAATGGTTGCGCTTTTCTTGTTGTACTAATTCCAAGTGCAGAGCGTATAATTCGTCCGTAACCTCGATTTCGCTTGTCGTTCCGTCTGCGAAAATGTATTTGATTTTTTGCATTTTATTGTCCGTCCTTTTCGATTTCCGTTTTTTGAAAATCGGCATAAGCGGACAAATTTCGCAAAAGCAAGCCCGCCAGCCGAGAACTAAATCTCAACTGACGGGCGAAAAAACGTATTAAAAAAGCCCGACAAACTTTTGTACTAAACCGAGATTTAGCCCCAAAAATTCGTCGGGTTTTCACTCTTTCATAGAGAGCCATAACACCTATGACAAACGCCAGCCGTCCGCGAACGTGCGCAAAACAGCCCCATAATTGTTTGTAGTGGGTATGTAGTGCGTTCGTTATGAGGTGTCAAAAAATAAAAAAAGAATTGAGTGTGCCATTTATTGCTCCCGAAAGTTTTTTGCCGTTTTACTTTCGTACACTCAATTCTTTATTTGCTATAAAGATTTATTCTGTTGTTAGGTTTTATCTGATAATACTTTTTGAATAATGATTTTGCCGTCCTTGATTTCTATTTGTAATTTTGCCTTGCATTTAGGGCAATAGATTTCTATATTTGAGCCGTCGCCAGCCTTGAATAATTTATACCCGCAGTCGGGGCATACAACGTATGAGGTCATAGACTTTTCCGCTCCTTATTTGCTTTTATTCTGCCGTAAATTTCTTTTACTACAATAACGACACCGTAAACACCGCATATCAACAAAATAATATCTTCGTAAGCATTAGCAATAAACGCCTTTACACCTGTTAATCCCCAAATTGTCATTAAAATGAGTAGAGGTAAATTTCTTTTGCCGTAGCAAGAATATACTGCTATACTCAAAGAAATTATCGGACAAGGCATTATATAAGTTACCATATGCGGAAACTTATTGCCAAGTAAGAACGAAACAAGCGGGTAAAACAAATACAAAGTAAGTAAAAGCATTTGTATGATGTTCGGTTTATGTAAAGTGTCTTTCGGGTTTTTAATACACTCATAACAAAACAATAGTCCAACGCTTATATATAAAGGTGCGGCAAAAAAGAATTGTATGGGCATTTTTCCGAAAATTGCAAAATGTGTTATACCAATAAATAAATTAGTTATTCCCAAAGCAAATTTTACTGTCCAATTTGCAACACGACAATAAGAAAGTATAATTGCCGTTATAATTGCGATTAACAGCACAATTTGAATTATATACGTTTGCTGATTATAGTTTTCTATAACTTGCCAAAAAACTTCTGCGTTCATTTTTATTCCCCGACATAACTTTTCAATATTTTAATCTGAAAAATATGTCAGATTAGATTATATCACTTAAATCGACATAAGTCAACTAATATGAAACTTTTGTCAGATTAGCATAGTTTAATTGACTTTTAACCTTATATCAGTTATAATCTTTACATTATGACAGAGATTAGACAACCAATAAAACGAACATCTATTGAGAAAAAACAAAAAATTATCAATGCGGGTTTACAAGTGTTTAGTGAAAAGGGCTATTATAACACTACTACCGCCGAAATAGCGCAAATTGCGGGTGTATCAACGGGAATAGTGTATAACTATTTCAAAGATAAAAAAGATATTTTATTACAAGCCTTACAGGTTTGTTTTGAAAATACTTTTAAGCCAATACTTAACGCTCTAAATCAATGTGATTTTAGGTGCGATTTTGAAGGCAGTATCAGAAAGTTTGTTTTAATATGTTTACAAGCCCATAATACTGAAAATAAATTTGCTCATCGGGAAATTATGGGTATGTGTATGTTAGACCAAGACGCGGGCGCGTTATTAAATCAAAAGGAAAATAATGTGATTAACGCAATTATAAAAGCATTATCCGATAATGGAATAACTGCGCCTAATATAACCGCAAAAATTAAAATCTTATATCATATTATAAGAGATTTTTGTCATACTGCTATTTTTGAGAACCACTCCGAAAATTATATAAATACTGTACTTAATGAAATTTTAGAAATCGCAAAAAATATGTTTTTCTCGTAAGCACTTTATTATTTTGTTATTCGCTTGTGCTTACCGTCTGTGGAGGGAATACGCCGCCTTGACAAATTGTAAAGGGCGGCTATTTATCTCCCGTTAGGCATAAACCGCCGTCCCCTACGGGGCAAACCCTTGACAATTTGCCTGCGGCGGCATTTTTTGCTGGTTAAGACGGTAAGCACCAAAGCGAACACAAAATTTTTAAGTCGCAGTCCGCACGGACGGCGCAAAGGAGCAGACAATGGAAAACGCAGTTATTTATGCACGTTTCAGTTCACACGGGCAAAACGAAATGACTATCGAGGGGCAAGTTCGCATTTGCCGCGAATATGCAGAAAGTCAAGGCTACAATGTTTTGACAGTTTACCCCGAAAAGGCAAGGACGGGAACGAACGACAGCCGCCCAGCGTTTCAAAAAATGATTAAGGACGCCGCCAGCGGACAGTTTCAATACATAATCGTGTATATGTTTGATAGGTTTGCCCGCAATAGGCACGACAGTATTCTATACAAGGAAATGCTAAAACGCGATTATGGCATTAAAGTTGTATCGGCAACACAGCCCATCAGCGACGACGAAGGCGGCGAGTTCTACGAAATGTTTTTGGAGTGGAACGACGAGAAATACAGCAAGCGACTGTCAAAGCGCATTAAAAACGGGCTTGACACTTGCGTAGAAAACGGCACATTTACGGGTTCGCGCGTGCTGTTCGGCTACAAACTCATTGACACAGACCGCAAGGGCAAAAAAGGCACGATACATAAAGTTGCCATTGACGAGGAGCAAGCGGAAATCGTTCGCTACATTTTCAACGAGTACGCGAAAGGCACGGACAAAAAAGTTATTGCCGACGCGCTCAACGCACAAGGCAAGCGCATTAAAGGACAGCCGTTCAAATTCCGCAGTTTTGAAAAATGGCTAACAAACGCAAAATACACGGGCGAGTATTATTTTGGCGAAAGGCTATGCACAAAGACATACCCCGCTATAATCGACAAATTGACTTTTGCAAAGGTGCAAGAGCGTTTAGCCGAGAACAAGCATTTAGCGGGCGCAAATTCGGCGGTAGAGCCGTATTTACTCACGGGGAAATTGTATTGCGGGCGTTGCGGTACGCCTATGGTGTCGGACGGCGGCACGAGCAGAAACGGCAAAAAGCATTATTATTACGCTTGCAAAAAACGCAAGAAAGGCAACTGCGACAAATCACGCGAGGGCAAGGACGATTTAGAAAAGCGCGTTACGCAACAAGTTTATGACTTTTTGAGCGACAAGAAAAACGCCGAGAAAGCCACGAACGACACAATAGCATACTATGAACGGCGCACGGGCGACGACGGACTGAAAAGCATTGAAACGCGCATAGCCCAAGCGCAAGCACAAGTCGAGGAATTGACAAACGCTTTTATAGAGGCGAAAAGCCCGCTGTTACGGGCGGGCATTGAAAAGAAAATGTCAGACTATGAAATTATGCTTGCCGACCTACAAAAGAGCAAGGCGCAAATACTGTTAGAGCGCGGGCGCAAAGTTACCGCAAAAGACATTTTGCTGTTTATTGCCGACCTACTGAAAGGCAACCCAGCAGACAAGGACTATCAGCGGAAAATCATTGACAACCTTGTTTTCGCGGTGTATATTTATGACGACGAGAGAATAAAGACTGTCGGCTATCTGAATTTAGGCGTTGACAAAAGCATAGAAAAGATAAGACTTGACGAAACAAACGAGGTTGTGGAAAGGTTGAAAGCGTGTTCAAACTCTAACACCCTTACTCCACCAGCAAAAAAGACAGGTAAAATTACCTGTCTTTTTTGCTGCATATGAGTTCTGAGAAGAATTTGTCAAGATAAGCTCTCGCCTATCTGCCATTTGGTAAATTTGGTAAATTTGGTAAATTTTAGAATTTTTTACTTTAACTGTTTACTTTTTTATAAATTTTTGATATACTGTTCACGCTATACATTTTCATAGCCTCAAACAAGGGGAATACTTTTGGTAAAAATGTATTCTCTCGCCTTTGTTTGAGGAAAATGTATAGCAACATTGAGAGGTGCGTTTTTCGTGCGCTCTCTATGGGCGCACTTTTTTTACGGAGGTTTAAATGACTAAAAGAAATAATTTAGTTGAATTGGCGAGATTTTTATTCAGTATTTTAGTTGTCGGCTATCATATTCAAATGACGTTTTTAGGCGACGGCATAAATTTTTTTGAGAACGGCGCACTTGCCGTTGAGTTCTTCTTTCTGATTTCCGGTTATTTTCTTGCAAGGTCTATTGAAAAAATTAGCGCAAAGGAAAATTATAACCCTGCGCTTGAAAGTTGTCGTTTTATGGGTAATAAGATTAAAGGAATTTTGCCCACGCATTTAACGGCTATTATAGCGGTCATTGTAGTAATATTGGCTTGTAATTTAGCTAATTCGGGCAATATAATTCTGAACGGCTTGCCGAGTATATTTTTAGTTCAGATGGTCGGCGTATGGACGGAAGCCTATGCAAGCGCGCTCATCGTTCCCGAATGGTATTTATCGTCAATGCTATTATGTATGCTGTTTATAGTACCCATTGCATTGCTGTTAAGAAAGAAAATCAAGAAAGGAATTTTAGCAATTCCGATTTTGCTTGGCGTTTTAGGTGTTATAGCAGTTATTTATGGACTTTGTACGAATTGGGCGTTTACAACTACTTTTGTCTATGATTTAAGAGCTTGGGGCGAAATGTGTGTAGGTATGTTTGCTTATTATCTTTCTACCGTAATAGCAAAAAAAGACTTAAAAACTGCGCCGTCGGTTACTTTGAAAGTTGTCGAAATGATTTGTTATTGTGCGCCTATTATACTCGGTTTTATTCCTATAAGTAAAAGTTTAGAGCCCGTTTGTATGGTTGTCGCCGTAGTATGTATATTTGTTGCAATCTCGATTACGTTTGCAGGCAAGGGCGTAGCTGTTACAAATTCAAAGGTAAATAAAGCGTTCGGTTATCTCGGCAGTTTATCGTTAGCAATATATTTGTTTCACCCCGTAATAATAACTCTGTTGGAATATGTCGGCGGTCTTAAAATATGGGCTATTTATGCAATTGTTTTTGCGGTATCTATTGTTTCAGCCGTTATTTTTAATCTCATTGTTATGCTGCTCAAAGGGCTGATAAAATCAATTAAAAGCCGCAAAGCAGAGAATATTGAAATTGCAAATTAAACTTGATATGATAATAATTACCTATTTTAGTTCTTCGGTTCGATGTAGGTCAACAATTTTCCACCAATGTCGTTAAAGTTTGAACACCTAAAAACGGAATACATTTTCGTGAACGGTGTCGTGGGCTTTATCGCATACAACTAAGCGAAAAAGCACAAGGTAAATACCTTGTGCTTTTTCTATGTGTCCATGCTACGGCACTATGATAACGGTGACAATCAATGCACTATTTTCTATAATATTTTTATGCCTTATCGCAATGACTTGTTACGATACTCCACACGTAACTCGACATATGTTTTACTTATCCCTAAATTAAAAGACTCCCTCACCGTTTCAAGCTGAGGAAGTCTTTTGTATCAACGTTTCAGTCGGTAATATCCCAGATATCTTCTGCATATTCCTTGATCGTCCTATCGGAGGAAAAAAACGCAGAATTCGCCGTGTTTTTCAGTTGTTTTGTTGCAAACGCTTTTTGATCCTTGTAGTCTGTATTGATTTTGAGCAACGCTTCCACATAACTCTGTAAATCGTGCAATACAAAATAATGATCGGGTTTATGCCATGACGCTCCGACAAGCAATGCATCGTATAGATCCTTGAAGCAACCCGTTCCGCCGTCCGAAAAAGTACCGTCCGTCAACGCAGATACGGCGTAGCGATGCAATGTATTTTCCCGTATCAATTTTGCGGGATCGTACCCTTCGTTTTTCAACTTTTCTATTTCATCGACTTCTGCGCCGAAGATATAGTTGTTTTCCTTGCCTGCAAGATCAACGATCTCTATATTCGCGCCGTCCATTGTTCCGCAAGTGACCGCGCCGTTCATCATGAATTTCATATTGCCCGTACCGCTCGCTTCAAGCCCGGCAGTGGAAACCTGCAAAGATACGTCCGTTCCCGCCACGATTTTTTCTGCGTAAGATACGTTATAGTTCTGTACAAACACAACTTTCAAAAATTTGTTCGTTTGTTCATCCGAATTAAGTTTCTCCGAAATTTCGTTGATAAACTTGATAATCGCCTTGGCTCGTTTATAGCTCGGTGCGCTCTTTGCCCCGAACACAAACACGGATGGCTGAAAATCTTTGATCAGCCCGTCCTTCAAACCCTTGTATATTTCAAGAATCGCAAAAGCCGTCATTAGTTGCCGTTTGTATTCGTGCAATCTCTTGACCTGTGAATACACGATAAAATTTTCCGGTATATCGATCCCTTCATGCTTTTTTATATAATCAAAAAGCTGCTTTCTTTTAACCGCTTTCACGCGAACGAACTCGTTCGTGATCTCCGGGATATGCCCGTTCAAACCGCAAAGCAGCGAAATATCCGAACGCCATTCCTTGCCGATCGTGTTATCTATCAATTCAGACAGTTCGCGGTTGCAAAGCATGAGCCACCTGCGTTGCGTAATGCCGTTGGTCTTATTTTGGAACTTTCCGGGATAATATCGATACGCCGTTCTGAAAAGGCTGTCTTTCAAAATTTCGGTATGCAGTTTTGCTACGCCGTTAACTGTTTTCCCTATATATACCGCAAGATTTGCCATTGAAAATCTGTCCGAAGAATATATTGCCATATCCGACGCTTCCTCTTCCGAACAGTTCAGTTTATCGAAATCTGCCTTTTGTTTTAAGTGTAATTTAATAAGCAACGCGTAAATATCGGGCAAGATCTTTTTAACCTGCCCCGCATCCCAGCACTCCAAAGCCTCCGGCATGATCGTATGATTGGTGTAGGCAAACGTTTTTCTTGCAATTTCAACTGCGTCGGAAAAATTTACCTGATAATCCGCTATCAGTATTCTGATAAATTCAGCGATCGCCAACACGGGATGCGTATCGTTGAGCTGGATTACGTTAAAGTCCGCAAAATTATGGAATTTTCTACCGTAAAGTTTCACATGCTTTTCGATCAGTTCCCCTACCGCCGCCGCAGAGAAGAAATACTCCTGCCGAAGCCTTAACAGTTTCCCCTCTTCCGTATCGTCTGCGGGATAGAGATATTCGCTTATTTTTTGCGCTTCTTCATCACCTTCCGCCTGCCACAGCCGCAAAACATTAATGCGCTTGCCAAATACGGGCATATCGTAAGGCACTGCCGTAACCGTCATATCTGCAAACCGAACCGTGCGTTTCTCGTTTTCCCTTCTGATGCTCCAAGGATCGCCAAACCGTTGCCAATCGTCCGGAAGTTCCACTTGGAAGCCGTTCTCGATTGCCTGTTTAAAAAGCCCGTACCGATATCTGATGCCGTAGCCCTGCAACGGAAGTCCAAGTCCCGCCGCAGAATCAAGAAAACACGCCGCAAGCCTGCCCAAACCGCCGTTTCCGAGCGCCGCATCCTCGATCTCCTCGAATATGTTGATATCAATTCCCTTCTGTGCAAGGATATTTCTTGTTTCATCCAGAACGCCGAGTTCCATGAGGTTATTGAAAAAACTGCGTCCTATCAAAAATTCCATCGAAAGATAATAAGCGTTTTTTACGACGGGTCTTTGCTCCTTGCGCAAACCGAAAATCATAGCAAGCGATGATATCTCGTTATATAACTCTTGCGTGGTTTTCCCTTCCGTTTTCAATTCTTTCAGTTGTTTAATAAACTCCGTTGTTTCCATAACTTAAATAATTTTGATCTCCCTCTCGATTTCCACAATTCCGACGTGCTCAAAATCAGGCAGCAAGCAAATATTGCCAGTGCATTCCGCCTCCGTTTTTACATAGATGAAACTGTCTCCGACTTTACATTTTAAGTATTTTTCCGTGCCGTAATCAAGCGTTTGCACCGCTTCCGCCGCAATTCCGCTCTCGGCTACCGCGATCTTATCGATACCGCACTCCAATCTCAGATTTGCGGCATACGCATTCTTGATCCCGAGCGCGGTAAATATTTTCTGCGCCGTTTCATCCGCGACTCCAAAAAATGCGCCTGCAACCGTCAACCCGAACTGCACGCTCTTCTTCTTTTTCGCCTTTCCGTTGACTTCAACCCTTTCACAAATTTTCTTCTTAATAAATTTACAAGGGAATGCGTTGACCTCAGGCAAGGGCAAAATTTTATTTTCGCCGTCCGCCGTGACCGTTATTTTTTTGAAATCGATCCCCACGCCCACCGTTTTCGCATCCACGGGTTCAGACAAAACGGCATACAACCGCTTTCCGCCGAGCGTCAAGGACAGAAGATAAACTCCGTTGATCTCTTCGCAGGAAACGACCTCCGCTTGCAGCTCTCCGTTCAGCGTGACGGCGTCAGTGGGCAAAAGCAGTTCGCCTTTCAGATCTTCCGTATTAACCGATGCGGGCAACCGGATCTCGGCACCGAGGAATTTTATTTTCCCTTTACTGATCTCGCAGTCGAGATAGTTATATTCCGGAACGCGCGGCAACACGGATTCCTCCGTTTTTTTATCGAACAAGTGCACGCGGTTGATATTCAATGCCGCCTCCACGACGTCTCCGGCTTTCAATTCCCGTCCGCTGTTATCCTTAATAATGATCCTCGTCGAACTTTCCACATACCCGTCGCCGTTCGGATTGATGTCTCCGTAAACAAGCGTTTCGCTGCCGAGGTCTTCCTTATGAGAAACAACTACTTTTACAACCGCCTTATTATTCTTGACATCGTCGCTCGCAAGTGATATATCCTCGGGACGAAGCCCAATATATACGACGGAATTACCGTCGAGGTAAGAGGGTTTTGCCTTATAAAGCATGGAATAAGGTACGGTGATCTCCGCGTCCGTATACTCGAATTTGATCTGTACGTCATCGCCTTTTTTCAAAAGCGTTCCCTCGAAGAAATTCATCTGCGGCGTTCCGATAAAGCCTGCAACGAATTTATTGCCCGGATAATTGTACAGATTTTTAGGGGTATCGATCTGCTGCACGAGTCCGTCTTTCATAACAACGATCCGCGTTCCCATGGTCATTGCCTCCACCTGGTCGTGCGTAACGTAAATAAACGTCGTTTGAAGTTTACTGTGCAGTTTGCCGATTTCCGCTCTCATCTGCGTCCTGAGTTTTGCGTCCAGATTAGACAACGGTTCGTCCAGAAGCATCACTTTGGGTTCGCGTACGATCGCGCGTCCGAGCGCAACGCGCTGTCTTTGTCCGCCGGACATTTCCTTCGGCTTTTTATTGAGATATTCGGTAATACCGAGGATATTCGCCGCTTCGACCACTTTTCTATGGATTTCATCTTTCGGAAGTTTACGAAGCCGTAACCCGAAGGCGATATTTTCATAAACGGTCATGTGCGGATAGAGCGCGTAGTTCTGAAACACCATTGCAATATCCCTGTCTTTCGGCTCCATATCATTTACGATCAAATCGCCTATTTTCAGTTCCCCTGCCGAAATATCTTCAAGCCCCGCAATCATGCGGAGCGTAGTGGATTTTCCGCAACCGGACGGTCCCACGAATACGATAAACTCCTTATCCTGTATTTGCATATTGAAGTCTTTTACCGCCTTCGTTCCGTTCGGATACACTTTATAAATATGTGTCAATGTAACGTCTGCCATTTTAATCTCCTTAACCTTTTACCGAGCCGCCCGTGATCCCTTCCACATAATACCGCTGCAACCATATAAACAGAGCGGTTATCGGGATGGAAACCACGACCGCAGCCGCACAAAATACCGCAAAATATCCTTCACTCATCAATGAAGAATTATCAAGCCACGATTTCATTCCCACTGCAACCGTAAATTGATCGGGATCTCCGAGCATGATAAACGACGAGAACATATACTCGCCCCACGGCGCGATAAACGCCGATAAGACCGTGTAAATGATAATGGGCTTTGCAAGCGGCAAAATAATTTTTATGAAAACCGTATGCCTGCTTGCGCCGTCTATCCTTGCGGCTTCGTCGAGCGATTTGGATATCGTATCGAAAAAGCCTTTACAGATATAATACTGCATCGCCGAGCTTGCAGAATAAACCAGGATCAGTCCCAATAAATTTTGCGTCAGGTTGATTTCTTTCAGCACAAAATACACCGCCGTCATCGAAAGGAAGCCGGGGAACATACCGAGAACGAGCATGACGTTCATGAGCGGCTTGCGCATTTTGAAACGAAGTCTTGACAAAGCGTAGCTCGTTGCAAGAATTATGATCGTCTGAAAAATCGTAACCGCAACCGAAACGAGCAACGTGTTGCCGTACCATCTTAAAAACTTCGTTTCGGTAAACAGTTTAATATAGTTATTAAACGACCATTGCTTCGGAAAGATATAGTCTGCCGAAGTGCCTACCGCCTCCCCGCGGAACGAAAGGATGATCATCAGCAGAAAAGGTATCAGCCAGATGACCGAAATGATGATCAAAATCGCGTGTATTGCGACCAGCGACGCGCGCTCCGCGCCCTTCTTGCTCCTGTATTTCATTTTGCTTTTCATTACATGAATTCCTCCTCGTTTTTAACCGATTTGGAACGGTTGTAAAGAATCAGCGAAAGCACCGCGACGATAACGAACGTGAAAATACCGATAACCGAAGCGACTCCGTACTGACTTTCTGTTACCGTGAGTTTGTAGAGCCAGGTGATCAGTAGATCTGTTTTCCCTGCGCCCGTAGGAACACCCGACATATCCAACGGCGGATTTCCGCCGGACAAGAGAAAGATCACGTTAAAGTTGTTAAGATTCCCGATGAACTGCGTGATCAGATAAGGCGCGGTAACGTGAAGCATATAGGGAAGGGTTATTTTCAAATACGCCCTGATGGGACCCGCTCCGTCCATTCTTGCCGATTCGTACAGATCCTGAGGAATATTCATAAGGATTCCCGTGCAGATCAGCATGGTATACGGGATACCTATCCACATATTGATAATGATGATCATTACCCTTGCAAGCGTTCCGTCCGTTAAAAACGGAATGGGCTTATCGATCCAGCCCCATTTCAGCATCAGGTTATTGAGCAAACCCTGATCTGCAAGCAGTTGCGACATAAACATGAGCGATACGAATTGCGGAATAGCAATCGTCATAACGAGGATCGTCCGCCAAAGTTTCTTGCATCTGACGCCCTTCTTATTGATGAGGATCGCAACGATCATGCCGAGAATATAATTCGAAAAAGTTGCAAAAAACGCCCACACGACCGTCCACAGCAAAACCTCCGTAAACGTAAACGCAAATACTTTGCTGTTTGCCGAAATCCCGCCGCCAAGCACGTTCACAAAGTTTTCAAAACCCACCCATTGAAAGAGCTCGCTCGGAGGCATATGCGCTTTATCGTAATTTGTAAACGCGATAAAGACCATAAAGAAAATGGGCAAAATGGTAAATATCACAAGCCCGAGCATCGGGATGGAAAGCAGCGTTTTATGATAATTTTCATCCGCATAAGAATGGATATCGTCTTTTACCGAGGGCAAATGCAAACGAGCTTCCTGAAACTGCTGAGAGAGGTAATTCCCTTTTACGTTATGATACCACATATATACGAACGCCGCTATGACAAACAAAGTCAACAACGAATACAGAAGTATCAAAAGACTGTTATCGTAATAGGTATAAGTCGTAATTCCCGTTAACGGATCTTTGCCTGTCACAACGGCAACCTCGCCCAGACTGCCCATTTTGGCAAGATACTTCCAACCGAAGAAAACCATATACAGAACGAACAGCACCTCGAAGAACAAATATAAAATTCCGCGAAGAAACTGTTTGCGGCAAATCAACCCGAACCCCATCACCGCAAACGAAGTGCGCGTTTTCCAATCTCCTTCCCTTGCCGCTGCGCCGATATTTACGAAGATTCCCACAAAAGCAAGCCAAAACTTTTTAAGTTTTTTGGGAATCGCCTTGAAGAACGCCGCGAACGCAGACGGCAACCGCTTAAAAAATCCCTTGAAATTATACCAGAACTTTTCCAACGGCGACATTTTCAAATATTCCAGATTCATAGTCTTCTCCGTTTAATTTTTTCGCAACAGAGTTTATCTGTTGGTAATGCTCTCTACCATTTTATTGAGATAATTCGCATAGGTGAATTTTTCACCATTCGTGCCGGTTTCATCGATAAGTTTATCGATAATGTTCAATCCGTAATTCTTCAACGGTTCCCAGAAATTGGAAGGCACGGAAGTCTGCTCTACCGCGAACGCGTTCTGCGCGTTCAGCGCCGCAAAGGTAGGATTGTTTTTGATCTCATTCTGATTAGCGACTTCGTTATTCGTGGGACCTACCAGGTGCTCTTCAAAACGCTGTTTCTGCATAGCGCCGCTTGAAAGGAACGCCGCAAGCCTATGCGCCTCCACAAGATTTTTACTGTGGGGATTTACGCCGAACAGCTTATAACCCTTAAACGAATAGAGCTGTTTCGTTTCTCCGTCTATCGTTACGGTGGGCAGTTTGCAAACGCCGTAATTGTCGCCGAGGTCGTTTTGAATTCTCTTCGCGTTCCAGGTTCCCGAAACGGCAGCCGCCATCTTACGCGTGCTGAAACCCGTTGTGATGATGTTGTTATCCGTCCCCTTTCCCGCAAACGCTTTGCTCGACGTAAGCTTTGCAATCGCCTTGGAAGCCTTGATACCGCCTTCGCTGTTGAAATTGATCGTGATATCTGTTTCGGTGTAGTTTGCCGAATAATCGTATTCAACGTTATAGCTGCAACCGAACGAGAAGAAAAAGCCCGCCGTGTACCAAGGTACGTCGATCGCCCAGCCGATCGTTTTATTTTTGCTCTCGCATACCGAAATGATCGATTCAAGCGAGCCCGCCTGTTCGTCGGTTATAACCGACTTATCGTAAAACAAAAAGTAACCGTTATCCGAAGCATACGGATATCCGTATACCTTTTCCTCCGCCGTGCCCCAGGAGAGGGAACCGGACTTCACGGAGTCAGCGCTGTTATTGGCTTTTACCTCGTCGAGGAACATCCCGCCCAGCTCTGCAAGCCCGCCTGCTCGCAAAAGCGGAATGAGCTGATCGCTTGAATAGGCGTAAACGTCCGCCGCGGCGGAGGCGTCTTTGCTGACGTTGCTGTACGCCATGTCCTCTTCCCCGATACCTATTTTAATGTTGTATTTCTGATCGGGGTTCGCGTCTTTGAATTCCTGCACCATCTTTTTAAGCGTTTCCTGCTGTGCCGCAGAACCCCAAACGGTTAGTTTAAGCCCGCTTTCGCAAGCCGTTAAACTTGCAACCGCGCTTGCGGCAAGCGCGCCGCAAACAAGTAACGATACGATTCTTTTTTTCATGATATTTTTCCTCCACAATTTTTTACGGTTTTATTTTTTACAACGACAGCGCCGTTGTTATAAATCTTCTTTCCGTCATAATTCAGCGCAAACAGCGTACCCCCCCCCTCGGCGTTCAGCGCCTTCGCTTTACCGCAGGTATTGAAATAAGCCGTAACACGCTCGCCCTCCGCCTCTCTGGATATACGCAGAATCCCGTCTTGCGCCGCGATCTCAGCCTCGGCTCCCGATAACGCCGCTTGTTTTTTCAAAGCAAGTATGTTCTTAAAATTATCACGGTACTCTTCGCGCTGACCGCGGAAAGTCCAGTCGAACGTTTTACGGCAATCGGGATCGCCCGTACCGTCCAGCGGCAATTCCGTGCCGTAGAACACGCACGGCATTCCGGGAAACATGACCATTGCGCAGAGCGCGCACAGAAGTTTATCCGTATTCCCTTCCGTCGATCTCAAAAACCGCGGCGTATCGTGATCGTCCAAAAAATTCAGCGCCATTGCGTTTGCCTGCTGCGTATTGGCTAAAAGCAATCCGTTCATTCTGTTTGCGGCGTCTTCCGCTTTTATCGGAACAGCGCCGAAGAAATCGACCAGAATTTTCTGGAACTTATAATTCATCACGCCGTCGAGCTGATCTCCCCTGAGCCACGGCTCGTTCAAATGCCATATCTCGCCGAGGATGAGCGCTTCGGGAAACTGCCGCTTTACCTCGCTGCGCAGCTGCCGCCACATTTCGTGCGATATTTCGTCCGCAACGTCAAGCCGCAAGCCGTCGAACCCCATCCGCAGATATTCGAGCGCAATATCGATCAGATAGCGCCGCACCTCGGAATTGTTGGTGTTCCACTTCGGCATATATTTGCAATCTGCAAAATGCGCGTAGTTTCCCTTCTCGGTATCCGGAAAATCCCCGTCTATCAAAAACCAATCGTAATACTCGGAATCCCTACCCTTTTCTAAAACGTCTTTAAATATCCCGTGGCTGATATCGCAATGATTGAACACCGTATCTATGATGATTTTCAGGTGCTTTTCATGCGCCGAGTCCAAAAGGCGTTTGAGCTTTTCATTCGTCCCGAATTGCGGGTCGACGAGCGTGTAATCCGTTACGTTGTACTTATGATTGCTGCCCGAGCAGAATATCGGCGTAAGATACAGAGCGGTAACGCCCAAGTCGCAAAGATACGGGAGCTTGTTTGCGATCCCGTCCAGATCGCCGCCCGCGAAGGAATAACGGTCGATTTTTCCGTTCCAAGCCGTATTGATATAGCGATCGTCCTTTTCATGATCGCCGCGGGAAAATCTGTCTACAAAAATCTGATAGAATACCGCGGAGCGCGTCCAATCCACCACACGCATCACGTCTGCGCCGTTGATGAACGGAAATTGAAAGAACGTATAATAGGCAAGCTGAAACAGATACTCTTCCGAAAGACCTTCTTCGGAATAATAGAAAACTTTCTCTTTTTCCGTAATTCTGAAAATATAGGCAAAGCGCGCGTCGGGAAGCGTTATTTCCGCCACATAATAGGCAAAGACTCCGTCCGTAACGCAACGGTCCATCCGGCACGCATAGCGTTTTTTCGTAAAATCGTATTTATTGTTGTAGAGCAGTTCCACGTTATCGAGCTCATCTCGGGCGGAGACCCTGAGTACTACTCTGAGCCGATCGCCCGCCACGGGATACGCGAAGCAGCTTTCGGGTCTGTGGAATACGGCATATCTGTTCATAGTTTGATCTCTTGACTAATGTACGCGCACCGTATGCGAAGTTCCCTGCACGCGCTCGGTAGCCATATTGAAACATTCGAAAATCGCGTCCACCCGAGCCTGTGTGTTGGCGGGAACAACGAGCATCTCCTTTTCAGTCATTCCCCTGATGTTTTTCAGGGAAGAGTGAACGGTCACGATATTTCCTTCGGGCAATTTGCCCAAACCGTCATCGTCCAAAAAGACGATCTTGTCGTATAGCGCGCTTATCTCCTCTTTCAGCGTCCGGTTGTACATATCCACAAGCGCTAACGTAAAATTGTTCTTCCCGTAAGCCTTTTCTCCCTCCTGTAAAACGTATCCGAAATCCTGATAGATCTGATAAAACAATTCGTCGTTGATCTTTCCGTCCACCGAAATCAAAGGTACGAAATTTTCCTGCGCAAGCCTGCGGAACTTCTCTTCTTCCATGCCCACGCAAATGATCGCGTCCGCAACGTCGATCCTCGTATTTTCCAGATGCGTGCGCATGATAAGATTATAGCCAAGCCGTTCGAACGTCTTGCAGAAAATTCTCAAAAAGTCGTAACTTTCCGCTTTCTGCATAATGGACGAATGTTTGTCCGTGAGTACGATGACGTTTCTGCTTTTGCTCAGCGCGAACGACTGCGCAAGGCGCGAAGGATGGAAATTATACAGGTTTACGATCTGCAAAACTTTCCGTTTCGTATCCGGCGTATATCTGTTTTCATGTTTCCCGTTTATGATATAGGAAACGGTGGCAACGGATACGCCCGCAAGGCGCGCAATATCCTTTATCGTTATTTTTTCCATATCATCTTTTGTATACCTGAATTTTATGTTTGCAAGGATCTTCTTCAAATTGAAAAAAGATCCTTGCAAACAAGTTGGGGGACTAAGTTTAATCCATCGGTTGCATATAAACCGTCATGGTTGCGCCCTTATCGTAGAATTTAATATAAATTCTGAAATGGCGCGCCGACAGAGTTTCTTTATAGACGAGCGCAGTGTCACCGTCCTTTTCCAAATAGTCTTTGGTATCATTGCCTTCCGCATCGCTGTTTTCAAGCGTGATCGTAGTACTTCCGCCGCTCGCGGATACGGGCGCAAGCTGCGCTTCTTCCGAACCCAAAAGCCCCGCCGTATACACGGAAACCACGTCGCCGGGGTTCAACACGAACCAATCGTTATGAAGCTGAACGGGCGCGCTGTATCCGAGCGTTTCCGCATTTGTAACGTCCGTTCCCCAAACACGCAGAGGAACGGTCTCCGTTTCCTGCGTTTCCGCACGCAAAACGGACATATAATATTTGGGCTGAACCGTTACGGAATCATCCGGTTCAACGGGGTCTTGGGGCTGCGATAGATCGGCGCGCCAGTCTGCGTAGAGATATATCGTTTCCGTAAGTTCGGGCACCGTTTCAAAATAGGTGACGGTCGCATCGACGATCGTCCACCAACCGTTGAACGTATAAGGATTGCCTTCCGCGTCCTTTCTGCTGCTCGCAGGCACGGGAAGCGCTTCTCCCTCGGCAAGCGTGCAACGGTAAACGTTTTCGCTTTTTATTTTTTTGCATTGTTTTTGCGTGAGCGCCTCGGCTCCGGACGGGACCGTATTTTCCGTCTTGACTCCGTCCTCCATATAAGTTCCGGGAACGAAATACAAACTGATTTTATCCGAGTTTTTGCAAGACGAAAACATTGCCGCGCCCGCAAACGCAAATAAACCCGTAAGCATTAAAGCCGTAATTTTCTTCATGACCGTTCCTCCTTATTTCACCTTATATACGAGTATCGAATAAGCCGGTACCCTGTTCGAATTGTTGCCCGTCATTCCGTTTCCGTACAAGAGCGTTGCGCCCGCCGGAACGGCATAATTCGCGAGAGCGTCCGCTTTGGTCGCATTGACGTAGACGAGGACCTCGCTGTTCGCATCCTGCACGGAGTAGCATACGACGCTGCCCGTCGTATAGTGGTTGACTACCTTTCCTCTTGCAAGAACAGGATTTTCCTTCCTGATCCTGATAAACGTCTTATAGGTGTTATAGATCGAATCTGTTTCCTTACTTTGTTCGTTTGCGCCGTGAAGCTGAGCGTTGAGCGAATCCCACGTCATAACGTAGTTGTTAAAGCCGATGGGATAATTACAGTTATTTTTACTGCCGCTGAGTTGCGTTGTCCACTTCATGGGCTGACGGTACCACCTGTCCTCGTGACCCGATCCGTCGCCTGCGGGATTATCCGTAAGCGTTCCGAACATTCCGAGCTCGTCTCCGTTATAGATCCAGGTCATACCGGGAACGGTAAGGCTCATACCCGCCCAAAGTTTTGCAAGTCTTTCGGACAAGTTCCATGCATCGTCGCCGAGGACGGCATTCCGCGAAACACCCACGTCCGTAGCGAATAACTTATCGCGGGCGCGCTGCACGTCGTGATTGGAAGTGAACACGCCGTCAATATAATCCGTGCGGAAGAGGGAGAAATCGAATTGCGCCGCGCCGTACTGATTCATAATTTTCTTTGCATTCTCGGAAGCGGCGCTTGAAGAACCCTTTGCAATCTGAGTGAGCGCGTAGGTCGTATCGTAATACCAGTTAAAGTTAAACTGCGAATCCAGCCCTCCGTATAAGCCTGCAAGTTTCGCGGGATCGCCGTTGAAGTTCTCGCCGACGAGAATCGCATTGGGATAGCTTGCTTTGAGCTTCGCGTTGAACTCCATAAAGAAGTGTGCGTCTTTGTTCATGTCGAAGGAGTAAGCCCCGTCTTCCACCACCCAGCTCGACTGATCGCGGCTCTCGTTCGCCATGTAGATATGCTTCACGGCGTCGAGGCGGAAACCGTCTAAACCGAAGCTCATCCAGTAGAGCGCAACTTCCAGAATCGCGTCGCGCGTTGCCTGATTGTCGAAATTGAGTTCGGGCATGGAGGAACCGAAACTCGAATAGAAATAATACCCGTTCGAATCCTTAAACCATTGCTTTTGTTTGTCCTGAGGCAGACTGCTTACGTAGTCCTCGTTCTGCCAGGTGTAGAAATTGCGGTAATCGATTTCTTTCTCGGTACCGTCGGGCAGTTTCACCGTTTCCTTCACAAGTCTTTGCGATTTCAAAAACCACGGGTTGGAGGGCGACGTATGGTTGAGAACGAAATCCATAAGGACCTTCATTCCTTTCTCGTGCGCCTTGTACACAAGCTCGCGGTAATCGTCGAGCGTACCGAAACGGGGATCTACCGTAAAGTAGTCCATAATATCGTAACCGTGATAGGAGTTAGACTGCTGGAAAGGCGTGAGCCAAAGCGTATCAACGCCCAACTCTTTCAGATAATCGAGCTTTTGGATAACGCCGCGCAGATCCCCCATGCCGTCGCCGTCGCTGTCCGCAAACGAGGCAATGAACACCTGATAACCGACGCTGTTTTCTTCCCAGCCCTGCGCAACGGACTGCTGTTTGTAAACAGTGTTGTTTCCTTTGTTGGAAACTACGTCGTACTTCGTGACAGCCGAGCCCGGTTCGAGTCCCTCGTAAGGATCGTACACTTCCGCGCCCGCAAACACGGGAGAACCGCTCCCCACTTCGCCCTGACGGACAAACCAGTGATAGTCGCCCTTGCTGCGTTTTGCATCCTCTAAAATAACGTATACGTCGCCGCCGTCGTTCACCCAAAAGCCGGAACCGTTTTCGCGGCTATCCTGCGAGAATACCTGAACACCCAAACGGAGCGCTTCGTTGTAGTTGATGATGAGCCCTTTATTATTGAGCGTTGCCTCGTTCCAACCCGCGTCGTTATAGGTAGCCGAAAGGTCGATATCGTACACCGCGCCCGATTCGTCTATCTTCATCGGGAAGAACGCTCTGCCTTCGCTGTTCGTGGGGAAATACTCCCACACCCAAAGTCCCCAGTCGCCGTATACCTTGGAATCTATCTGCGACGAATACGCGGGAGCCGTTGCGGAATTCACTTTCCCCTGCTCGGATTCGGAATGCGAACCGCGAAGATAGTGAATATATAAATGGTTCTTTTCTCCCCAATCAAGATTCTGTTCGTATTTTTGCGCCGCCCCGTCGTCCGGCACATACGGTTTATCCGTCTTTCCGCACGCCGCGAATATGCAGCCGAACAGCATGATGAACACAGCGATAAAACAGACGATACTTTTCTTCCTCATAATTTCCTCCGTTTTCATAAAATCTGCCGAAAAATCGGCTTACTTCCCATTAACCGTTTAACATATATTTTATTATCAGGCTTTTCAGCCTGAATGTTTCATTAACCGTTTAACGATTTTAAAAAATGTGATTTATTTTTAAACTTTTATAATTATTAACATTCTACCATATGATGGTAATCTTGTCAATAGTTATCCGAAAAAAAATTATGAATTTATCCAACAAAAAAACTCTATCCGAAGATAGAGTTTTTTTGTTTTCATCCGCCTGAATTATTCAGCGGGGTTTTCCGTATCAGGTTCGGTGGGTTCAGGTTCGGGATCCGGCGTACTTGCGGCAACGAACGTAACGCCCAACGTTTTGTTTGCAGGATCGAGCGTGAACGTATAGGTTCCCGCGCCTACCGTCGTAAGATTATTGCCTTTCGTAATTTCCGTAACCCCTTCCGCAAGCGTCAGATTACCGGCGAACCAATTGATTTGCTCGGGTATCACATTTCCATCAGCGCCTTCCTCACAGGAACGGAAACCAAACTCGACGCCCGCTGCAAGATCGATCGTCAGTTGATAGACGCCGTCCTGCCCCTCAACAGGCTTTAATTCGTACTCGTCGGCAATAGGCGTATTCCAGCTGTCATGCATACTGCCCTTGATATAGTAATGCAAAATTTCTACCGTCTGGTCGGGTTCTAATCCTTCCGCAGGCGTGATGACGAATACGGGGGTTTCGCCGCTGTTATCGATCGTGAACGTATAAGTCCCCGCCGTCTTGACGGTTCCGTTTCCGCCGCTGGGAAGTACAATGTATCCCGTTTCGGCGCCTTCCGCCATTCTATAATAGGAAGCCGCACCGTAGTTCCAGTTTGCCCCCCCCGTCGTTGCGCTCTTACAGGATACGACCTGGAACTGCGCATTCTTTTCAAACGTTACTTCCAGACCGTTTTCGGGATCGATGTAAAATCCCTCTTTCACGTCCCATCCTGCGCCGTTAAAGCCGGAGCCAGCCAGATAAAATCCGTCTTTCACGAATTTATCGGGAAGTTCCGCAGGCTTCAAATCCGCTGCGGGAGTAAATACGAATTTGATATTCTCGCCCGTACCTTCGATTGTAATGGTATACTCGCCGGGAGCCAATACGCTGCCGTTGTCAGAAGCACCGATAGAGCCGAGGTTCAGATAACCCTCTTCTTTTCCCTCAGCCATTTTATAGAACGAGGGACTGTTGTAAGCCCAGCCGCGATTTTCGACTCCTTCCGCTACGTCCAAACAGTCGGTAATTTTGAACATTGCGTCCGCATTTAAGGTCACGGTCAAACCGTTTTCGGGATCGATATAGTTCTCAGCGCCGATCTGCCAGTTCGCAGTCTCCCAACCGGAGCCTACCAGATACGCGCCGCCGGGAATCACCTCATCCTTCAAGCCGTCCGAAATATAGATCGACCAGCAGGGCGTGTTATCCGTATAATACTTGGCATAAATATCAAACGCTCTTTCGTTGCCGGGTTTAACGGTGATCGTTGCCTGCGACTGATCGAGCGCAACGCCGTGGCAACCGCCGTCCAGCCAAAGTTCCAGCGTGCCTGCGTTGTGCGTTAACGTTTCGCCCTTCACTTTGATTTGCAACGCTTGCCCGGGAGCAAGTTCCACGCCCGCCGCGCCGTACTGTTTTTGCGC
Organism: uncultured Christensenella sp.; assembly: GCA_910585595.1. Lineage (GTDB taxonomy): Bacteria > Bacillota > Clostridia > Christensenellales > Borkfalkiaceae > Gallimonas. The sequence goes on along the minus strand of CAJUET010000005.1, from coordinate 107,066 downwards.
CGAATCGCCGGGAGTGCTCTCTTCGAGTTCCGCAACAAACTTCCCGTCCGAGGTATAGAGCCCCGCTTCCACCCACTGCGCATAGACGGTGGCATCGGACTTGAACTGATACCCACTCACGCCGTAAGTAACATCGCTGCCGGAGCCGTCCGCCGTCGTATTGTAAGTTGCAAACGAGTACTCCGCTCTCGTAGGATCTGCGGTCGGAGCCGCGGCAAGCCTTCCGTCTTTATCCGTCGTAAGCTTCACGCTTTCCGCACCCTCTGCATACGAACCGCCGTTCGCGTTGAACGTAATTTCATACGTTTTGCCCGCGGGGTCTTCCGGATCGCCACCGCCGCACGCAACAAACGCGCCGCAGCCGATCGCCAGCGTTGCCACAGTCAGTGTGGTCAATAAGATCTTTGTCTTTGTCTTCGTCATACTTTTTCCTCACTTATAATTTTTTTATTTTAATCGAACACACAACCGTCCGATTTCCCGACCAAAATTAGGTTAACTGTTTAATCAGTCCCGAAAATTTAATTATCCTTGTATTTTGGGCAATTTTCCGACAAATTCCCAAAAAAGGATAATGTTAAAAACTTTCAAACTTCTTTATTTATTGACAATATAACACGCTTTTTTATGTTTGTCAATACTTTAAAAAAAATTTTTTCTGTTTTTTTATTTCTTATACGGATAATTTTTGCAACATGAATCGTGTTTATTCGCTGATAAACAGAACGCCGAGCGTATTCCTGCCGCAATGGCTTGTTACGATACTACCTGCAACCGTCTCGCATACTTCGTCAAAATCAAAATGCCGCCCGACCAACATCTTTGCCAGATCGACCAATTCCCTGTCCGCAGAGCTGTGCGTAATAAAACAACGCGTTTTATCGTAACGGGGATACTGTGCTTTTAAGTCTTCAATATATGTACGAATGCACCTTGACATACCGCCCATATACTTCTTTTTTGCGATCAGCTGTCCTTCCGCATTTTCGCAGATCATGGGGTGAAGTTTTAAAACTTTTGCGCCGATGAGCGCGGCAAGCGAACACCTGCCGCCTTTATGCAGATAGTCCAACGCGTCGGGCACGAACGACGTATTTACTTTTACACGCAAGCTGTTGACCGTTTCCACGATTTCCGCCGCCGAATAGCCTTCTTCCGCCATGCCGCACGCTTTAAGGACCAATAGCCCCTGCCCCGTAGAGAGCGCCCTGCTGTCGACCACGAATACTTTTCCGCCGAATTCTTCCGCCGCTTTGCTCGCCGCAGAATAAGACGACGAAGCCTGCGCGGAAATATTAAAGTGGATCAAAGCGTCGCAGTCGGAAACGTTCTCGGTAAAAAATTCAAAATATTCCGTCTGCGATCCCGCGGCGGTCTTCGGAAGCGTTCCCGAATCTTTCACGAAGTCGAAAATATCCTGCGGAGAAAGTTCGCCGTCTTTATAACTTTTTTCCCCGAAAACGACCGAGAGGCGAAATATGCCGATCTTGTTTTGTTCGATTTGTTCATTGCTTAAATCGCAGGTTGAGTCCGATGTAATTTTGATCTTCATATCATTATTCCTTTTTCTGTCTTTTTATATTTTTCTGTCTTTTTATAAATGGAAACCGCAACCGAATCTATTCAAGAGCTTTCAGCGATTGATTCATGTCTATCTTTACGATTTTACGGCGTAGGACGAGCATGATAAGTCCCGTAAACGCCAAAACAACGAACGGCATGATCAGCCACCAAAACCAGGTGACGCCCCCTATCGAGCCCAGCCCCATCGTGCTGAACACGAGCCACAGTAAAAACAGCGACGCCGGATATCCGAATACGATCCCGATCAGCGAATTGATAAAGATCTCGCGGTAAATATAACCCGATACCTCGCCGTCGTGATAACCGAGTACCATCAGCGTTGCGATTTCACGGTTTCGCTCGCTGATATTGATATTCGTAAGCGTGTAGATGACGACCGCCGTCAAAAGCCCCGCAAAGGCAACGATTACCGCCGCGATCCCCATAATGGCAGGCGAACCGAAGTCGTGAAACAGGCACAGATCCAAAAGCCCCAGCCCCGCAAGTACCAGCGAGGCGGAGAGCGCCACGGCGACGACCGTCATAATAAATCTGCTCTTATAACGCAGTACGTTGCGAACGGTAGATTTGAATCTGAACGGCAATTTATTCCATATAAAGGGAATTTTTTCGAGCAAGACTTTTTTACCCGCTTTGGGCGGTTTGGGACGGAGCAAGTCTGCGGGGCGCTCGTTCGTCATTTTAATGCCCGCGATCGCCGTTGCCAAAAGCGAACCCGCCACAATGACCGCAAACGCAATGATATAGAATACGACGACCACGCCCGCAGAGATAGGCGGCATACAGAAGCTGTAATTGAACACGAAATAGATGAGCCGCATAAGCCCGATCCCGACGAAATATGCGCCCGCTCCCCCTATCCCCGTTGCGATAAGCGCGAACAGAATGTATTTGGATATGATCCCCGCAGAAGAATACCCCAGCGTTTTCAGACAGGCGATCTGCGAACGCTCTTCCTCTATCAGTCTGATCATCGTAGAGAGCACCACGAGCGCGGTCACGAACAGAAACGCCACCATCAGAACGTAACCGATATTCTCTACTTTCTCACCGTAGGATTTTAAAGAGTTGAAACTGTAATTATCGTACAGCGTTAAGATCTCCGCATCGGCAAGGCTCTCTTTCAATTCCGCCTTCTGCTTTTCCGCATAACTTTTATAGTCCGCCGAAAAGGCGTTGAACCGATTGCGGTCTTGAACCGCCACATAAAGATCGCCGTCCTTCAAAAAAGGTTCGTTCATATCGTCCGGAAGAAAGGAAACCGCGTCCTTATAGGTGGGAATGACGGTTTTGGAAATAAACAGAATATTTTCCAGAACATCCATGTCCTTCGTACCCGTCGTCGTATTTTGCACGGGCAGATCGGGGGGATTGTTATAGCTCGGCTCGCCGTCCCGCGCAAAGGTCAAAGGACTTTGAACGATTCCGCAGACAGTAACGTTAACGGGCTTTAACCTGTCAAGCATTCGCAAAATCTCCGCAGAGATCTGCGCTCCGTTTTGCTCGCTCAACTTTATGAGTATCTCTTTAAAATCAAGTACGATCTCGTCGCCGACTTCATACCCCTTTATTACGTTATCCGAACGCTCGGCATAAATCTGCGCGGAACCCGTCGCCCTTTCCCCTTTTACAATGTCGGGAACGTTCACGTTCCAATTATCGAAGTCGAGAAAGTAAAGCCGCAGAGAACGTTTTTCACCGACCGACAGATCAACCGACACACCCGTATCTACGGTTGCGCCGCCGAGAAGTGTTTCCGCCTTTGCAGCATCGTCTCCGGAAAAACCCTCGTTCGATTTGCTCTTAATGATAAAATCACTTACGGTGCGGGCTTTGTAATAATCGATCATCGAATAATCGATCTTATCTTTGGAGGCTCCGATCCCCGATATAAAGCCCACCGCGATAAGCACCATTAAGACAACGGATAAAAAACGCGTGAAGTGCCTTTTGAACATTCGCGCGACAGTCTTTAAGTAGGTTCTCATTACCACTCGATCTCCTCTATCGGCACGGGACGTTCGTTCGCTTCGATCCGCTCGATTTCTCCGCTCTTTATGTAAATTACTTTATCCGCCATATCTTTGAGCGCGGAGTTATGCGTTACGACGATCACAAGTCTTTTTCTCTCTTTGCAAACGTCGTATAAAAGTTTTAAAATCTTTTTGCCTGTTTTATAATCGAGCGCGCCCGTCGGCTCGTCGCACAGTAACAGCTTCGGATTCTTGGCGATCGCGCGGGCGATGGAAACCCTCTGCTGTTCTCCGCCCGAGAGCTGCGCGGGAAAGTTTTTGAGCCTTTCCTCCAAACCGACTTCTTTTAATACCTCTTTGGGCTCCAAATGGTCTTTACAGATTTCAACGGCGATCTCCACGTTTTCGAGCGCAGTAAGGTTGGGCATAAGGTTATAGAATTGAAACACAAAGCCCACGTCGTTTCTGCGATATTCCGTCAGCCCCTTTTTATTGAGCGCGGTAACGTTTTTGCCGTCCAAAAGGATCTCTCCGCCCGTTGCGCCGTCCATTCCGCCCAACAGATTCAACAGCGTGGTCTTCCCTGCGCCGGAACTTCCCAAAACGACGGCGAACTCTCCGTTTTCAAGTTCGAACGAAACATGACTGAGCGCATTGACCGTAACCGACCCCGTTTTAAATTCTTTGCTTACGTCCGACAGCGTTAAATAACTCATTCAGATTCCTTCCCATTAAAAATGCCGCTTGACAAACAGCCATTATTATGATATATATTTTATCAACAGTGTGTCGGAATGTCAACAAACAATATTTTTTTAAACGTTGTGTTTACAACGTTTTGACTACACGTTGTTGAGTTTACGACAATTTCAAAGAAAAAATTTTGCGAATCGGGGGAAAACAATGCAGGAAAACAGACGGGTGCGCATGACAAAGAGGTGTATGAAAGACGCGCTCTTAGAGCTTCTTGATAAGATGCCGCTCAATAAGGTGAGCGTTACGGATATATGTAATACGGCGGACGTAAACCGTTCCACCTTTTACGCCTACTATAACGACATCGAGGCGCTTCTTTCGGAAATCGAGACGGAGGCTTTGGCGCAGATCCCCGTCAATATCGACCCCGAAGAAATCGGTTACGAGGGCAACCTGTTGAACAAATTGGAAATCTTTTTCAACTATATACAGTCGAACGAAAAGATTTACCGAATCCTGATGTTTCAATCGGGGGAACGCGATTTTAACAATAAATTAGTGTCGTTTATCCTGGGACACTACAAAAACAGTACTCCCGTCAGTGACAAACTCTTAGCAAAATACAGCTGCATTTACTGTATCAACGGCGTGATCGGGCTTGTAAAGGAATGGATCCAGGACGGCTTCCCCATACCCCCCAAACAGTTTGCAAAACTTGTGTTGCAGATGTCTATTCAGGCTATCGAAATCGAAGGTATCAATCATATCGAATAGACCTATCCGCCCAACGTGACGTCCTGGCGGCGGTACCATTCCAACGCCCGTTCGAATTGACTGTTTTCGTAGTCGGGCCACAGCTCCTCTAAAACGCAGATGTCCGAATACACCGTCTGAACGGGCAGGAATCCGGAAAGGCGGCACATTCCGCCCCAGCGGATCACCAAATCGATGCGCGATAGGTTGCGGGAAGGAAAGCCGTGTTTCATATCCCATTCCCAACCGTAATTCACAAGAAGATTGACGCGCATCCTCTCGTCGCCCGAATCGGCTTTCAATTCCGTATATGGCAACAAGCCGGAAGGAAAGCAGGGCGACTCCCTGTTGCCGACGACGCGCAGTAAAACGCTCTCCGACAAAATCATTTCCGCAGCTTTCACGCAAGCTTTCGAAAATGCCGCAACCTGTTCCTTGGGACGCTTACAGTTGTCGACGGTGAACCCGTAATAGGTCAACTCCCGTATCCCGCGCCGCTTTGCCGCGCGCAACAGATCGAGCCCCGCTTTCAACCCGTAGGCATATCCCTCCTCTTTTTTAAGTCCTCTTCCGTTTGCCCACCTTCTGTTTCCGTCGGGAATGATCCCGATATGATTGGGTAATCTTGCCATATCTCCATTATCGGCAATCGGGAAGTTGTTATGCGGACTTATTTTATCATATTCAAATGACAGGCGCGGGTACGTCTTTCTTACGGCGCGCGCAATTTCTATTGGAAATCACTTGTAATTTTATCGTCATAATGCTATAATGAAAACCTGAAACAAACGGGAAACTGCTGTAAGGGGTACTGTATGAAGAAGAAAAAATTTTTTGCGCTGTTCGTTGCCGCTCTATCGTGCGCGTTTACGGTTTTAATGTCGAGCTGTTCGAACGCAACGAAATATTTCGGCGAATTCAGCTATTACGGAAAATTCCTTACCGACTATGCCGTCGGAAAAAGCATTTCCGCAACAGCCGCAAAGAGTTTGGTCGCAAGAAAGTCCGGCGTACAGAGCAGCGGAGCGAGCACATACAGCGCCGTGACCGATATCGTAGGCGACGAAACCGCGCCCTCCCCTTCGGACGAAGAGATCAATAACGTTTTGAATACGTTCGCCTCCGTGGAAATCACAGCCACCTATTACGACGAAAAAGGGAATAAACAGACGAAGCTGTATACGCACGAGGGAACAAGTTTAAAAAGCGCACTGAAAGAGAACGAATTTTCCCCTTCCAATCAGATATGTGCAAAATACATATTTATCAATATGGAAATTTTGGACTATATGGAATCGATGAACGCGCGTTTTAAAGAGTCCTCCGACAGAGGCACGATCCCCTTTAACGACATCTACACTTATTGGAACGATAAAAACGGAAATCTGGTCGTCAAAACTGCGGACTATGCCGAAATTCCTTCCAGTATCAGCGGCGGCATCGGCTGTAATTTCCGTCAGGATATCGAAATCGTGTACGACGCAGATAACAAGGTAACGAAGTGGCAGACTTCCCTCGGGATCCTGATTGCGGGTCCCGACGGAACGATCAAGCAGGGCTATATTTTGGAGCTTGACTTCGATTGGAAATTAAAAAACTGATTGAGAACAAAAGCACCCCGAAGGTGCTTTTTTCATAGAATTCTATAAACGATTGAAAAATTTTAAAAGCCGTGTTATTATGAATGCTGAAAACGGAGCGTTAAATTTATGAAATTCAAGAAATTTATTTTAACGGTAATATCGGCGGTTTTCGGCGCAATCGCCTGCCTTTCCGTTACGGCGTGCGACAGAGAAAAAGCGCACCCGCAAAAACTCAATTACACGGAGAGCGTTGCAAAAATCAACAACCCCGATCAAGGTTTCTACCGCCCCGTCTATGTAAGGGTAAGCGAGGAAGGCGTTTCCTACGATCAGAATATCGTAACCGCTTCCACCCGTCTTTATCATCTGCGCGCCGACATCAGCGCATTTTCGGGGGCGGTGAACGGAACGGGCGACAGGCTGCTGACCCAAGCGGCGTTGGACGGGCTCGGCGGACTGCTTTCTTACTTGAAAACGAAAGATAAAAACGCAATCGTAAGATTTGCATACGACCCCTCTTACGGCGGTAAAAAAGATCAGGAACCCGCCCTTGAAATCATTCTGCAACACATACAACAAATAAGCCCCGTCCTGAATGCGTACCGCAACACAATCACTGCAATCGAAACGGGTCTGATCGGTCCTTGGGGCGAGATGCATTCGAGCAAAATCGCGAATGCAGAACATATATCCCCTATCGTCGATACTTTTCTCGACTGCACATCGAATATTCCCGTGCTCGTCAGAACGCCCGAAATGATCTATAACTACCTCGGCATTACGATGGACGAGGCGGAAACCTGCGAGATCCCCGCCACAGAAAATTCTTACCGTTTAGGGCTCTATAACGACGGATTTCTGGGTTCGGACAGCGACTTGGGCACCTATACGAACCGCGAAAAGGAACTTAAGTTTTTGAATAGACAGACCGCCCACCTGCCCTTCGGCGGGGAAGTCGTGGTTCCGGAAAGCAGCCTTCACGACATTGACGCTTGTCTTCCCGAGATGAATATGCTTCATCTGAGCTATCTGAACGTTGAATGGAATAACCGCGTGATCGACAAATGGAAAAACAGCGCTTATACGGAAGCCTGCGGCAAGGATAAAATTTATTACGGAAAGACCGCTTTCGAATACATCGAAAACCACATGGGGTATCGGTTCGTCCTGAGCGATTCCGTGTTCGGATACTCCGATAAACCCGATAAACTGAGCGTTAAACTCACGCTGAAAAACGTGGGATTCGGCAATTTAAACAATGAGAAAAAAGTAAAATTCATTTTTACGAACGAAAACCGCGAAGTAAAATCAACGGAATACGCCGACGTACGTTTTACGGGAAATACTGCTTTTCAGTGCTCCTTAAAGCTGAATTTGAGCGAAGGTAAATACGACGTTTATCTGTGCCTGTACGGTGAGGAAAACGAGGGCGAGCCCCTCTACAGTCTGCAATTTGCAAACGACGGGCTGTGGAATTCCGCGCTTAAAGCAAACAAAATCGGCAGCATCGAAATATAATAAAGCCTGTGCAAAAAATAAGGGGTAAAATTATGAGTTCATTCAAAGATTTACGCATCGTAGACAACTTTTACCAAACCTCTTCGTTCTTCCCCATGCCGACAATACTTGCGGGCACAGTTTCCGAAAACGGAGAAACCAATCTCGGTTCTTATTCGCTCTGTTTCCCCTACTACATCGCGGGAAAAGAGTATTACGCCATGATTTTAGAGTGCCGCAACAGCTCGAACACTGCGCAGAATATTTTGCGCGGAAGCAAGGTTTCCCTGAACTTTATTCCCGACGACAGGAAGTATTTCCGCGAAGCGGTGCGCCTCGGCTTCCCCGGCGACGCGACGGCGGAAAAGATGAAAAACTGCATTTTTACTCTGGAAAACGGGCAAGCGGAAGGCGACCGTCCCAAAATCATTAAAGAGGCGTTTCAGGTATTCGAGTGCACTTGGGACAGCAGTTTGGAGAATGCGCACCTTGACAAGGCGGGCTGTTTAGAGGGCTACGAACCGCCCTACCGCAATTTTAACGGCATTACGAGCAAGTTCGGATCTCACTTTATTTTAAAAATCGACAAAATTTTAATGAAGGATAAATATTACAACGCCGTTATCAACGGCGTCTCCGCAAAGAACTTTCCCGACGTGCCCGTAGACTACGGCTACCGCGACAGCACGCACTTTTGGTGTTCAAAGTTCAAAAAGCCCTTTCCCGAAAAGATCCAAGCGAAGGAGGGCGACGTAAATACCGTAAAATACGCGGCAAAGCGGATCGACCCCGAAGTGACCTTTACCGACGAGGCGTGCGCTAAACTCACAAAGATCCCGCGCATCTTCTTAAAAGCGGCGCTTTCTCAAATGGTTTCGATTGCAAAGGAAGAGGGAATTTCCGTCATAGACGAAACAGCGCTTCAAATTATCAACGACAAACGCCGCAAAGAAAAAAAGTAAAGCACACTTTATAAACTGGTCATTCGCACGGCAAACGGAGATAACATGGGTTGGTTCAACTATTGGGGCATGATCATCGTTATAATCATAATGATTCCGAATATCGTCTTTGCATTCAAACGCAAAGACGGCTTTCAGAACGCATATCATAACAAAGCGTAAAATACTTTTGTCTTGCTCTTAACAGTTTTATAATTTTGTTTCTATAATATCCGTGCATCCTATCGTTAAATACCATAAATCGGTTTTTCCGATCGCATTACTGTTTTCCACCAAAAAGTGCAGCTCGAATTTATCGCTTATCCGGTGCAACTCTGCATACACAACTCTGCTCCACGGACAATTCGGTTTACTTGCGTCATAGGGATAAATGATCCTATCCTTGCCTTCCAGAATTTTACCGTCTTTTATGATCAGACAGTCATTTTCCTCGCCCTTCAAATAAATCGTGCCGTTTCTTTCTTCTATCCCCATCAGCAAACACCCGTCGTATTCGTTTAAGCCGAGTTCTTGCGTTAAATAATTTTCCGCCTCGTTCGTTTCCGAATAGGCTTTATTTTTCGTTTCTTTCACTGTTTTTTCAATTTCGCGCAATACGGCCGCAACGATCTTTTTACTTCCGCACTTGCGTATCACAATACGAATACGCGAATATCCGCAATTTTGTCCAATATCTCTTGCGGAAATTGATGATAGACCGAAGTCAGCCAACGGTTGCGCTCTTCAAATTGTTCCGCACATAATTTTTCGTCGAAATCATAAACCGTCCTGTTCCCGTTCCCGTGTAACTGCTCGTGTATTTTCTTAAATTCGATTCTGCGTTTACGTTCCTCGTCGGTGATGTTTGGCTCGTTGATATATTCTTCGATTTTTTTTAATCTTCTTCCGTATCGTGATACCGATCGCATGATTTACTGAACTTCTCGAAGACAGCATATATTTTTTTATAAATGCGCTTATAAAAACGCTCGTCTTTCTGCTCGGCTCTTTTTGATTGTCTTACGTGAGAGTTTGCATAAGATAAAACCTCTAACGTAAAAAATTCTTTTGTTAAATACTTCATAAAATTTCTCCCTTATTTATATTTTCAGATTTACGATCAATATCGGTACGTTTTTCCTTTGCGCATACTGAATCGCGTACCAAGTTCCGCCTTTTTCAATGCCGTTAAAAACCGCAATTACAAGGTCGCCTTTATCTACCATATATCGGTTGCGCTTTAACATACATCCGGACGTGTAACGTTCGGAAACAAGCGTAACGCTGTCCGCCCTTTTCAGAATACGGTTATAACGCGCGATCTCTTTTTGATCCCATTTTAAGGTCTGATCGGGCACGGAATTGCGCACTCCAACTTTAAAGAATAGGTTTTGCGCAGTTTTAAAACGATTTCCGCAAAATCAAGGTCAACCCCTAACGCCATGCCCGATATAAAGCAGGTTACGCCATATTCTATGATTGCATTTTCAACCTTACTTTTCAGCTCTGCCAAGTATGTTGAAAATTCTTTATTTTTACCGCCGTACTCAAACGGAAATTTTTGCGGTCTGTGTCCCGTGCAACAACATATTTTTTGCATTATAATCTTCCAAATTAAATTTTAATCTTGAAGTTTACGAACGGTCGTAAACTAAGAACTTAAAAAATACCTATACTGAATTTACGAACATTCGTAAATAATGATAGGTGTTTTATGAAACTAAAAGATGCTATTGCCGTAAGAGTAAAAGAACTATGTACCGAACATAATCTTACTGTTCACGGTCTGAGTTTAAAAACAGGTATAGCCAACTCAACGTTGATCGATATCGTAAAAGCGAGAAACGAGTCGATACAAATAAAATTCATTTATGGTATCTGTGCGGGCTTGGGAATAAATTTTAATGACTTTTTTAGCGCACCTTATTTTGATTTTAAAAATTTAGTCGATTAAAAAAGATGCCGTCCCCTTACGAGAACGGCACCGTAAATAATTCGAAAAGTAGCAAAATAGCCCTCGCAAAAGCGAGGACTATGGAGCTGCTGAGCGGACTTGAACCGCCGACCTCATCCTTACCAAGGATGTGCTCTACCGACTGAGCCACAGCAGCAAAATACGATAACAGTATATTCAAAATCGCCTTTCAAGTCAAGCGATAATGAGACGTTTATAAAAATTTATTTTCTTTCCTTACAAAAAGCTTCCGCGCACAATCACGCGGAAGCTTTTATAAAAATTACTTGATTATGATTTGTTCTCCGTCGTAGTCGAGCGTGATCTCGCTCCCCTCTTTGGTCGCCCCGGAAACGATATAACGTGCAATCGGTGTTTCGATATGCGACTGAATAAATCTCTTTAACGGACGTGCCCCGTAAACGGGATCGTAGCCTCCGTCGGAAATATGCGCTTTTGCCCTATCCGTAACGATAAGCGTAAGCCCTTCCGCCTTCAAACGTTTTTTCAACCGTTCAAGCAGGATTTCTACGATTTTATCGATTTCCTCTTCGGAAAGAGGTTTAAAGGTGACGATTTCGTCAAGGCGGTTCAAGAATTCGGGACGGAAACTGCGCTTTAAAAGCTCCATAACCCGCTCCTGCGCCGAAGAGGAAATTTCGCCGTTCTCGATCCCTTCCATAATGATATCCGAACCCAAGTTGGAAGTCAGAATAATAATCGTATTCTTAAAATCGACCGTACGACCCTGCGAATCGGTCACTCTTCCGTCGTCGAGTACCTGTAACAAAATATTGAAAACGTCGGGATGCGCCTTTTCGATCTCGTCGAACAAAATAATCGAATAAGGTTTTCTGCGCACCGCCTCGGTGAGCGTGCCGCCCTCTTCGTAACCGACGTATCCGGGAGGCGCGCCTACAAGGCGGGAGACGGAAAACTTCTCCATATATTCCGACATGTCGATCCGGATCAAATTCTTTTCATCGTCGAACAAATTCTCGGCAAGCGATTTTGCAAGCTCGGTCTTACCCACGCCCGTAGGTCCCAAAAACAGGAAGGAGCCTATGGGGCGATTGGGATCGGAAATGCCCGCGCGCGCTCTTAACACCGCGTCAGAGACCTTTTTAACCGCTTCGTTCTGCCCGATCACGCGCTTATGAAGTTCTTCTCCGAGGCGCAAAACCTTCTCTTTTTCCCCCTCTTCAAGCCGCTTTACGGGAATACCCGTCCAACGGGAAACGATTTCGTCGATTTGATTCTTCGTCACCTCGTCTTGCAGCATACGCTTTTCTTTGTTGTTTCGTTGCGCTTCTTCAAGCTTTTTATTGAGTTCGGGAAGTTCTCCGAATTCGATACGCCCCGCCGTGTCGTAATCGCCGTGCGCTTTTGCATTTTCTAAATCTCCGCGCAGAGAATCGATTTGCTCTTTCAAAACCTTCTCCTCTCGGATACGCGCCTTCTCCTCCTCCCAAACGACCTTCATTGAATCGAACTGTTCTTTGAGCTTTATAAGTTCCGCTCTGAGTGTTTCGAGCCGCGCCGTGGAGAGATTGTCCTTTTCCTTGGAAAGCGCGTTCTCCTCCACTTCGAGCTGAATGATTTTACGATTTAAAGAATCAAGCTCCGACGGCATGGAATCGATTTCCGTGCGGATCATTGCCGCCGCCTCATCGACGAGGTCGATTGCCTTATCCGGCAAAAACCGATCCGAAATATAGCGGTTGGAGAGCGTTGCCGCCGCGATAAGCGCGTCGTCGTGAATGCGCACGCCATGGAAGATTTCAAACCGCTCTTTGAGTCCGCGCAAAATGGAGACCGTGTCCTCGACGGTGGGCTCACCTACTAATACGGGTTGGAATCTTCGTTCTAATGCGGCGTCCTTTTCGATATATTCGCGGTACTCGTCGAGCGTGGTCGCGCCGATGCAGTGCAGTTCTCCGCGCGCAAGCAGAGGTTTTAAAATATTGCCCGCGTCGAGTGCCCCTTCCCCTTTTCCCGCGCCGACGACCGTATGCAGTTCATCGATAAAGAGCAGAATTTTTCCTTCCGATCTGGTCACTTCCGCAAGAACCGCCTTTAAGCGCTCTTCAAACTCACCGCGGTACTTCGCGCCCGCGATCAATGCGCCTACGTCGAGCGAAAAGAGCGTTCTGTCCTGCAAGCCTTCGGGCACGTCGCCCTTAACGATCCGCTGTGCAAGTCCTTCGGCAATCGCCGTTTTCCCGACGCCCGGTTCGCCGATCAGGACGGGGTTATTTTTCGTCTTTCTCGAAAGAATGCGAATGACGTTTCTGATTTCCTCGTCCCTGCCGATGACGGGTTCCAACTTGTGTTCAGAGGCGCGTTTCGTAAGATCGCTTCCGTACTTTTCGAGCGCCTCGTAGGTGCCTTCCGGATTGTCGCTCGTCACGTTCTGCGTTCCGCGCACCGCCTTCAAGCCCTGTAAGAATTTCTCCTTCGTCACGCCGAAACGCCCGAACACTTTATCAAGCCCGCGCTCCGCATTGTCAAAGAGGCATAGAAAGAGATGTTCCGCAGAAACGTACTCGTCCTTCATGGCGGAAGCAAGTTTCTCCGCCTCCGAAAGCAGACGGCGAAGCGAAGCGGACGGGTACGCTTCCCCCACGCCCGAACCCGATACGCGGGGCAGGCGCCTGAGTTCTTCCGTCACGGCGCGGCTAAACCCCTCCGCATCGCATTCCGCCTTTTTGAGCATACGAAAAGGCGTGCCGCCGTTTACCGAAAGCGCAGCCGCAAGGTGCAAAGTCGTAAGCTCGGAATTGCCGTATTCCGCCGCAAGCGACTGTGCTTTTTCGATCGCTTTTATAGAATTTTTCGTATATTTTTCCGCGTTCATTGTTTATGCTACCTCCCGCATTATTTTCGCTTCTATTATAACGCAGAACGAATCAATTTAAACGGAGCGCGTCGATCTTTCTTTATTTTCACAGATCGGCATTGAAAAACGCGCCGCAGGATTGTCTGCGGCGCGTTTTTATGCATTCTTTATTTGCATGGATAATACTTCTTTCCCAGACTTTTTATTTCCGCTCTGCCGCGGAATTCGTTTTGAACGGCAGCGAAAAACGTTTCCTCTTCGCACTCCCTTACGCGGAAACAAAAGACCGTTTTTTCGCTATATTCCCGTCCCGTGACCGTTTTGCCTTCCGCAAAGCGTGTAAGTGTTTTCACGTCGGAATAGGCAACGTTAACGGCAATTTCAGCGCAAAGATCGTATAATACGATTTCCGCCCCGTTCAGCCCTTCCGCGGCACAGGAAGCGTAAGCGCGCGTAAGTCCTCCCGCTCCCAATTTGATCCCGCCGAAATAGCGCACGACCGCAACGCAGGTTTCAAACAGCTTTTTCGCCTTAACGACGTTCAGGATAGGCATTCCCGCCGTGCCCTGCGGTTCTCCGTCGTCGGAAAAGCGGACGAAATTTCCCACCTTATCGCAAATATAGGCATAGCAGATATGCGTTGCGAGCGGATGCTGCGTATGAAGCCCTGCAAGAAACGCCTTCGCCTCGTCCTCGCTTTCAACGTGCTGACAGTAAGTGATAAACCACGATTTTTCGATGACGCGTTCGCTTGAACTTTCGTCTGAAACGCTTAGATAAGCCGCCATTATTTTTTGAATACGATTTTAACGCGTACTTTCTTGCCTTTGGAAAGCACGAAATCTTCCTTCGGCAACGGCGCGTTTCCGTCCGTTGCGCGTTCGCCGTTCACCGTAACACCGCCCTGCTCAATAAGCCTTCTTGCCTCGCCGTTCGATTTACAGATCCCCGCCGCCACGAGCGCGCCTATCACGTTTGCGATCTCTTTGCCGATTTCTTTTTCGGGCATATCTCCTTCGCCCCCGAACGCGCCGCGCGCTTCGGACTGCGCCTTTTCCGCCTTTTCAAGTCCGTGCACCGTTTTCGTGAGTTCGAAAGCAAGCACTTCCTTTGCGCGGTTGATCCGCTCGTCCTTAAACTCGCAGAGCGATTTTATTTCGCCAAGCGGCAGGAAAGTCAAAAGCTTTAAGCACTTCTCCACGTCTGCGTCTGCGACGTTGCGCCAATATTGATAGAATTCATAGGGGCTCGTCTTATTCTCGTCCAGCCACACAGCTCCCTTCTGAGACTTGCCCATCTTCTTTCCCTCGCTCGTCGTAAGCAAGGTAAAGGTCATGGCAAACGCGCTCTTGCGCTCCTTTCTGCGGATCAGATCGGCGCCTGCAAGAATATTGCTCCATTGATCGTCGCCGCCGAGTTCCAAAAGGCACCCGTACCTTTGATTGAGCACCAAAAAGTCGTAAGCCTGCATGAGCATGTAATTAAATTCGAGGAAGGAAAGCCCCTTCTCCATGCGCGTTTTGAAGCACTCCGCAGTGAGCATTTTATTCACGGAGAAATGCACGCCGACCTCGCGCAGGAAATCAATATAATTGAGGTTCAAAAGCCAATCGGCATTGTTCACGATGATCGCGCCGTTCTTGCCCTCGAAGCTGATAAACTTCGACATCTGCTTTTTAAAGCAATCCACATGATAGGCGATCGTCTCCTTCGTCATCATGGTACGCATGTCCGTTCTGCCCGAAGGATCGCCGACCATTGCCGTGCCGCCGCCGATAAGAATGATGGGCTTGTGTCCCGCTTCCTGCATATGGCGCATGGCGATGAGTTGCATAAAGTGCCCTACGTGCAAGCTGTCCGCCGTGGGATCGAACCCGATATAGAAGGGAACGCTCTCTAAGCCCAATTTTTCATAGAGCTCGTCTTCGTAGACCGTCTGTTTGATAAAACCCCGCTCGCGCAGGGTATCCATTACGTTTTTCATAAATTACCTCGCAGACTCCATTATAGACGGCGCGGAAAAATTTGTCAACAGAATTTCACCCGCGCCTGCTTTTGCGCCGGGCGACGAAAGCCCCCCGAGGCGCATTAAAAGCTCCTCGCGGGAACAGGGACGGGAAAGGCGGACGCGGAGTCTTTCATCCCGTTTCGCCCGTTCCCGTTCATGATGCTCTTCAATTAAAATTTCGATCTCCGCACTTTTCATTGTAACTATTATTATACGGATAATAGTTGACATATATTGTCATATATGATAAAATAATTTTAAGAAATTGCGAGGTTTTTTATGAAATTTCAGATTATGACAGGGATTTTGTTCACGCTTTTAGCGCGCAGAAAGGTGAAAGCCGCTTATCTTGCGAAAAAGTACGACGTATCCGTTCGGTCGATTTACCGCTATATCGAAGAAATGACGGTTGCGGGCATACCCATCGACGTCGTGCGCGGCGCACAGGGCGGCATCTTTATTTCGGACGCGTTCACCCTGCCGAAAGGGCTCTTGACCAAAGAGGAATATCAAAAGACGCTCGAATGCCTTTTGGCGATGAACGAACAGCTCCGTGACGAAACGCTGAGCGACGTGATCGAAAAGCTCGGACGGCGCGAAAAGGCGGAAGAGCGCCGCGCGGAGCTGGGCGGAAACATTTTGGTAGACAGGGGGACCTGGGGCGACGAACGCAGATTTTCCGATTTGCTCTCCGTCATGTCGCATGCGACGGAGGATCGGGAACAACTCTATATCGAATACGTCGACAGGGGCGGAGAATGCACGCACCGCACGATACTGCCCCACCTAATTGTTCTCAAACAAAATATTTGGTATGTATACGCCTACTGTAAACTTCGGGAAGAATTCCGTCTCTTCAAGCTCGGAAGGATCCGTTCCGTTATCAGGACGGGCGAATCCTTCGAAAGATTCCCCTTCAAGCGCGAAGACATTCCCCTCTCCTTTTGGCAAACGGAACGCGAGATCGACGCGAAATTCAAGGTGCTGCCCGAATGCCTGCCCTTTGCGGAGGAATGGCTAGGCGTTTCAAACGTATACGAACGGGACGGCGAATACTTTGCCGAAGCGATCCTGCCCGACGACGGCGCGCTTATCGGAAAGATTCTATCCGCAGGCGCAGGGCTTAAAGCGATCTCTCCCGAATCCCTTGTCCTGCGCGTAAAGGAAGAGATCAAAAAACTTTCCGCTGCCTATTGAGGAATACGCCATGAATCAGTCGATCAAAAAACATGACGAAAAAATTTCATTTACAAAGCTTGGCGCGGTCGTCCTGACAGACCCATATGCCGTCAACGCAATGAAAAAAGAGCGCGAATATCTTTTGGATACGCTCGACGCGGATAAACTTCTCTATTGGTTCCGCCGCAACGCAAAGCTCGCTCCTGTCGCCTCTTCCTCCTACGGCGGAGGGTGGGAAGGCGCGCTCATCGGCGGGCATACTCTGGGGCACTTCCTTTCCGCGCTTGCACAGGGATACGCAAACATAAACTCGGGCGAAGCGGACAGGGCAAGATTTTCAGCAAAAATCGAATACATCCTAGACGATCTCAAAAAATGTCAGAACAACGCGGTCAAGGCGGGCGCGAAGAAAGGTTTTATCTGGGGCGCGCCGACGATCGGCAAGACTAATCCCGAAATTCAGTTCGACAACATAGAAGCGGGAAAGACGGATATCCGCACCGAGGCGTGGGTGCCCTGGTACACTATGCACAAAATTTTACAAGGCGTTATCGACGCCTATACCCACACGGGAAACGCTACCGCAAAAGAGGTCGCCTCTTCGCTCGGCGATTGGATCTATTCACGCTCGATGGGATGGAACACCGCAACAAGGAACAATGTTCTCGGCGTCGAATACGGCGGCATGAACGACAGTCTATATAACCTTTACGCGATCACGGGCGAGGATAAATATGCCGTTGCGGCACATCTTTTCGATGAAGAACTGCTATTCCGAAAAGTATTGGACGAACCGCAGAATTATTTGGACGGCTTGCACGCAAATACGACGATCCCCAAAATAATAGGCGCGCTCAATCGGTTTATGACCTGTAACGGAAAGACGGTAAACGGCGAAAAAATCGACGCGGGAGATTACTTGACCGTTGCGGAAAAATTTTGGGACTGCATCGTCCGCCGCCACACCTACGTTACGGGCGGCAATTCCGAATGGGAGCACTTCGGCAAGGATGACGTCTTAAACCGCGAGCGGACGAACTGTAATTGCGAGACCTGCAACAGCTACAATATGCTCAAACTCTCACGTATGCTCTTTACCGTTACGCAGGATAAAAGATACCTCGACTTTTATGAAAACGCCTATTATAACGCGATTTGGGCGTCGCAGAACCCCCAAACGGGCATGACGACTTATTTTCAGCCCATGGCTACGGGTTATTTCAAGGTATTCTCCTCTCCGAAACACCACTTCTGGTGCTGCACGGGTAGCGGTATGGAGAACTTTACCAAGCTCAACGACAGTATCTATTACGAATCGGAAAACGCGGTTTACGTTTCCCTTTACGTCGGCTCTGCTTATCGATCGGAAAAAGTTTCATTTACGCAGGCAGCAGAACTTGAAAATTCCGATACGGTCAGGTTCCGGATCGACAGCGGAAAAACGGTTTTAAAACTCAGAAAACCTGACTGGACGAAGTCCTTCTCCGTATCGCTGAACGGTATTGCAGTAAAGGTCTGTAAAGACGAACCCTTCGTTTCTGTAAGCGTGAAAGCGGGCGATACCGTCAACGTCGATATGAAAAAGAAGGTCGTTGCATACGACCTTCCGGACGGCAAAGACGTACTCGCATTCAAATACGGTCCTTTCGTGCTCTCCGCCGATCTCGGCGCTGAAAAAATGAACAAAACGGCTACGGGCATAAACGTCACCGTTCCACAAAATGCGATCGGGAACAAAACCTATTCGGTAAACGCAGAAGACGTTAACGCGTTCAAAGCAAGTATCGATAACTTTCTTAAAAAAGGTAAAAACAATCGATTTTGCCTGCAATGCAACAATAAAAAGCTGAACTACTCCTATTATTTCCGTCAGTATAGGCAGCGCTACGGCATTTATTTAAAGTTTGCCGTCGGGGAAGCTGCGGAAGAAACCGAACTTTTTCATTGGCACACGCAGGACGCCGTTCAACCGGGCTACGGTCAATACGAAACCGACGGTCTACACGATATACGGGAGAAGAACACCGTAAGCGCGACGAACGTTCCCGTTCTCGGTACGACGCGCGCGGCGAATGCGGGCGGGTCGTTTTCCTACCGTATGATGGTGGACAAGACGAAACAAAACCGCCTTGTCGTACACTTTGCGAAAGCCGACAACAACAAATCAATTCTCATTCAAGCGGGAGACGTGACCCTTTACGAAAAAACGCTGGATTTTACGGGCGAAGAAGAAACGTATCGGGTCGAAATCGCCCTTCCCGATTCTCTCGTTCAATCGGCAACGGCATACGATCACAACGGAAAAACGGTAAACTTACTTTCCGTTACGTTCGGCGGCATAGGGAATGCGGCTTCGGCAAGAGTGTGTACGTATATCTATTCGCAATGCCTTATGTAATATTTCTTTGAATCAATTAAAAAAACCTCCCGAACGGGAGGTTTTTTTAATTGAGCACCACGTCTTTAAGACTTTCGTATTTTTGCAGTGCGGCAATGCGGATATTTTCAAGATCGCTCCGTTCGAAGGCTTCGTCGGAGAGCTGTTTGGCAAGAAACACCGCCTCTTTCGTGTAGCGCAAATTTTTGATTTCGCTTAAAAACCGTCCGCTCTGTCTTGTCCCCAAAAAATCGCCTCCGCCTCGCATTTCCAGATCGCGTTCGGCAAGTTCGAATCCGTCGTTCGTACTCTTAAAAAGTTTTAACCGCTCTATCGCCGCTTCCGTTTCCGATCCGAGAAGCAAAAAACAATAGCTCTTGTCCTCCCCTCTGCCGACGCGCCCGCGGAGCTGGTGCAACTGCGAAAGCCCGAACCGCTCCGCATTGTAAATTGCCATAATGGTTGCATTCGGTACGTCCACCCCCACTTCGATAACGGTCGTCGATACAAGGCAGTCGTACTCATGACGCTTGAAAGCCGCCATGATCTCCGTCTTTTCCTTCTCCTTCATGCGCCCGTGCAAGAGCGCGAAACGCACCGAGGGAAGCCTGCCCCTCAACTCCTCGAACAGTTCCGTGACAGAAGTTACCTGCCCTTCGTCATCATCGATTTTGGAACAGACAAAGTAGGCTTGTTTCCCCTTCTTCGTCTCTTCGGCAATATAGGAAAGCATACCGTCGTATTTAAAGGAGGGAATAATCGAAGTGGAAATTTCCTGCCTGCCCACAGGTTTATCCTTAATGACCGTTATATCCAAATCGCCGTAAAAAATTAAAGAAAGAGTGCGCGGAATGGGCGTTGCCGACATAACCAAGACGTCAACACCGTCCCCTTTTTCACTCAATATATTACGTTGCGCAACGCCGAAACGGTGCTGCTCGTCGCACACGCAGAAGGCAAGATTTTTAAAAATTACGTCATCCTGCAACACGGCATGAGTGCCGCACAGCACGTCGTATTCCCCTGCTTTGAGCGCCGCTTTCAGTTCGCGCTTTTCCTTTGCCGTGCAAGACCCCGCAAGATACGCCGCTCTGTATTCGGGAAACATCTTTCGGATCAGACGAAAATTCTGTTCGGCAAGCACTTCCGTCGGCGAGAGATACGCCGCCTGAAAACCGCTTTTCAACGCCATAAAAATACCCGTAAGCGCAACCGCCGTCTTTCCGCTTCCGACGTCGCCCTGCAAAAGGCGATTCATTCTGACGGGCGACTTTATATTGTTAAAAATCGCACGCACGGCTTCCTGCTGACCCGCCGTAAACGTATAGGGAAAGCGTTTTTCGAATTCCGCCACTTCTTTTTCCGTGACCGAATAACTTCTGCCACGCGCCTCTTTTCTGTCGCCTTTGATAAGTTTAAACGCCGAAACGAGCGTAAAATACTCCTCTATGGCGATCCGCTCGGCGGCAGACTTCATTTCTTTTTGCGATTTTGGCGCATGAACGGCAAAATAAGCCTGATTTAAGGAGGAAAGCGCGTACTTTTTGCGCAAATCGGCAGGAATGATCGAAATCCGCTCTTCGATTTTAAGCGCCCTCTGTACCGCGTCCCTAACCGCTTTCTGCGTCAAAGACCCGCAAAGACCGTAGACGGGCACGAGCCCTTTTAAACGGGAAACACTGCCGAGCGGCTCGAAAGAGGGATTTACAAGGGATATTTGCCCGTACTTATTGCTCACCCTGCCGTAAAAGAGATAGTCACCCGCTTTTAAGCGTTTTGCAACGTAGGGCATATTGAACCACACGGCAGTAAAATTCCTGCCGTCCTGCGTTAAATGCGCCCGCACCGTTTTAAGTCTTCCCGCATAACGCACGGGCTCGACATAAGTGAGCGTACACGCAACGAGCGCAAGCTCGTTGTGATACACGCTGAAAACGGAAACACGGTTCGTCATATCGAGGTAGGCGCGCGGAAAGTACGCCGTCAACTGCGCCGTCGTCTCGATCCCGAGCCTTTTAAATTCTTTTGCGCGCTTCTCCCCTACGCCCGTCAAATCTTCAAGCTTCATTTTTCTTGATTGTCACAAAAAAATATTCAATTTATTATAAATCTTTAAACTTTTTCCGCACAAAAAAAGAGCGGTCTCCCCCCGCTCTTGATCGCTGCATTATTCCAAAGAAAGCAGATAATAATACACGGGCTGTCCACCGTAATGACAGTCGACGTCGCACTCGGAAAACGCCTCCTGAACCTTCTCGGTAAGCGCCATCGCGTCCTCTTCCTTCACGCCGTCGCCGTAGTACAGCGTGATGACCTCGTGATAGTCCTCTTTGAGCTTTTCAATAAGTTTGAGAACCGCTTCGCCGACGTTGTCCTTCTTGTCCTTGTCGCTCTTTGCAAGAATTTTTTTATCGTCGAGACCGATAATATCGCCCTCGTTGATTTTAAAACCGTTCACGCTCGTCGTGCGCACCGCGTGAGTCACCTGACCTGACTTCACGTTGTCAAGCGCATGGATCATATTCGTCTTGTTTTCTTCCACGCTCGCTTCGGGACTGAATGCAAGCGCAGCCGCAAAACCCTGCGGAATATTTTTTGTGGGAATAACGTGGATCGTGCGGTTTTCCACCAGCGCGCGCGCCTGTTCCGCCGCAAGAATGATGTTTTTATTGTTCGGGAATACAAAAACGTGCTCGGCGTTGATCTTCTGCACCGCGGTTGCAATATCCGAAGCGGAAGGATTCATCGTCTGCCCGCCCTTGATAACGCGGTCCACAAACAAATCCTTGAAAATCTCTTCGATTCCGTCGCCCGCACACACGGCAAGCATACCCTGTTCCTTCTTTTCCGCCTCGCGTTTTGCTTTGAGCGCACGGTTCTGTTCGAGCATATTTTCGATTTTGGGACGGTCGAGCTCGCCGAGCTCCAACGCATAGGTAAGCGCAATTCCGGGGCAGTTCGTATGAACGTGCACCTTGACCATTTCAAGATCGCCGATGCAAATAACGCTGTCGCCGATCCCCATAAGATTTTCGCGAAGTTTATCGATATCGGCAAGCGTCGTGCTCTTTTTGAGATTGATAATAAAAAATTCGGTGCAATAAGCGAACTGAATTTCACCCAAATCCATATTGACAATATCGGAATTATCGCCGAATTCGGGTGAACTTACGGAATTTGCGGCTTCCGTCTGAACCTCGGAGACGATCTCGTCCCCCATAAGCGCCGCCTGGAATCCGCGGATGATCGTCATAAGTCCCACGCCGCCCGAATCAACCACGCCCGCCTTTTTCAAAACGGGAAGAAGATCGGGAGTCATGGCAAGCGCCCTGTCTCCCTCTTCGATGATCGCGGGAATAAAAGTTTCGAAATCTTTGTTTCTGCCCGCAATCTTCACGGCGTATTCGCTCATCATACGAACGACCGTGAGGATCGTGCCTTCTTTCGGAATGGAAACGGCGTTATAGGCGACTTTCGTGCCCGCTTCAAGCGCCTTCGCAAACGTTTTGGTATCAATGCTGTCTTGCTTATTTTCGCGCAAAACAGAACAGATTCCTCTGAAAATCTGGGACAAAATTACGCCCGAATTGCCTCTTGCCCCCTTTAACGCGCCCTTGGAAACGCAATCGCACACATCGGGAAAACCGTTGTTCGAGCAGGTCGAAAGTTCTTTGACCGCCGATTGAATGGTGAGTGACATATTCGTTCCCGTATCGCCGTCGGGAACGGGAAAGACATTGAGCGAATCGACTTTCGCCCGATTGTTATCAAGCATTTTCGCGCCGACCAAAACCATTTTGCGGAAAAGCGCGCAATTTATCGTTTTTTGCATGGAATGCTCCTGATATTATATTGAATATTCGGAACGCAGAGGCATGAGTTAAGGTTTTAAACCGACGATGTTCACGTTTACGGTATCTACGATCATGCCCGTAAAGTGCTCCACCTTATACTTGACCGATTCCTTTAAGGCTTCGGCAACAGCTTCGATCGACACGCCGTATTTAATAAGAACGTACACGTCGATGAAAATTCGGTTTCCGGACGTAGTAATTTTTACGCCCTTTCCTCCCGCGTCACGTTTGAGTAACTCGGCGAGCGCGTCGGTAAAACGGTGCGAAACGGTATCTACGATGCCGTAGCTTTCCACCGCAGCCTGAGACGCGACCTTTGCGATTGCAAGGTCGGAGATCGAAAATTTTCCGTTTGCGTTACTCGTACTGACCGACATATATAGCTCCCCTAATTATCTATTCTATATTTTACCCTATATGCAAAGTTTTTGCAAGCGAAATTTGAAAAAAAATGAGAATTTTATAAAAAAATAGCAATAATACCCGCTTTTTTAATTGCTTTTTTTTCACCGAAATGGTATCATATTTTCGTTGAGTAGCGCAACGGTTTTTTGGGCGCGAGAAATTGAGATTATTTCCTGCGGAGGTGAACAATATGTCGAGAGTATGCAGCGTATGCGGTAAAGGGCAGGTGGCGGGCAATAACGTTTCCCACTCCCATCGCAAAACGAAGAGAACGTTTCAGGTAAATGTTCAAAAGGTAACTTACAAAAAAGACGGAAAAGCGGTCAACGATTACGTCTGCGCAAGATGCCTGAAAAGCGATAAAGTAGAAAGAGTATAAGTTTGTTTATAAAACCGCCCGCTTATGTATAAGCGGGCGGTTTTTCATATTCCGGAAAACACTCTTAAAAAGTTTTTGAAAGCGAACTTTTCCGCTCTTTCCCGCCCGAATTCCTTTGAAAGCCGTTCCAAAAAATCGGGCATGACGGATGGATTTTTGAGATACGGATTCTGCGGAATTCCGTCAAAATCGCTTCCGATCGCAAGGCAGTCCTCTCCGCCCGCATTCACGATCGCCCTTGCATGACAAAGAAGCGCTTCTCTTTGCCCCTCTTCGGACAAATCGGGCGAAAGAAAATCCGCGCAGAAATACAATCCGACAACGCCGCCGCTTTTTCCTATCAGACGAATGCCCTCATCGGTTAAATTCCTTGCGCAATCGAGCGCCGAACGCGCCCCCGAATGACTTGCGACAAAGGGCTTTTTCGATGAAGCGGCAACGTCTTTTACAAGCCTGTCGCTACCGTGCGAAACATCGATCATCATGCCGAGTTCGTTCATTTTTTCCACACACTGAAAACCGAATGGCTTTAATCCCCGCTTTTCTTCTCTGTCCGCAAAAGAACGTTCCCCCTTGAGAAGTCCTTCGTAATCGAAAAATGCGGGATAGCCGATTTCGTTCTCATAGTTCCAAGTCAAGGTCATCATTCTGACCCCGCGTTCGTACAAGCAGACGAGCTTTTCCAAAGATCCTTCGATCGCGCCCCCGTCCTCGACGGTTAGGAGCGCATTCACGCCCGAACTTATTTCGTCCGATCTTGTTACGGGCTTTATTTTTTCCCTTTCGCAAAGTTCGTAAAAAGAATCAGCAAGCGAAGCCGCCTGCCGGAATCTGTTCTCACGCGCGGAAACAAAGGCGGCGAAGCATTGCAAAGTGCAGCCGCCCATTTCGAGCCGCCTCTTTGTGATTTGTTTTTCTCCTTCCGCCGTGAGCGTATCGGAATGTAAATCGCAGTATCTCATTTGCTTCTGTAAAAAATTCTTAATACCTTTCTGACGAAAAAGGGCGGACGAATACAGATGATCAAGCGCGTACCTCCTCATTGTTAACGAATACCAAAACCTTCCCTTTCGTCGAAAACGTCGCCTTATCCGCAACTACCACGTTGGAAATTCCGCGCGTGGAACCGTAATAAAACGTTTCCGGCATTCGGTAATAGAATCCGTCACAATCTATAATATGCGCGTCTCCCCCGAAAGGTGCGACCGAAACGGTTTTCCCTTTTTCACCGTTTAATTCGATTCGTCCTTCCGACGCAAATAATTTTGCATAGTTTGTTACGAGAACCGCCTTTACCCCTCTTTCGCAAGCCCTGTATAAAAGATGAAGATTTCCGATAAAGTGATCTTCCCGTTTGCCTCCGCCGCCGTAAATTTCGATTTCGGAATAGCCAGCATCGATCGCACGAAGCAACGCGATTTCACCGTCCGTATAATTCTTTTCGGAAGGAAAGACTTCCTTGGGCGCAGGAGTCGGTACCTCGTCCAAAGAGTCGAAGTCACCGAGCGTTTCGTCAATTTTCACTCTTCCCTTTGCCCAAGCATATGCGCCGTCGCAACAGTATACATACGCATCCGAAGCGTCGATATTCTTTTCGTACGGTTCGCCGTTGAGTAAAATAATCGCTTTCAACCCCGAAGCCTTCCTATCGTTTTTGCCATATCGGCGGCGCGAAACACCGTGCTCCCCGCAACGATCACATTTGCGCCCGCGTGTAAAACGGAATCGATATTCTCTTCCGTCACCCCTCCGTCCACTTCGATATCCTTATCGGGATACCCGTTTTTTTCGCAAAACAAGCGAAGCGTTTCAAGACGCGGAAGCGTTTCTTCTATAAACTTTTGTCCGCCATATCCGGGGAAAACGCTCATGACGAGGAGCATATCGGCAAGCGGAACGCAATCGAAAAGTTTTTCGATCGGCGTATCGGGATTGACGACCGCCCCGCACTTCATACCGAGCGATTTGATTTTCCGCAGGTTATCGATCAGGTTATTTTTGCACGCCTCAACGTGCACGGTCACGATGTCCGCCCCCGCTTTTCGGAATTCCTCAAAGTGCGTTTCGGGATGTAAAACCATCAGATGGCAGTCCAAGGGAAGCTTCGTATGCGGACGGATCGACGACACCATTTGATGCCCGAAGGTAATAGGCGGAACAAAGCTACCGTCCATCACGTCGCAGTGAACGTAATCTGCACCGCATTTTTCGAGTTTTTCGACCGTTTCCCCCGCCTTTGCAAAATCGCTTGCCAGAATCGAGGGTGCAATTTTAATCTTCATCGTTGTTCTCCTTATCCTTCAAATAAGCAACTCTCAGCTGCCCGCACGCGCCTCCGATATCCGAGCCGAGGCTTCGGCGGAGGGTCGCGGAAACGCCGCTCTTCTCCAAAATTCCCAAAAAACGGTACGCCGCCTTTTCGTCCGCCGCCGTGAGCGACCGCTCCTTCACCTCGTTCAAGCGTATCAGATTTACATGGCAGGGCTTGCCCTTGACAAGCCTTGCAAGCGCTTCGGCGTGTTCTTTGTCGCAGTTTTCGCCCGCGATCAGCGTATATTCGAAAATATATCTTCTTCCCGTCTTTTTAAAATAATAGGCGCAGGCGTCCATTATTTCCGGAATCGAATAGGCGTTTGCAACGGGCATCGTGCGCCTGCGCTCCTCGTCGGACGACGCGTGCAACGAAATCGTCAGATTGACGGGTAAACCCTCTTCGGCAAATTTTTTCATTTGGGGAACAAGCCCGCAGGTGGAAAGACTTATGTTGCGGGGCGAAATACAGATACCTCCCTCCGATGAAACGTTTTTTATAAATCGAATGACGTTTTCGTAATTATCGAACGGCTCGCCGCTCCCCATTAGGACGACATTTGTAACGGCGCGGTCTTTCAGCGTTCCGCCCTCCGAACGGTTGACGGCGAGAATCTGAGAGAGAATTTCGCCGGCGGATAGATTACGCACCAAGCCGCCGAGTGCGGACGCGCAAAACTTGCAACCCATGCGGCAACCGACCTGTGTGGACACACACTGCGTGTTGCCGTACTTATAGCGCATAAACACGCCCTCTATAAGATTACCGTCTGCAAGTTCGAATAAGAACTTTTTCGTGCCGTCATCCCGCGAAACGAAAGTTTCGCGTATTTTAACGGGTTCGTCCTCAAACCGCTCCAGAATCTTTTCCCGCAGAGCGGCGGAAACGGGAATATCGCTGATCCGCTTACCCTGCATAAGCCCTTCGAAGAGCTGTTTGGCGCGGTACTTTTTTTCGCCGTATTCAAGCGCCAACTCTTCGAGCTCGGCTAAATTATAATCCTGAAGTACGCCTTTCATTTGATTTTCCTCATCTTGCAAACGTAAAAACCTACGCCGAACGCCGTATCGGGTAAGAACTGTACCCCGTATTTCTTTTTCATAAAATCAAGCGGACTTTGAATTTCTTCCGCTGCGAACTCTTCGTGCGCCTTTAAAAACTTATCTACGATCCGATCGTTCTCTTCTTCCAAAAGAGAGCAGGTCGAATAGTACAGATGTCCGCCCTCTTTTACATAGCGGGAGCAGTTTTCCAAAATTGCGCTCTGCGCGCCGTTCAAGGACGCAAAGTTTTGTTCTTTGAGCGCAATATCGGGATTTTCCGAAAGCGTTCCCAAACCCGAACACGGCACGTCGCACAGGACCCCGTCGAACGCGCCTCCCCATTCCTCACGATACACGGAAGAATCCGCCTGCACGGGCGTTACGTTTTTAACACCCATGCGCGCCGCATAAGCCTCGATGAGCGCAACTCGGTGCGCGTGAAGTTCGCAAGCCGTTACGCTTTCGCATTTTTTGGAAAGAAGAACGCTCTTACCGCCGGGAGCGGCGCACGCGTCTAAAAACTTTTCGCAGGGCTCTACCGCGTTTGCGATCGCTACCGAACCCACCGATTGAAAGGTATAGTCGCCCGCAAAGAAGCCCTCGTCCCTCGTAAACCGTTCAAAACAGAATACCTTTTCAAACGGAGTCGCTCTATGCGGAAGAGTCAAATACTGCTCTTCGTTTCGCTCAAATCGAACGGTAACTCCTGCGCTCTTTGAAAAAAGAATGCTCTCCGCCCTTGCCCCGTATTCAGCTTTGATTTTTTTCACAGCAAAGAGCGGATAGTTGCTTTTCAGCGCAAGCCCCCCGTCCCCTTCGGGAAGTACGATTTTATGTTGGTCGAAACTTCTTAAAAACGCATTTACGAACCCCGCCATGCCGCCCTTGCCGAGTTTTTTTAAGAGTTCGACCGCCGTATCGGTCACCATGTACTTGGGTTTTTGGAGCCGGACAAGCCAATACAGCGCGATTTTAAGAATCGTCCTTACGCTCTGCTTTGGGCTCTTTTGCGTACACGCGCGAATACAAAAGGACAAATACCCGTCGTGTTCCAATACACCGTACACCGTTTTAACGGTGCGGGCGCGGTTCAACTCCTCGATATCCGTTTCGGCAAGCGCGATTTTAAGGTGCGCTCCTTCTCCGTAAATTTTTGAAAGTACCCTGTAAGGGTCATAAAACGGGTTGGTCAAACTTCATGCCCTCGCTAACCTTTCTGCCGTTGCAGAAATCTTTATCGCTCATCTCCTTTCCCCCCGCGGGCTGCAAGCGCCAAATACGCACGGCGCCCCTGCCGCACTTTACGATAAAGCCCGTTTTAGGGGAAGAGACGAGCACCGTACCTGCGGGATCTCCCTCTTCCGTTTCTAACGCTTCCGCTGTATAAAAGTTAAGCGTAAGACCGTTCACAACCCCGAAGGAGAGCGGTGAAGGCGACAGACCGCGAATGAGCGCGCTCACCTCGTTTGCGGGACGGGTAAAATCGACTTGCGTGCGGGCGACTTTTTTACAGACGAAGCCTTCGCCTTGCCGTTTAAGTCTGTACGTTCCGCTTTCAATAATCCGCAACGCCTTTACGATAAGTTCCGCACCGACGGACGCAAGGCGAGTCGCAAGCGTTCCCGCGGTATCCGTTTTTTCGATTGCAACGGACTCCTGCAACAACATATCCCCCGTATCGAGCCCCGCTTCCGTCTTCATAATCGTAACGCCCGTTCTGTCCTCGCCATCCATAACGGCGCGCGCAATAGGCGCCGCGCCCCGATAGGCGGGAAGCAGTGACGCGTGCACGTTCCAAACGCCGAGCGGAAATAAGTCCAAAATGTTCTGTGTTAAAATCTGACCGTATGCGCACGTCACCATTAAATCGGCGCGAAGTTCCTTCAATGCAGAAAAATCATCTTTGAGTTTATTCGGCTGTAACACGGGAACACCGGCTTTCAGAGCCGCCTGTTTTACGGCGGACGGAGTCAAAATTCCCTTTCTACCCTGCGGTTTATCGGGCTGAGTCAAAACCGCCGCAATATCGAATCCCGCCGTATGCAAGGCACACAGCGAGGGAACTGCGAATTCGGGCGTCCCTGCAAATACGATCTTCATCTTTATTCCTCTGCGTCTTTGATACTCGTTGCTTTGTCGGTATAGACGACCCCGTCGAGGTGGTCGAACTCATGGCAAATCGCTCGGGCAAAAAAGCCGCGGGCAACGAGCGAATATTTATCCCCCTTTCTGTCTTGAAAGATAATCTTGACCTTATCGGGGCGGCGCACCGTACCCACCTTTCCTCGCACGGAAAGACAGCCCTCCGGTCCTACTTGCTCTCCTTTCTGCCAAACGAAAACGGGATTAACGAATTCGAAGAACCCCTCGTCGACGTCTACGACCGCGACGCGCACGGGCACTCCTATCTGGGGCGCCGCAAGCCCTGCGCCCTGCTCCCGTTTTACGGTATCCTTTAAATCGTCGAGGAGAGCCGCAAGCTCATAATCGAATCTTGTTACGGGTTTACAGGTCTCCCTTAACACGGGATTCCCGATTTGTACGACTTCTTTTATCATTTTCGTTCTCCTTTTAACTTAAATTCGCCGGATTTTCTTCTACATACACAAGCGCGTTTTTCGGTTTGACTTCCGAACAGGCAGCGTAAATTTCTTTAAGAAGGGAGGGATCCACAAGCCGCATTAACACCTGATAGCGGAAGCTGTTCTTGATATATTTGATCGGCGCGTGCATTTTATTGAAAATCAAAAAGCTTTCGGCGTGAGCCAAATAGATTTCGTTGAGCCTGTCGTACACTTCTTTCAGCGCCGAAAGCGCCTCTTTTTCATTCTCGCCGCACACCATAACGCGCACGATTTTTGCAAACGGAGGGAACATAGTTGCGGCGCGGATAGAAACCTCATGCTCGTAAAAACCCTCGTAATCGTACTGCGTTGCAAAGCGGAGAATATAATTATCGGGATCGAAGGTCTGTAAAACAACTTCGCCCCTGTTCTCCGCTCTGCCGCTCCTGCCCGCGACCTGCGTGACGAGCTGAAAGGTTCGCTCGCCGCTCCTGTAATCGGAGAAGTGCAGGCTCATATCTGCGTCCAAAATTCCAACGAGGGTCACGGCAGGGAAATCGTGCCCCTTGGCTACCATCTGCGTGCCGACTAGAATATCCGCCTCTCGGTCGGAAAACTTCTTTAATATTTTAAAATGACCCTCTTTTCCGTTCGTCGTATCGTTGTCCATCCGGAGAATACGCGCCGAAGGATAGAGGTTTTTCAACTCGCTTTCGATCTTCTGCGTGCCCGTTCCCACATAGCGGACGTGCTTACCGCCGCACTCAGGACAGGCGGGAAGCATTTTGTACTTCGTTCCGCAATAGTGGCATTTCAGGCAGTTTTCTTCGCTGTGGTAGGTTAGCGAGACGTCGCAGTTCTCACACTTGGCGACGTATCCGCAATCGCGGCAGATGACCGTTTGCGAATATCCCCTGCGATTTAAAAACAAAATCGCCTGGTTTCCTTCCCCCAAGCACTTTTCCAGCTTATCTTTTAAAACGCGCGAAAAGGGCGAGGGATTTCCCCTTCTCACTTCCCGACGCATATCCACGATATTCACTTCGGGAAGCGGTCTTGCATTGATCCGGTTCGGAAGTTTTACAAGATTAAATTCCCCGTTCTTCGCCTTCATGTAGGTTTCGACGGATGGCGTCGCACTTCCCAGAATGAGTTTGCAGCCGTTGTATTTTGCACGCAACAGCGCGATATCCGCCGTATTGTAGCGCGGTGCGCTCTCCGAAGAATAGCTTCCGTCGTGTTCCTCGTCGATGATGATAACGCCCACGTTTTCGACGGGCGCAAAGACTGCGCTTCGCGCACCGATCGCAATTTTCGCCTCTCCTTCCCGAAGGCGCATCCACTCGTCGAAGCGTTCGCCCGCAGAGAGTCCGCTGTGCAGAATCGCCGCGCTCCGCCCGAAGCGAGAGCGCAGCTGCAAGAGCATCTGGGGCGTCAGGGAAATTTCGGGCACGAGAAAGATCGCGCTCCGCCCCGCGTTCAGCTCTCCCGCGATCATTTTCAAATAGATCTCCGTCTTTCCGCTCCCCGTGACCCCGTGCAGGAGGGTGACCGTCTTTTCGGTATTTCTGATCGAGGCGACGGCGTTTGCCTGCGCGGAGGTCAGCGTATGTTCCGCCCTCTCGCCCGAAACCTGCTTATAGGGATCGCGGTAGCGCCGTCTCTTTTCTTCCGTAAGCGCGCCCTTTTCCAAAAGCGCTTTAAAAGCCGCTGCCCCGAACGCTTCGCGGAGATACGCACTCTCCGCCTCGCCGTGCTCCTCGAGATAGCTGTACAGCATCACCTGCTTGGGCGCGCGGGGAGAAATATCAGCCGCCTTGCCCGAAAGTCGGGCATAATTCAAAAATACTTCTCCGACCTTACCCGTCCGCATTTCCGCAGGCAGAAAGAGACGGAGAGCGAGCGCGAGCGGACAGCTGTAACGATCGGAGATCTTTTTTGCCAATTTAAGGCATTCCTCCGTGATCGCGGGGAAGTCCTCTTCGGCGCGGAACACGCTTTTCAGTTTTTCCGCAGGATAATCGCTCCTCTCTTTTACGCGCACAACGAAGCCCGTTGCGGCGCTCCGCCCAAAAGGAACGGCTACCCGCATACCTGCCGTAATGTCGTCGCCGCAGGCGTAGTCGAATATTTTATCCACTTCGCTGTGGGCAATGTCTACGATAACTTCCGCAACCATCAATCACCTTTTATTGAAACAGCCCCGAAACGGGGCTGTTTTTTTCAGTTCGTTAAATCTCAGTCGTGACTGCCGTATATCTTACCGTTCATGACCTCGTTGCACGCAAGCACGAGTTCCTTCTGTCTGCCGGGGAGTTCGCTTACGCCCGTAGACTGCATCTGCTCGATGATCTGACGGGTGCGTTTTGAAACGAGCACGCACAGCTCATAGCGGCTCACGGGCATTTCTTCCGAGCCGAGTTTTCTTACCAATTCGTCTACCGAAGGTTCGTTTATCATATCATAATCTCCTTTTTGCTTTTTCCGATCCAATAATTTTTTCGAGGTTCTCTTTTGCCTCATTTAAGTCGTCGTTGACGATGACGTAATCGTAAGCGTCCTTTTGCGAAAGCTCGTAATCGACCCGTTTTAAACGTTTCAAAAGCTCCGTCATCGATTCCGAATTCCGCCCCGACAGACGATTGATCAGTTCCTGCGAACTCGGCGGCGTAATCATGATGAGCACAGGCTCCACCGGACTTCCTTTCAGCGCCTCGCGAACCTGCAACGCGCCCTTTACGTCGATTTCCAATATGACGGAATGCGTTTTCAACTGTTCGAGCACGAAGGACTTCGGCGTTCCGTAATAGTTCCCGAAATGTTCGTCCCATTCGAGAAACCCGTTCTCCTCTTTCCGTTTGAGGAATTCCTCTTGAGAAATAAAGAAATACGACTTTCCGTTCACTTCGCCTACGCGGGGACGGCGGGTCGTGCAGGAAACAGAGAGCACAAGCGACTTATCGTCCTGCATAAGCAAATTGACAAGCGTTCCTTTTCCCACGCCCGAGGGACCAGAAATTACAAACAGCGTTCCCATGTTATTCGATGTTCTGAATCTGCTCGCGTATTTTTTCGATTTCATTCTTCATGGAAAGCGCCAGACGCGTAACCTCGGAATCGTTCGATTTGGAACAGATCGTATTGCATTCGCGATTGAATTCCTGAATGAGAAAGTCGAGTTTTCTGCCGATGATCTTCTCTTTCGCAACGGAATAAAATTCCGCGATATGAGACGAGAGCCTTGTAAGTTCTTCGTCGATATTGCATTTATCGGTAAAGATCGCGGCTTCCGTTAAGATCCGCGTTTCGTCCGCGCCGCTTCCGACAAGCTCGCGGATACGCTCCGTCATCTTCTTGCGGTATTCCTCCGCCACCGAGGGAGCGCGGGTCTTGATTTCTTCACACAAAACGGAAACAGTCTCCACGCGCGATAAAAGATCGTTCTTCAACCGTTCCCCTTCCGCAAGACGCATTTTCAAGAGATTTTCAAGTGCGGAATCAAGCGCGGATAGGAGCGCGTTTTTCGATTCCGCGTCCTCCCCCTCGGCGTCCTCCTGTCTAACAACGTCGGGAAGGCGCAGATAAAAGGAAAGGGTCAGATCGTCCTTCACGCTGCCGAGCTCGCTTTTCAGTGTTTTCGCCGCCGCCTCGTAAGCCTTGGCAACGCCGATATCGACGAAGAAATTTTTGCACCGTTCGCGCTTATCCGTAAAACTTACGAACACGTCGACATGTCCGCGCGTAATGCTTTCACGCACATGGGAGCGGATCAGCTCCTCAAAGCAGGCGAAAATGCGGGGGCTTTTTACGGTCAGATCGAGAAAGCGGTTGTTTACCGATTTCACCTCGACCGTCAATTCGATTCCGTCTTTACGGTAGTCGCCTTTTCCGTAGCCCGTCATGCTGTACATAATTCTCGCCTCTCCCGTTTATTATAACATATCTTCCGAAAGTTTTCAAGTATTTTTATCCGTTCGTTAAAAGTTTCAAAAACTCCTCCTCGCCGATGACGGGAATACCTGCCTTTTTCGCCTTATCAAGCTTGCTCCCCGCGCTCTCGCCCGCAACGACGAGTGTGGTTTTACCCGTTACGGAACTGCCGGAAACGCCCCCTTCCTCTTCGATGATTTTCTGCGCTTCCGAACGCGACATAGAGGAAAGACTGCCCGTTAAAACGACGATCTGCCCCGCAAATTTTCCGCCTGCCGCCTGCCGCTTTGCAAACGGCGCAACGCCGAGAGACGTGAGCTTTTCGATTTCCGCTTTGTTTTCACCGTCCCGAAAGTATTCCGCAACGGCGCGCGCCGTAATTTCGCCTACGTTCTCGACGGCAATAAGCTCCTCTTCGGAGAGTGCGGCGACCTTTTCCAAACTCCCGAACGCCGCCAAATCGCGCGAAGCGACCCTGCCGATCCCGCCTATGCCGAGCGCGTAAATAAAACGATCGAGCGGAATATTTTTACTCTTTCGAATCGCGCTCAAAAGGTTCTCCGTCTTTTTTTTGCCGAAGCCGTCCAGCCCCTCGAAGCTCTCTTCGTTCAGAAGATATAAATCGGAAAAGTTCTTGACTGCCTTTTTTTCGTTCAAAAGCGTTAAAGTCGCTTCGCTCATACCCTCGATATCCATGGCGTTCTTCGTGCAGAAATGCGTCAGCTTCTGCACGACGCGGGGCGGACATTCACGGTTCGGGCAAAAGAGATTCGCGCCCGATTCTTTGATTTCGCTCCCGCAGAAGGGACAGGTTTGCGGTTTTTCCACGGGTACGCTCCCTTCGGTATGGGAGACTGCCCCCAAAATTTCGGGAATGACTTCGTTTGAACGGCGCACGAGTACGCGGGAATGAACCTTCACGTCCTTCTTCATAAGATCGCCGTAGTTATTTAAAGTTGCTCTTCTTACCGTCGCACCCGCAAGTTCCACGGGCTCGATTTCGGCAAGCGGCGTGAGCTTTCCCGTTCTTCCCACCTGCCAGAATACGCGAAGAACTTCCGATTCCGCCTCCTCCGCTTCGAACTTGTAGGCGATTGCCCAGCGCGGAAACTTATCGGTATAGCCCATCTTTGCGCGCACCTCTTCGCCGTTTGCCTTTACGACTGCGCCGTCCGTCAAATAATCTATCTGTTTGCGTCCGATTTCAATTTCATCGATCGCCGACTTTACCTCATCGTAGTCCTTGCAAAGCTTGAAGTAAGGAAACGTCGCAAAGCCCTCGCGTTTGAGAAATTCCCGCTCCTCCGTTTGCGATTTCAAGGGATTCTCGCTCATGTAGTTGATATCGTAAAAGAGAATATCTATCTTGCGTGACGCGGTCGCCTTGGGGTCAAGATTACGAACGGCGCCCGCCGCCGCGTTCCGCGCGTTTTTAAGCTGATCATCGGGATGCAGTTCGTTATACTCTTTGAGCCGCGACAGGCGCATGACCGCCTCGCCGCGCACCTCCAAAACGCCTTTGTAAGAGATCGTTAAAGGGAAACTGTGAACGGTTAAAACCTGTTCGGTGACGTCCTCCCCCTCTACTCCGTTGCCGCGCGTGGTCGCACGCACAAACTCGCCGTTTTCGTAAGTCAGACACACCGTCAAGCCGTCGTACTTGTATTCCACCGTAAAATCGGTATTCCCCGCCTTCTGCACCCGCGTAAAAAAAGCGGAGAGCTCGTCGTCCGTGACCGCCTTGTCTAAACTGTACAGGCGGGCGATATGCGCGTGCTTCCCGAACGCCTTCACCGGCTCGCCGCCTACGCGCCGCGTGGGGGAATCGGGAAGAACCACGCCGTTCTCCCGTTCTAGCTCACGGAGCTCGTCGTACAGCTTATCGTACTCTCTGTCCGCGACGCTCGGATTATCGAGAACGTAATATTCATAAGCCCATTTATTGAGAATATCGACAAGTTCTCTCATTCTGTCTTTCATGGTTTCCCTCTTTCAGTCGAGTATTTCGAGCGGAGCGAGCGCCGCCGCCAGATCCTTATTCCCCGCCGTATCGAAGCGAACGGTCACGATAAGATTTCCGCCCTGTCCGCGCATGGCGACGACCACCCCTTCGCCGAATCTCGCGTGCCTGACTTTTACGCCCTCGCGGAACTTGGAAACGTCGCCCCGCGGCGCCGAAGGCGCGGGCTTTACGCCGCCTGCGTTCCCGAACCGAACGGGCGGCTTGCTGCTTCCGCCGAAGGACGGGAAGCTGTCGCTCACACGCGAATCATCGAAATCCGTCTCGCGCTTATATCCCCAACCCGTCTTTTGCGCACCGTAGCCGCCGCTATAACCGCCGTAACTGCTGCCGTGACTGCCGTTGTATGCGACAAGGCGCGAAGTCGGCGCCAATTTTAATTCGTCTTTGAGTTCCTCTATAAAACGCGAACGCGCCGAAGGTTCTCTTCTGCCGTACAGATAACGGCTCTTCGAACGGGTCAGCCACAGCTTCTCTTTTGCGCGGGTAATCGCAACGTACATGAGCCGCCGCTCCTCTTCGAGCTCCTCCGATCTTGCGGCGCGGGAAGTGGGCATGATGTCCTCTTCGAGTCCGCAGAAAAACACGCAACGGAATTCAAGCCCCTTTACGGCGTGTACGGTCGCGATCGTCACATATTCGCTCTCGTCCATTTCATCGGTATCCGAATAGAGTGTGACCTGCTGTAAATAGTCCTTTAAGGCGGCGCCCTCGTTCATCCGCGAATACTCGTCGACGGAGTTCTGGAATTCGTCAAGGTTAGCCCTTCTCGTCACGTTTTCGTCCGAGTCGCCCTCATACTGCGCATACAGTCCAGAGGTATCGAGAACGTATTTTACAAGGTCCTTCACGCTCGCTTCCTGCGAATAAACGATAATATCTTTTAAATAGCTCCCGAACGCACGGAGTTTTTCCTTCGTACCCGCGTTTACGGAAAGGTCGCCGCAATTCAGAAGCGCGTCGTACAAATTCAAATCTTCCCGCGCGGCATATTCGCGCATGGCGGAAATCGTCTTGTCGCCGATCCCCCGCTTGGGCACGTTGATTATGCGCTCGATCGCCTCGTCGTCGAAGGGGTTCGACGCAATGCGGAGATACGCTAAAATTTCTTTGATTTCCTTTCGCTCGAAGAACTTAAAACCCCCGAACACCTTATACGGAATACCGTATTTCGTGAACTCCTGCTCGTAAGAGCGCGTGAGCGCGTTGATACGCATAAGTACGGCAAAGTCCGAGAATTTGTAACCTCTTCTCAAATATTCCGCGATCATGCGAACCGCATAGAGCGCCTCGCCCGCTTCCTCTTCCGCCTCGTAATAAACGGGGCTGTCCCCTTCACCGTTCTCCGTCCAAAGTTCCTTACCCTTGCGCATACGGTTATGTGCGATCGAAGCGTTCGCAAGGGACAGAATGGCTTTTGTAGAGCGGTAATTCTGTTGCAGTTTATAGGTTTTGGCTTTGGGATAACTCTTTTCGAAGTTTAAAATATTCTCGACTTCCGCGCCCCGCCAGCCGTAAATGGACTGATCGTCGTCGCCCACGACGAACAGATTTCCGTGCGCGGACGAAAGCATTTTAATGATGTCGAACTGCACCGCGTTGGTATCCTGAAACTCGTCCACATGGATATAGCGGAACTTGCCCGAAAGATATTCGAGCGCCTCTTTATCCTCGCTCAAAAGCGCGCGGGCCTCCGTCAAAAGGTCGTCAAAATCAAGCGCGTTGTTTCTTTTGAGGTGACTTGCATAAGCCGCATACACGGCGGTGACCGCTTCGATATTGTTCTGCCTGCGGTTCTCTCTGTTGTAATCTTCGGGTGCAAGACCCAGCATTTTCGCATTTGAAATATGCCACTTTGCAGCTTTTAACAAGTCCTCGTCGTTATAGCCGAGCTCCTTGTACGCCTGCTTGATAACCGCCGAACGCTCCTGTTCCGAATAGATCGAAAAGTTCTCGTTTAAGCCCCGCTTCGCGGCAAACATTCTTAAAATTTTCACGCACATGGAGTGAATAGTCGAAACCCACATTCCCCCCACGTCCGTCATTGCGGAAAGCCGTTCCTTCATTTCGTTCGCCGCTTTATTTGTGAAAGTGATTGCAAGAATGTTTTCGGGCGGCACATGTTTTTCCTCCGTAAGGTAGGCGATACGCGCCGTTAAAACGCGCGTCTTGCCGCTCCCCGCACCCGCAAGCACCAAAACCGCGCCCTCGGTATCGAGGACGGGATTTCTCTGTTCTTCGTTCAATTCGGATAATACTGTCATACCCGAAAATTATATCACATTTTTTTCGAAACGGCAAGCATATAACCGATTTTCGCCATGTAACTATCTGCCCTTGATCTCGAATTCGTATTCCCGCTTAAATCTCTCTAAGGCACGCAAATATTTTTCGGAAAGTTCCAGGGTATAACGCTGTTTTTCGGCATAGGAAAGACTCATGTAATATTCCTTATCGGTCAGCCGCCCGATCGCGTCTGAGACCTCTCCCTCGGAAAGGAGCATATCGCGGACCTTTAAATAAAAACCGTCCGGCGATTCGCCGCGGATCTTCGTCGTCACCTTTTCGGTAAAATAACGCTCCATCTTGCTCTCGTTGATCCCGTTTTCTTTGGCGTGCAGGCGTTCGCTTTTCAGTTCCTCTTCGCATTCTTTCCAGAACCCTTTTTTCATGCGTAGCTTTGCCTCTTTTGCAAGCGTTTTGAGCGTCTTTTCCACAGCACGCCTCCTTTTTCGACTTTTTTCGCAAAAAAAATCCGTAACTCTCGTTACGGAAAATTTTTAACCTCTGTTTCTTTTTCTTGCAGCTTCTGCTTTTTTTCTCTTCTTGACGGAAGGCTTTTCGTAAAACTCTTTTTTACGAAGGTCGCCGATGATCCCGTCGCGCGAGCATTTTCTCTTGAAACGGCGCAACGCGCTTTCGAGATTCTCGTTCTCTCCGACTTTGATCGTAGACATTTTTTTCAACCCTCCTTCGCCAAAGCACTTAATAACGGTACTATTATAACTTTCTTGAATACGCTTGTCAAATTATTTCGGGGCATTTCGGCAGGTTATCCGAAAATTTTTTCCGCCTTTTCCAAAAGATAGTCGTAGGAATCTTTCAAATCTTTGAGTTCACGGTAGTCGTCGTTGTAATTTTCAATGAGAACGGCGCCGTTAAAGCCCGCCCCTTTCAGGCGTCTGAAAAGTTCTTCAAAGTTGAAACGCCCCCTCCCGGGAAGGACCTTCCTGCCGTTTTCATCAAAGTCGCTTGCATGAACGTAAGCTAAACTTTCGCCCATATCGTCGAAATATTCTTCGTACGGATAGCCCGAAATAACCGCCTGTTTAACATCGAGCACCGCTCCCAAACCGGGGCAATATTTTTGAAACTCTTTAAAAAGACCGGGGCGGTTATAGAGCGCCCACTCCACGTTTTCAAGGCACAGTCTTACCCCTTTCTCTTTACAGTACGCGAAAATTTCCGAAAGCTTTTCGCCCGACTTTTTCAAATTCTCTTTGAAGGTGGATTTCAGTCTTGCAAGGGCGTGGAAGGTATAATTTTCCGCCCCCAGGATGTGTGCGGAAGCAAGCAATTTGTCCAGCCATAAAAAGGCGTCCGACCTGACGCGCGGGTGATCGCTGAAAAGCTGCGGTTCAAACTGTGTATTGAGAACGTGTACGGAATTCACGTTTAAGTTTCCCTTTTTTTTAAGAAGAGTCTCCGAAAATTTCGGCTCGTATTCGCTGAACGACGTTAAGAACACCTCCGCCGTTTGAACGCCCCATTCCGAGATGAGCGCAATCGCGTCCTCGTTATACAGCCGCATAAACAGCGACGCCGTAGAAATTCCGATTTTCATATCCACTCCTCACCGATGGAACCGCCGCAAGGGCAACAAATTGCCCGCCCTGTCATTATATTCGCCTTTACCCGTATAATTCGCGAAAAATAAACGGTTCGGACGAAGACGCGCATAACAGTGTGATTTAAAGAAAAACTCCGCTCAATTTCTGTTTTCAAAGCTCAGCTTTTGATCATGAGTTTGATAATCGTTTCGTCGGTCTCGCGCATACTGTCGTGCGCAATGCAGCCGACATTGTCAATGGTATCCTCTACGCTGTCTACAAGGATCCCGTCTCCGCCGCTGAAATTGTTTCCGCTGAGTGCCATTTCCGTTCCGATAAGCCCCGCTTCCACTGCGGAAGCGATCTTTGCGGCACAGCTCGATTTTGCCCCATCGCAAATCATGCCGGAGTCGATTGCAATGGCGTTGGCGATCGCATGGGTAATTTCGCTCGCGTTCCCGCCCCGTAATTTACACACGCCCGCCGCCGCGCCGCACCCTGCGCTCACCGCGCCGCAATACGCCGACAGACGCCCGATCCTCGCCTTCAGACGAATGGTAACGAGATTGGAAAGAACGAGCGCGCGAAGAAGCTGTTCGTGCGTGCACCCCAGGCGCTTTGCAAAAACGATCACGGGCAGGGACGCCGTCATGCCCTGATTGCCGCTTCCCGAAACGATTACTACGGGCATGGTGCAGCCGTTCATTCTCGCGTCCGAACCTGCGGCGGCAGTCGCCTTCGCTACGTTGTGAATATCTTCCCCGAAGTTCTTCATCAATAGCTTTCCCACGCGCGCGCCGTAGTCGTTTTTTAAACCCTCTTCGGCAATCGCGGTATTGTACTCGATCTGCCGCTCGATCGTCTCGCGCACGTCGGCAAGGTTCACCTCGTCCGCAAACGACAAAATATCGGCAACGTTCAGGTGAACATAGTCGGGACAGCACGCTTCTTCGTCCCGCCCGAAAAATTCACTGACCAAGGCTTTGCCGTCTTTTTCGATACGCACGACGTTGGTGTGGTGCCCGACGATGCGCGCGCCCGCGCTGTGTTCCCCTTTTAAGACGCGCACGAAAATATCGAAAATACAGCCCGAATCGGAATGCGAAACGGAAAATTCCGTCTCTTTGAGATATGCCCTGATTTCATCGAGCTCGGCGCGGCTCACTCCTGAAATACATTCGAGTTGTTTATCGGCTTTACCCGCGACGATACCCGCGGAAGCGGCGGCGTTTACACCCTTCAACCCGTCGGTATGAGGAACGACCACACCCTTTACGTTTTTAAGGATATTTCCGCTGACCGAAATTTCCACGCGGTCGGGCAGAACGCCGAGCGCGTCGCGCGCAAGCGCTGCGGCGTAAGCGACCGCAATCGGCTCCGTGCACCCGAGCGCAGGTAAAAGCTCTGCTTTGAGAATATTTACATAACTGTCGTAAATGCGTTTTTCCATAGTGCGTATCCTATCGTCCACCATAAATATTTATGAATTCATTATAACACAAATTTATATGGACTACAATATTTTTCGGCAATAAAAGTCACCGAAAATATGTAGTTAAAAGGACGAAGCGTTCATTCACTTCGTCCTTTTGTGTTTAGTTGATAAAAATACGGCCGACAATTATGCAACTCATTTCCGAGCATAAATTTCAAGCGCTCTTTCGGTAATCTCGCTTTTGTATCTGTCGATATCGATATAACCTTTCCCTTTTTTATCGTATTTCAAATGTATGGTCGGCAACTCGATATTGAGCAATGCGTCGAGGAGCGGAAGCGAATTTTTGAAATCCACAAGGACCTTACCCGTCGCGTACCCGTTGGCTTTTTGGTATTCGTGCAGTTCTATCAGTGCACCTGCATCATTGGGGAGCGCGATATTTTCGACTTCTTCGCCGTATAAAAAGCGTGCGAAATTGTAAAGTCCCAAAGCAAAAAACGGAAACTGTTTAGTAAATTTATTTTCGCCGAATTCATTCGAGCGGCGCTTACCTTTGCATATATTATCCAACTCTACGGAAAACCTATCGAAATCTTTATCGACCAAACTCAAAAGACAGTTTACAACCGCCTTTCCCTCGATTGTAGTTTTAGACTCGGAGTAACGCCTACCGGTATCGACCGCTTCCGCTCGCCACGCTTCCTCGCCGTAGTACAAATACATTACCAGATTTATCAGCCAACCTCTGCCGATTTTACTCTGTACGTTTTCCTTCGGGAAAAAACGCTCTATATCGTCGAAACGGTTAGCCGACAGCAACACGGACAATAGGTCCCAATCCGTTGACATCATGGAAAGCCGTTCCAGCGTGGTAACGGTATACAGCGTATCGTCAAGATAACGCATGTCGTCTTCCTGTAACGCAAGCATTGCGCCGAGATACAGAAGATTATAGCCGTCGCCGCCGAGCAGTCTGAGCCACATCTCAATTTGATATT
Organism: uncultured Christensenella sp.; assembly: GCA_910585595.1. Classification (GTDB taxonomy): domain Bacteria; phylum Bacillota; class Clostridia; order Christensenellales; family Borkfalkiaceae; genus Gallimonas. The sequence continues at coordinate 64,910 of CAJUET010000005.1, read as the reverse complement.
CTTCGGGTTTGTTGAAGAAATCGATATTGCGCCCGATTTGTTCGCGTTTAAAGCTATCCATATCATAATAGTAATATGCTTTATCCACAATATCATAATAAAGACTAACCAGCTTATCCTTTTGCGCTTTTGTCATCATGCTGTGGTTTCTCCTTTGTCTATCATATAATTATACCCCCACCGCTTTGCGGAGAGGGTATTGGAGCTACTGGCCGGACTTGAACCGGCGACCTGCTGATTACGAATCAGCTGCTCTACCGACTGAGCCACAGTAGCATTATTAACTTCATTCGCTTGTAAGCACATACATCAAGCTTTTCTATTATAAAAAAATCGGTCGTAAAAAGCAAGCGTTTTTCAACCGTTTTTTATATTTTTTTATTTTTCGGTACGAACATTGTAACGTGCCTTGGAAGAAGCCTTATATCGATATTTCCCGAATCTCCCTTTTCTCCGTCCAAATCCCAAACGACGTTCTCCCCCGCCTTTATGGAAACTTCGGCGCCCGAAAGCCTTAAAAGGTGCTTGCTCCCGCACTTTGAACCGCGAAAAAAGAGACGGAGAATTTCGAAGAAAGCGCGCACCCGACCCCAGAAACCCAGATTTTCGCGTTCGCGCAAAATAGCGATCTCCATTTTGCCGTCCTGCATACTCGCCTTTTTATTGACGGAAAAGCCTGCGACCGATCTGCCGTTCATCACAAGAATGAGTACGGCTTTTGCCTCTTCCGTTCTCCCGTCGCAGGTCACTTCGATCGGAAAGGAGTCGAACTTCATTTGTTTTTTACAGCATTCGAAAACGTAAGCCAACCAACCGAACCGCTTTTTTTGCTTTTGCGGCGTAGAATACGTCACGCTCGTAAACGCGCCCGCCGCTGCAATATACATCGCATAGCCCGTTTGATCGATATTCATACAGTCCAGCGTTTCGCGCCTACCGCCGAGAATGACCTTCAAGGCTTTTTTCACGTTTTTCGGAATCCCGAGAGAGCGCGCGACGTCGTTTGCCGTGCCCGAAGGAAGATAACCCAAATCGACCTTTCGTTCCCCGATTCCGCCGAGCACAAGATTGAACGTACCGTCCCCACCCGAGAATATTAAAGTGTCGTACACCATAGCGCCCTCGGCGGCTTTCCTTTGCAGATCCTCCGCACTCTTCGTGGCGTAGAGCGTTACCTCGTCGTAGCGCATTTTAAGCATTCGTTCGATGAGTTGCAACTTCCTTTGAATTTTTCCCTTTCCGCTGTTCGGATTGTATAGAAAGAGGCATTTCATAAAATTATTATAGCCGATTTTCCCCTATTCGACAAGCGTTCAGGAAAAATATTTCGCAACGCTTACCGATTTATCACAGAGCATCGTCTGCAAATATCGCAAATCCTTTGCAAATAGGATTCCTCCGCTAAGCTCCGTGCCCTTTCGTTCCGCCTCTTTCAATGCCGCATTCCAAAGCGCGAACAGATTGCCTGAATTTGCTTCGATAAGCCCCTTCAACGAACTCACAACTCCGTCGAGCGCAGCCTTTGCCTGCTTCTGCGACAGTTCGCTCCGCTCCAACCCGTTCGCCGTATCATAGAGAATATGCGCAATACTGTCTACCGTCTCCAAATTGCCCTCGATCTGTTGCTTATAGGCGCTCTTGCTTCCGCGGAGCACCAAATTTTCGGGCGAGTGAACGACGAGCCTCGTTTCGGTTCCTTTTTCTTCAAGATTCTTACGGACGGATTCCGCGCTCGCCTCCTTAAAGTAACAGGCGATCGCAACGGCGTTGTCCCTTTCGAGAAAGTAACCTGCGCCCCCTGCCGAATAAATGTCGCCCGTCACCGCAGACACCGTTGTCTTTTCGCAGTCCTTGACCACAAAATAATAGCTCTTTGAAAAATTCACTCGGGCGTAGCCTTGCCCGCCGACCGCAACGAACAGAAGGAGTCCCGCCGTCATGCCGATGAAGAGAAAGAACGCAACGGCGATTGCCGCAAACTTTTTTTTGAAACGCATTTTCATGCTCTATTATATGAAAAAACCGCCCCCCGTCATTCCAACGGAGCGGTTTAATATACCGTAAAATTATCTTAAAGGAATACTTGCTTCCGCATTCAAAGAGAGCGGTGAAAAATTTCCCGCGTTCCACTGTAACAGTCCTTCGGCGGCGATCATGGCTGCGTTGTCGGTACAGTGCCGCTTTTCGGGAAGAATGAGGTTCAGCCCCGCTCTATCGCAAGCGGCTTTCAAAGTTTCGCGCAAATACCCGTTTGCAACGACGCCGCCGCCCGCCGTGACCGTTTTGATTCCTCTTTCGCGCGCCGCCTCAACCGTCTTTTGCACGAGAATATCGAGCGCTGCGCTCTGAAAGGACGCCGCAACGTCCGCTTTATTCAACGCTTCTCCGCGCTGCTCTTTGGTGTGGCAGTAATTGAGTACCGCCGTTTTAAGTCCGCTGTACGAAAAATCGTAACCTCCATTCCCTTTCAGCATTTTAGGAAGCGGTACGGTATTCTTTCCTTCACGGGCGAGTTTCTCGATATGCGGTCCCCCCGGATAAGGAAGGGCGAGAATGCGCGCGACCTTATCGAACGCTTCCCCCGCCGCGTCGTCCAAGGTACCGCCGAGCACCTCGAACTCCGTTTCCGATTTCGTATGAATAACGGCGGTGTGTCCGCCGCTTGCAAGCAACGTGATAAACGGCGGTTCGAGCGTTTCGTCCTCCAAATAAGCCGCAGCGAGATGCCCGCGGATGTGATTCACGCCGATGAGAGGAATACCGAGCCCGTAGGCAAAACCCTTTGCGAAGGATAGCCCCACGAGGAGCGCGCCCAAGAGCCCCGCGCCGTAAGTGACCGCCACTGCGTCAATCTCTTCTTTTTTAACGCCCGCGTTCTTCAATGCGTTTGCGACGACGCCGTCCACTACGCTCAAATGCTCGCGCGAGGCGATTTCGGGAACGACCCCTCCGAACTTTGCCTGCACCGAGCTCGACGAAGCGATTTCATCGGATAAAAGCTTTCTGCCGCAAATGACCGCCGCTGCCGTTTCGTCGCAAGACGATTCAATCCCCAAAATCAAGGGATTGCTTTTTCGCGTAATCGTATTCATGACTTTTTCAGATAATCGATAATAAATCCCTGCAAATCGCCGTCCATGACCGCCTGCACGTCGCCCATTTCATAGCCCGTGCGATGATCTTTGACGAGCGTATAGGGGCAGAACACATAGGAGCGTATCTGCGAACCCCATTCGATTTTTTTCGTTTCGCCCTTTAACGCCGCTTCCGCCTGCTGACGTTCTTCGATCTGCCGTTCGATCAGTTTGGAACGCAAATATTTAAACGCCATTTCCTTGTTTTGAAGCTGGCTTCTCTCGTTCTGGCAAGTGACGACGATTCCCGTCGGAAAGTGCGTGATCCGGATCGCGGTCTCCGTCTTGTTGACCTTTTGCCCGCCCGCGCCCGAAGAGCGGTACACGTCGATTCTGATATCCTCATCTTTGATTTCCACCGCATTGTCGTCGTCCACTTCGGGCATGACCTCGACGGAGGCAAAGGAGGTTTGACGGCGCTTGTTTGCGTCGAACGGAGAAATTCTGACAAGGCGATGCACGCCGATTTCCGCCTTTAAATAGCCGTAGGCGTTCTCACCCTCCACCTTAAAATCGACGGACTTCAAGCCTGCGCCGTCGCCGGCAAGGCGCTCGATCTCCGTCACCTTGAAACCGTTGGTTTCGGCATAGCGGCAATACATACGGTAGAGCATCTGGCACCAATCGCAAGCCTCGGTACCGCCCGCGCCCGCGTGCAGGGAAATGAGTGCGTTCGAAGAATCGTACTTCCCCCTTAAAAGCGCACGGATACGAAGCGCTTCGATATCTTTATCCGCCGTTTCGAGCATCTTATCAAGCTCGGGAACGAGCTCTTCTTCCTCCGTCTCCTCGATGAGATCGATGATCTCGTTCGAATCGTCGAGCGCCTTTTTACACGCTTCAAAGGAAGCGATCTTCCCTTCGTTCGAGGATATTTCGCGCCCGATCTTAGCGGAACGCTCCAAGTCCTGCCAGACCTCCGGCTTCTCCTGTTCGGCGCGGAGTTCCTTTAATTTTTCATAGCGGTTGTCGATGTCGAGCGCGTATTTCGCCTGCGAAAGCGTTTCCTCCATCGCCTTGATTTTTAATCTGTAATCGTCTGCCTTAAACATAAATACCTCCAAAAAATCCTGTAAGAACGCAATTTAACGCCGCAAGACTGCGGCGTTTTTTTACGGTTCGTTAAGGCTTTCCGTGGCACTTTTTATATTTCAGTCCGCTTCCGCAGGGGCATGGATCGTTAGGTCCTACTTTCTTTGTCTTTTTGACCGTAGCGGGGTTGAACTTGCTTTCTCCGTTCGTTTTGAGAGAATCGACGTTGACCGCGGCGGGCATTGCGGGAACTGCGGCGTCCGCTTGCTCTTCGGGAGCGGGCGCTTCCTTTTCTTCGGGAGCAGTCTCCTCCTTTTTGGGTGCGGTGCGCACGTTCGCCGTGGGCATAACGCGCGTGACGGGCGCCTGACGCATTTCTATCTGCGCCTTCAAAAGAATCGCGATCGCGCGTTCCTGAATCCGCTCGATCATTTCGTCGAACATTGCAAATCCTTCTTGCTTGTATGCGATCACGGGATCGGTCTGACCGTAGGCGCGAAGTCCGATTCCCTTGCGCAAACGATCCATTGCGTCGATATGGTCGATCCAGTTCGAATCGACGACGCGCAAAAGCACGCGGCGTTCAACGTCGCCGAAGTTGACGGGAGTATCCGCCTGAATATTTGCGATTTTTTCCTCGTAACATTTTTCGACCTTATCGGAGATCTTCTTGATCGCAACGTCATAGTCCCATTTTTCGAGCTTTTCGCGGGTGACGTAATTCGTGCCTTCGGGAAGCAGCTTTCTTTCAAGTGCGACGTTCAGATCTTCCTCGTTCCACTTTTCGGGCATTTCGTCCGCATTGACCGCGCCGTGCACCGTCGTTCTAACGTAATCGGGTATATACTTGACGACCTGATCGTGCACGCTCTCGCCCTTGATGACGTTCATACGTTCCGCATAAATGATTTTACGTTGCGTATTCATAACGTCGTCGTACTGCAATACGTTTTTACGAATGGAGAAGTTCCTGCCTTCGATCTGCTTCTGCGCGTACTCAACGAGCCTTGCAAGCAGTCTCGATTCGAGGCATTCGTCCTCTTCCATTTTGCTGAAAGCGTAAATGCGCTTCATTCTTTCACCGCCGAAACGCATCATCAAATCGTCTTCGAGCGAAAGGAAGAAGATAGAGCAACCAACGTCACCCTGCCGACCCGACCGTCCGCGGAGCTGGTTGTCAATACGGCGGCTCTCGTGCCGCTCCGTACCGATAATGCAGAGCCCTCCCGCTTCAATGACCTTCTTCTTTTCTTCGTCCGTCTTTTCCTTAAAGGACTTGTACAGCTCCTGATAGCGCACACGCACCTTTTCCGTCTCTTCATCGAGTTCGGAATAGCTCGTTGCAAGTTCGATCGCATCGTGTTCCACGCCCTCTTCGCGCAAACGCTTTTTCGCAAGATATTCAGGGTTTCCGCCGAGCAGAATATCCGTTCCGCGCCCCGCCATGTTGGTCGCGATCGTAACCGCGCCGTATCTTCCCGCCTGCGCCACGATTTCCGCCTCGCGTTCGTGGTTCTTTGCGTTCAAAATATTGTGCTGAATGCCGTTTCTGATCAGAAGGCGCGCGATCTCTTCCGACTTTTCGACGGAAACCGTACCCACAAGAATGGGCTGTCCCTTTTCGTGCCGCTCTGCGATTTCGCGCACGATCGCCTTCTTCTTTCCCTCGGCAGTAGCATAAATGAGATCGGTCAAATCCTTTCTCTGTACAGGCTTGTTCGTAGGAATTTCCACAACGTCCAAAGAATAGATCGTGCGGAACTCACCCTCTTCCGTTTTGGCGGTACCCGTCATACCGGAGAGTTTGCGATAGAGGCGGAAATAGTTTTGGAAGGTAATGGTAGCGTAGGTCTTGTTCTCCTCGCGCACCTTTACCCCTTCCTTCGCCTCGATCGCCTGATGCAGTCCGTCCGAATAGCGGCGCCCGATCATGAGACGACCCGTAAATTCGTCAACGATGACGATTTCTCCGTCCTTGACGATATACTGATCGTTGAGTTCAAACAAGTAGTGCGCTTTCAGTGCTTGCTGAATGTGATGGTTCAAACTTTGATGCGCAATATCGGCAATATTGTCAACGTTGAAGAATCTTTCCGCCTTCTCCGCGCCGTACTCGGTAAGCTGCACCTGCTTGTCCTTACGCTCGATGACGTAGTCCCATTCGAGTTCCTCCGCCTTTTGGATCTTTTGCGCGCCCGAGTCCTTTTTCTTTTTGCTCTGCTGTGCTTCGGCGTCCTTCAAATCATCGTCGAAGCCGCCCTTCAAGGTGCGCACGAAGCGGTCTACCCTTTCGTAAAGATCGGACGACTGTTCGCCTTTTCCCGAAATAATCAAAGGCGTTCTTGCCTCGTCGATCAGAATAGAGTCCACCTCGTCGACGATCGCAAAGTTAAGTTCGCGCTGAACCATTAGCTTTAAGTCCGATTTCAGATTATCGCGAAGATAGTCGAAGCCGAACTCGTTGTTCGTTCCGTAGGTAATATCCGACTGATAAGCCTTGCGCTTCGCCTCGTCGTCCATGCCGGGGACGACCACGCCCACGGTGAGTCCCATGAAGCGGTGAACCTTTCCCATCCACTCCGCGTCGCGGCGGGCGAGATAGTCGTTTACGGTGACGATATGGACCCCTCTTCCCGAGAGCGCTTCGAGGTATGCGGGAAGCGTCGATACGAGCGTCTTTCCTTCACCCGTTTTCATTTCGGCGATACGCCCTTGAAACAGACAGATACCGCCCATGATCTGCACAGGGAAATGTCTCATTCCCAAAACGCGTCCGCTCGCCTCTCTTAACGCCGCGAATGCGTCGTAAAGAATATCGTCGAGCGTTTCTCCGTTTTTCAGGCGTTCCTTGAAAACGCCCGTCTGCGCTTTGAGGTCCGCGTCGCTCATTCCAGCGTATTTCGCCTCCAACGCCAGAACCTTATCTTTCATTTTAGAGAGTTTTCTCAAACTTCTCCGTCCGTCCCCGTTTTTAAGATAATGTATCAGTCCCATTCTAACTTAACTCCGTTTTGCACTCCTAAAAAAGCGCAGAATCTCACCCGTTTATTTTACAATAATTTCCTGAAAACGCAAAGCGATTTCGGGCGGTTTTCGAGAATTTCATTCCGCCAAATAAAATTTTCATGCACAATCGAAAAAAAACCGCGCTTTATTGCGCAGTTTCTCTTTTTTTCGCGTTTTCTTTCAGGAAGCGTCCCCGTCGCGATCTGTGCCTACCAAGAGTTTATAGAGTTCTTCGGAGACGTGTTCCGCGTTCGACGTTAAAACGTATTCCGTGCCCGAACGTAAAAGCACACGCATCTGTTCGGCGTTCTCCACACCCGACGCCTCAACGCTGAGCCTTCCCGCCGAACAGCGTACTGCAAACAGCACCAAATCAGTTTCTCCCCGCACGGAGACGGCGTCCGCCTTCCCCTCGACCGCGGCTGCAACGCCTCTTTCGATATCCTCCTTCGAAAGCGCGTGGTCGTCGAGCGAAAGCACCACTCTGCACTTCTTTGCGGCGCGACGCACCTTTTTCACTTCGCGTTTCAGATACCCGGTATTTCCACCGAAGAGCGCGGAATAGCAGGGCACGAGTCTTATGACTTTTGCGCCTTGACTCACGGCGCGCTTCGCCTCTTTCTGTTTAACGGAGACAAGGCTCTCTCCCGTACCGCCAACGTTGCAGCAGATCATGCTCGGACTCCCGTTCAACCGCCGCCGCGCCGCCGAAACGTTCACGGGCGAAACCGTTACGCTGAACGCCCCTATCTTTTTTGCAAAATCGCAGGCGGCGTATAGGGAATGACGGTCGGTTTCCCTATGGGAAACGTCCACTTGCAACTTTTTTAAAGTGAGCTCCGCTTCTGCTTCCCGCCGTGTTCTTTGAAATTCTTCGAATTCGGCGGCTTCCGCCTCGGATATCGTTCTCTCCATATCTTCGGGTTTTCCCGAAAACAAGAAAAAATATGCTCTTCTTCTTCAATTTGTGACAAAATAAAACCGCTATAATGCAGACATGGAATTACTGAGCGTACAAAGCAGAGGCGCACTGTTTACAATTTGTATCTTTCTGATCGCCGTCGTGATCGTGCACGTTGCAAAACTTGCGATCCTCGGTTGGTGCGCCTATAAAAAGCGCGAGCCCAAAAAGCAGGCGGAAAAACCCGAACCTCAAGAGCCCGTCTATTACCTTGTGGAGAAGAAAAAAAAGACTTCGCCGCAATATAAAAAGCCCAAAAAGTTCAAGTTTCAGAAATAGAAAAACGCTTCGGGGCATTGAACCAAAACAAAAAGACGTGTCCGCTTTCGAACACGTCTTTTCCGTTTTGATTTTATCCGCTACGGGAAGCGCGCCGATCCTAGCGGAAACATTTATCTTTTGAACCAGGTGGTCGGACTGAGCGACGCAAGGATCGGATAAATTTCGAGTCTGCCGAGAAGCATTGCAAAAATCAGAACGATCTTACTTACGGGCGAATAGAACCCGAAATTACAGGTCGGTCCCACGGCGGAAAAGCCCGGTCCGATATTGTTGAACGCGGAAGCGGCGGCGGAGAAATTCGTTTCAAGCGCACCTTCGGCAGGCACGCGCGGATCGATCGAAAGAATGATAAACACCGCAAAAAATATAAGAACGTAAATCGCAAGATAAGAGGTGACTCCGCTCGTCGTCTCCTCGCTGATCTTTTCCCCGTTGATTTTCACAACCGTAGCGGTGCGCGGGTGCAGCGCCTTTTTCAGATCGTTGCCGATCTTTTTAAACAGAATGATCACCCTCGTCAACTTGAATCCGCCCGAAGTCGATCCCGCACATCCCCCCGTGAACATCAGGGTAAACAGTATTCCCTTTGACAGCGCGGGCCACTGGTTAAAGTCGGCCGTGGAATAGCCCGTCGTCGACATGATCGAAGCGATTTGAAACGTCGAATGCTTTACCGCCTCCGCTACGCTTTCGCACTGTTTGTAAATATTCAGCGTGATGACCGTGACCGAAGCAACCACAACGCAGATATAGACCCATAATTCGGTGTTTCTGAAAACGTTCGAAAACTTCCTTAAAATCAGCAAAAAATACAAATTAAAGTTCACGCCGAAGAGCAGCATGAAGATCGCAATGACCCACTGCGAATAACTGCTGTAATCTGCAATGCTCGAATTCTTGATCCCGAAGCCGCCCGTGCCCGCCGTTCCGAAAGCGTGCAGAAGCGCTTCGAAAAAGTTCATATCGCCGCACACGAGCATGATCGCAAGCGAAAGCGTTAAAACGATGTAAATCCCGTACAGAATGAACGCCGTGTTTTTTGCCTTGGGAACAAGCTTGTCCACCGTGGGTCCTGGCATCTCGGCGCGGAGAATGTGCATAGAGCGGTCGTTCCTGTTGACGAATACAAGCACGAATACAAGCACGCCCATTCCCCCGATCCAGTGGGAAAAGCTTCTCCAAAAAAGCATTCCGTGACTGAGCGATTCCACGTCGCTCAGAACAGAAGCCCCCGTCGTGGTAAACCCGCTCACGATCTCGAAGAGCGCGTCCAAAAACGAAGGGATCTCCCTGCTTATCACAAAGGGAAGAGAGCCTACAAGCGATACGGCAACCCATGCAAGAGCTGTGATGATAAGCCCTTCTTTGGCGTACATATGCTGATGCTTTTTGGGTTTCACAAGGAAGGTCAACAGCAACCCTAAGCCGAGCGCACCGCCCACCGTGATCCCGAACGCCATCGCGCTGTTGAATTCGAGATAGACGAAGGAAGTTATCAAAGGAAGCACGAGAAGAACCGCTTCGAGCAGCAAAACCTTTCCGAGGAGATTAAATATCAATCTGTAATTCATTTATCCCTTCCCCTCACTGTATAATATCCGAAAGCTCGAATATCTGACTGCCTGCGGATATGATGACCACTTTATCTTCGGGCAGTATAACGTCGTCACCGCCCGGAATGATCGCCTCTTTCGCACGAATAATACCCGCGATCAGGACGCCTTTTTTCAACTTCATTTCTTTGAGAGGAACGTGCGTAAGTCCGGAATCTGCAATTACCTTGAATTCCAGCGCCTCCGCATTGCCGCCCATGACGGAATAGAGCGTTTCGATTTGATTGTCGAGCGTGTTTTCAAGGGCGCGGGCGTACTTCACGATCGCGTCAGCCGTGACCTTGCGGGGCGAAATCAGGCTATCGAGCCCGAGCTTTTCGGCAACCGAAAGAAGCTCGTCCTGATTGACCTTTGTGACCGTTTTGGTAACGGACTGACTCATCGCGTAATAGGAAATGAGAATGTTTTCTTCGTCCATGCCCGTAAGTGCGACAAGCGCGTCGGCGGACGGAAGCCCCTCTTCCGTTAACAGATCCTGACTCATGGCGTTTCCGTGGATCACGGTCACTTTCGAGGGAAGCTGTTCGCACACCTTTTCACAGACCTTTGCGTCCGAATCGATAATTTTAACACCGATCCGGTGCTTTAAAAGAATTTTCGCAAGATAGCGCGATGTGATCCCCGCGCCGATGATCATGGTCTGCTTTATTTTTTTGTGCGGAACACCCAAAATATCAAGCGTACCGTTCAAATCGTCCTCCGCGACGATAAGTCCTATGCGGTCTCCGCTTTTCAAGGCAAAATCGCCCTTCGGAATGATCACGTTCTCGTTCCGCATCACGGCACAGATAAGATATTGTCCCTTGTGCTTCTTCTTTAAATCCTTTAAAGGAACTCCGTCAAGCGGTGAATCGGGCTTTATGATGAGCTCGATCATTTCGAGCTGATCGCGGCTGAACGTTTCAAGCTTAGCCGCGGCAGGAAGTTTCAAGCTGTTATAAATCGCCTGTGCCGCCAACTGTTCGGGATTTATGGTAAGAGACAGTTCGAGCTGCTGTTTCATAAAGTCCAAACTGCTGTTGTTGTTTTCGGGATTTCTGATACGAGCAACGGTGTACTTTGCACCCATTCTCTTTGCCGCAAAACAGCTTAGCATGTTCAGCTCATCGGAAGCGGTAACCGCGATAAACAGATCGCAGCTCCCCACGCGCGCTTTCTTTAAGACCTCGTAGGAAGTGCCGTTTCCGCAATAAGTCATTACGTCGTAACCGTTTCTTACTGCTTCGATTACCCGATCGTCGCTATCGATCGCCGTAACATTATGATTCTCTTTGGCTAAACTGTATAACAGTACCTTACCGATTTTTCCGCATCCGACAACGATTATGTTCATACTTCTCTTTTCTTCCCGTAAGTCATTTTAAAAACTCTTTTGCTATTATAACACATTCTAATCTATTATGCCACTAAATTAGAATAAAATTTTATAACGGTTTAGAATATGTATGATCAACTGTTAAAACCGAAAAAAGACGGCGTAGAAAACTACACCGTCCTATTATATTCCGCTTATATTCCGCAATCATTTCAGATCCGATTTATTCACTGCAAGTACCCAAGGAATGTCCACCGTATCGCTTTCGTCGCGGGGATCGGACGCTTTGTGCGCATTGACAACCGTTTCCTTCATGTTTTGCCAATCGGGCACGACTTCATAATAGGTAATCAACTCGTCGAAGAATGCGTTCGCCCAACCCGTTATCGCTTCGTCGCAAAGTTCAACGTAAAGTTTTTCGCCTATAAACTCCGAAAGATCGATCGCATAAGTTGCCATATCTGCCCAAGAACCGCCCTGAGCAAGGAATCCATCGTTAAAATGGACGTCTGCAAATCTCGACTGTTGATAATAGCCGACAAGTTCGCCGTTCTCCTTGTAGACCTTGACTGCCGCGGCATGACCGCCCATTCTCACCGTAATCCAACCGCTCCCGCCAAGCGTAAACGACGAAGAACGAACCGTCCAGGTACCCTCTTCTGCGATTCCGGTATTCCAGCCGTCGAGGTGATAATTTCCGCCTTGATTGTAAGGAAGCTGTTCGCTCCAATATTCATTCGCGGAAATCACGCAGGTTCCTAAATTAAAGCCGTCCGTCGCAGTCGTCCAGCCCGTCATATCGCCCGTCTCGAACCCGCCGTTCACAACGCGGTTCTCCGTCGTATCTTTGATCGACACGGTCAACTTAAAGGAAACCGTATTGGAAGAATCTTCTCCGTTTACCGCGGTAACTTCAAACAAAACGGTTTTAACGGTATTTACCGTGATTCCGCAGTCCGCAAACGGCAGCTCGTATATACCGTTTATGGTTTCAACCGCCGCCGCTTCGCCGTCGCCAATCTTTCTCGTAACCGAGTAATTGACCGTAACGCCATCCGGAACGATCAGATATCCGGAAAAATCGATCGGGGAAGAAATCGCTTCGGGAGATTTCTCTTTGATCGCATAGACGTCCCATGCGGTTTCCGCTCTCCCGTCGGTCAGAAGATCGCCCGCGATGATTTTTTCACCGTACACGGTGACGGTTACGGTAAACGATTTTTCAAACGCGTCGCCGCCCTCGCCCCACTTCGTATCGGTAACGATCACGCTGACGCGAAAGGAATACGTTCCCTCTTCCCTGGCGGAAGCATCGAATCGAAGGCTGCCCTCTGCAATTTCAACGCCGCTTTCTCCAACGGAGTATTCGTAAGTAAAGCGCGAATCCTCTTCGGGAACGGACAACGCAAGCGCGCCGCTCTCACCCTTCTTTACGTTCAGTTCCGCGTTCTCGAACATAGGCGTTTCGACGGTATTCAAAACGTTCACCTTTACCGTAAACGCCGTTTCACCGTCGACTTTATAAGTGACCGTATAGTCGCCCGATTTCGTCGCCGTCAACAACAGCGGATTCGTGTCATCGATATTCAATCCCGCTTTGTCGACCTCCGCCGTAAACGTCGCATTTCCGACCAATCCCTGCGAAAGGGCGGGAATACCGAGCGTGAACGTGTTCGCCTCTTTGAGATTGATTTCGGCAGTCGTATCAAAATAACGGGTTGCGGAAAGATCGGTATATTTTGCGTCGGTCGGCGCGTCTTTCCAATAGGTTACGAACGCGTCGAGATAGATCGAACGGAAATCCCCTCCGTTCTCACCGTCCACTGCTTTTACATAGACCGTCTTGCTCTTGAATGCACTCAGATCGAGTTTGTAATCGTTGAGTTTGAGCGCGGCTTCGGGGTCTTTCCAGAGAATATTTCGCACGTCTGCGATCTTAATATCCGTACCCCCCCCCTCGGATTTCTTTTCGTAAAATTCGAGATGCACATTCCGAGGCGTATTCCCCTCGATCGGACGCGCCGAGCCGAATTTGAACGTGATCCAACCGCTTCCGCCTACGACGAACGAAGGACTTACGAGCGTTTCCGTTCCGCCGTCGATCCCGACATAATATTGACCGTCGTTATTTGAAGAATACTGACCCCAGTAGGTGGCGTCACTACTCAGCGATCCCGTTGCTCCCGTCCAGCCGTTCAACCCGTCCTCGAAGCCGCCGTTTTGCATGCGGAACGCTGTCGTATCCGTCACGTTGACGGTATAGGTATAGGTCAGAGGATCGCCAAGACCGTTTTTCACCGTTGCGACAACGGTAAACGTCACCGCCTTTGTCGTTTCTCCGTACTCGCCGCCCGCATTGGAAATCGAATATTCGCTTCCCGAAACGTGATCCGTGCCGTTCACGGTATAGCCCGCGATATTGCCTGATTCGGTGAAATTCGCAAAGAGATCAAGTACATAGACACCGTTTTTCACCGATGCCAGATCGATATTTTCCGTTTTACTCTCCTCTATCAGCGAGGGGAAGTGCGTCTTGTCATAGTCGATCTTTACCGTAAACGAAGCCGTTCCGCTCCTGAGCGTATTTCCCTTATAGGTATAGGTCACCTCCACCGTTTCATCCGCTACCGCCGTGTACTTCTTATTGCCCGAAACGACGACTCCGCCGATTTCATATACATATGTGAAATTTTCATCCTCTGCTTTCAATTCGAGCGTATACGAATTTTCGGATTCCTCTTCGGAGAACGGATCGATCGTCGCCGTCGCGTTGTTAAAGACGGGTGCCGCGGGCGCGGTGTCTTTGATCTTCACGGTGACGGTGAACGTCACCGTTCCAGCAGCAACGCCGTCCATTTCGACGGCAACCGAAACGATCAGAGATACCGTTTCGCCGCCCTCTTCCGCTTCGTAATCCGCGCCGAGATCGTAAGTAAGCGTTCCCTCCGAAACCGTCGCCCTGTCGTCCTGCGTCGAAAGAGAATACTCGTAAGAATACGTATGTCCCTCGGGTTCGGTCGGCGTAAACGAAACGCTCCCGCTGTTTGCGGTAAAGAGATCTATGGTGATCGTCGTATTTTCAAACGTCGGCATATCGGCGGAGAGAACGTGTATTTCGATGGAAACCGCAACGCCCTCGGTCGACAGCGTCAACGTCGCGTCGCCCGTTGCAACGCCCGTCAACGTCACGATCCCGTTCTGAACGTCGACCGTTATAAATTCGTTTCCGTCGGCGACTGCCCTAACCTCTCTGCCGTAGGCGGCAATATAATCGGCTGTCTCGACGGTCGCGCTCTTGCCGACGCTGAGCGTGACCGACTGCGCATGTCCGTTTACTTCGTGCGCCGCCTTCCTTTCAAACAGAGCGGTGATCGTAAGATTTTTATTGACCGTGACCGTTTCGCCCGCCTGTTTCGTTTCGCCGTTTACATTCCAGCCTTTGAATTCGAAGTTCGGATCGGCAGGCGTTTTCGCTTCGGGAAGCGTGTACGACGCACCCGCCTGCCACATATCCCCTTCCGACGGCGGCACGGATTCCCCGTCGAGCGTAACGGAATAATACGCTTCGGGTACGCTGACGGTGAACGTGATATACACCTCTCCGCAGACGACCATAATGACCGAAGAACCTTCGCCCGCCGCCGTCACCGTCAGCGTACTTCCCGACAGAGCGACCGCCGCAACTTTCGGATTGCTGCTCGTCGCGCGGAACGTATTCCCGTTCGCCTTGACGTATTGCGTCAGATCGATCGAAGCGCTTCCGTCCGTCAACACGATCGCGCCGCCTTCTTTCAGTTTCTCGGCGACCGTCGTCTGCTCCTGTTTTTCCGAATCCGGGTCGTCGCCTTCGCAGGCGACTAGTCCTGCCGTCATTGCGCCCGCCGCCGCAAGAGCCAACAAAAGCGCCGTGATTTTTCTGCCTTTTTTCATGATCTCATCTTCCCCTTAACATTGTTTTTTATTGATCGTCTTCCGTTTCGCCGCGGTCCGTTTCTTCGTTCGCCTGTTCCGCCCCTTCCCGTTTCGCAGCGCCCTTCTTTCTGCGAATCAAAAACACTGCAAGCGCCGCCGCGCCCGACGCCGCAAGCACGCCGAACACGACCGAGAGAGAAACGACGAGAGCCGTATTGTTTCCGTTTGCGTTTCCGCCATTTGACCAGGAAACGTTGAACGTTAAAATTTCGTCTCCGCTTTCCAGAACAAATACATAACTTTTCGCTTCGGGTAACGACGCGAGGTAATCCCCGTCGATCGTCACCGTCCTGCCGTCGACCGTAATATAGCGGGAATCTATTTTACGATAGTTCTGCGCCGCATTACGCACGACCCATTCCTCTTTTGCCGTCACCGTACGGAACGACAGCGCGCCCTCGCCCGTGTATTCGAGATTGAGATCCGTCTTTTCGACGGAGCGGAAGGAAGCGCGCGTCGCGCAGGCGTTCAACCCGAATCTGCCTTCGAGGGGATCGTTGTTTTTCAGTTCGGCGCGGATCACCTGCGCGCCGTTGAGATATATCCGGATATCCGTACCTTTGGCTTTTACGGCGATATTGAGGTTGCTTTCATCCACCTCTCCGACGCCCGCTCTGCCGAGTTCGCCGTTCTCCGACCAAAGTTTGACGATCTTTCCAGGTCTATCGTAATTTGCGATCAGGTAGTGAGCAAGTTTCCCGTTTTCCTCGGTTGCGCGGAACACGACCGCCGCAGCGGCACCCGTACCGAGATCGAAAGAAGCGGAATAGTAGAAATCGCTCCCGCGCTCTTCGGAGAGCAAAAATCCGTCTCCGCCCAAATTTGTGCCCGTCAGTCCCGATGCCGTATAATGCCATTCGCCCGACACAACGCCGGAAGGCGTAAAAGTAAGATCGTCGTTCCCCGAAGGCTTTGCCGCAACCGATGCGCGGATCGTGCGCGTCATGTTTCCGGACGACACTTCGACGACGGCGTTGCCCGCCTTGACTGCTCTGACCGACGCTCCTTCGGCAGTCTTTTCGACGGTGACGCAATCCCCCTCTTTTACGCGCCAGGTCAAAGACTGACCGCCCGCATAGGCGAGGACATCCGCTTTTACCGCAAGCGTATCGTCAAGTTCCAATTCCGTCGCCGAAACATTGAGATATGTTTCCTCCTCTCCGTCCGAACGGCGAGGATCGGAAATTTCTCTGACGGAGATCTCCTTTTGCGCATTGGGGGAAACGATAACTTCGATCCCCGTCGAATAAGGAGAAGCAAGCGTTAACAGATAGAACGGCACGGTGAAATCTTTTGCGAACACTTCTACGCCGCCGTTATCCACAAGTATATAAAAGTTCAGCGTCGTATCCTGTTTGCCCTGCCGCGAGGCAAAACGAAGAGTCCCTTCTGGGAACGCCACGCCCGCCGTTTCGGTATGCGAGCGGTCCACGAAATAGCCATCGCGTTTATTCCAGCCGATTTCGGTATAGTGCTTTCCGTCCGCGCTTACGTTCACGCGGATGGAAACGGGTTCGAGCGCGGGATTAACAACCGTCGCTTCGATTTCCAGACAGTGACTCTTCAAAGCCGCGTAATCTTCGACTTCCGTCTTTTCAAATGCCGTATCGTCTTTGACGACAGGCGTTTCTGTGAGCGTATAACCGAAATCCGCATTCTTTTTCAGCCCGTAAATGACGGGAATCGTAAAGCCGCTTCCGTTCCAACCCCTGCGCGCCGTGCGGAACGAACCGCTGTCTACCGAACCCGCCGCGTTGGGCATTCCAGAAAACCAGCTCAGTCCCACAGCTTTGTCCGCATATTTCCCCTCTTCGATATAGAAAGTCTGCGCCGCATAGGAGTCGGGTCCGTATTCCATTTTACAAAGCCGTTTATCCGTGGATTCGAGCGCATCGATCCGCGCGCCCGTATCGGGGTCTTTAACAGTCAGTTTTCCGTCTTCGAATCCAAAGTCGCACACAAAATAATAGCGGGAAGATAGCGTAACGGCAAAATGCGTCCGCCCATCGTCCGCCGTAAGCGGAAACACGTCGGGGCATTCCGGTTTGCAATAAACTCTCAAAAATCCCGCGTCTTCCCAGCTGACAAGATCCTTGGATTTAAGAAAGAAGAGATATTGATCCTCCATATCGGTGAGCGCCATGCCCCACTTGTAATCGCCTGCAACAGAGGAAATATCGAACACTTTCGGATCGCGCCAGCTTCCGTCCGTCACGGGATTTCCGCCTGCGTCGCGGCTTACGGTGCAGGGAACGAGCGCCTTTTTCTCCCAGGTGAGGCCGCCGTTGCGGCTGATCATAATTCCTGTGTTCTTGTTTCCGCCGTTCTCCTGATGACGGGTGTAATAACCGAGAAGCCCCACCGCTTCGCCGTCTGCTTTCGCATCCGCCGCTTCCGCAAACCAACCGTCGATCTTTGCGCTTTCGCCCTTATGATAGACGAGAGCGGAACCCGACCACATATATCCGATCTCCCCGTTCGCCCTGTCGGGTACGAGCGCGATCGGAAGATTTTCCCAATGCACCAAATCGGTACTGCGCGCATGCCCCCAATACATATCGCCCCAGGTTTCGCCGAACGGATAATGCTGATAATACAGGTGATAATATCCGCCGTAATATACCATGCCGTTCGGATCGTTGTTCCAATGCGAATTTTGCGAATAGTGGAAACGGTTGCGGTAGAGTTCGGAATAGAGCGAAATTTCGTTTTTGCTCACGGTCGCGTTCTGAAACGCAGCCGCGCCGCCCTCCGTAAAGTAACCGAGTTCGCCCCCTTCATAGGCTCCGAGCGTAACGTCTGCTTCGAGTTTTGCGGCAGGAGCGCTGCCGTCCGTAAATACAAAGCGCTCGATCCCGTCCGCATAGAAAGAAAGGAATGCCGTTTCCCCCTCTTTATAAAGCACGACTTGAAGAGAAACGGAAGAGAGCGATTTCGTCTTTTCTTTGACAATCGCCTCTTCGTCCGCACTCATATTTGCGGGACCGACAAACGGTTCCTCTTTCAGCACTTCCTGCGTTTCTCCGCTCTTCACGAGTCTGACGCGGTTCTCCGCTCTGTCCACGACGAACGAATACGATCCGTTCTCCGTTTTTCCGAACGCAAGTCCCGCCGTTTCCGCCGTCGAAAATTCGGCGTCTGCCGCAAACGCAAACGTTTCGTCCGCGCCGAGCGTTCTTCCCGTCCAGTCGAACGAAACCACCCCATCGCTCTCTGCGGCGGATGCATGAACTTTCACGGTAAAACCGATCGCCGCAAACAGCATAAACACCAACGCCGCCAGCAAACCGGTCAACCATTTTCCTCTTGCTCTCATATTTTCCTCCCTCGCCGTCAAACGGCATCATTCCGTACCGTAGTTACCGTTAAATGGAATCGTTTCCATACAGTCGCGCATCTGATCTGTCCGATTCCGTGACAGATCCGATTAAGTCGTTTCGCCCTCTTCAAAGAGCGACGGAACGATAATTTTTTCCTGAACGTGCCGTCCTTCGATCTTTCTGACGAGCTGATCGACGATCGCTTCCGACAAATTCGGAATATCCTGACGGATAAAAGTGAATTTCGGGCTTTTTACCCAACTGTCGAGAACGCCGTCATAGGATACGATCTTAAAATCTTCGGGAACTTTTCCGCCCCGTTTTTCCGCCTCGCGGTACAGCGCCAACGCCAGCATATCGCCCGAAACGAGCGCGCCCTCCGCATTGGGATAGCGATCGAAAAACTTTTCCGCAAGGTTCGCCTCCTCGCCGTGCGCGATTTCCTCGAAGAGGATCCGCTCCTCTCTGCCGTTCGCGTGCATCGCCGCGCAATATCCGTTGAGGCGCTCCCCCACTTCGGAATCGACTTTCGGTTTGCCGCCGAGATAGCCAATCTTGCCGCCGCTTCTCTTTAAGAGATACTCCGTCGCACGGCGGGAACTTTCAAAATTATCGCTCGTGACGCAAGGAACGTTCTCCCCGAGATGGCGGTCGAGCGTCACGATCGGATAATCGGGCAGAATATCGTTATGACGGTAGTGCGTGATGAAGATCGCGCCGTCCACTCTTCCACTCGCAATAAGACGGATTACTCCGCTCTCCTTCTCCGCGCTGTTCTGTGAACAGACGAGCAGAAGTTTATATCCTCTTCGGTCAAGACAGGTTTCGATTTCCCCCGCGATCGCGCTGAAAAACGGATGACTTACGGTAGGCACGAACAGCCCTATTATCTTATTTTTTCCGCCTTTGAGCGTCTGCGCCGTGCAGTTGGGCGTATAGTTCAACTGTTCCATTGCGGATCGCACCCGCTTTCTGACGCTTGCGGACACATACCCGCTCTCGTTCAGAACTCTCGATACAGTCCCCATTCCCACGCCCGCAAGCCGCGCGACGTCCTTCATATTCGCCATATTTCTCTCCCTTCTTATTTTTTCAATTGTATCAAATCGAACGGGAAAAGTAAATACAATTTTATGCCGAATAAGAATTTTCGCATTTACGCCAGGGCAACTTCGCTATACCCAGCGATAGACTGTTCACAACCGTATCCTCCCGATTCTCCCAATCGGGCGCGACCTCGTAATAAGTCACGATTTCGTCGAAAAATGCATGCCCCCATGTTCCGCCCTCTTCCGCATCCCACAGTTCGAGGTACAACGTCTCGCCCAGATATTCGTGCAGATCGATCGCATAGGTGCGCATATCCGCCCACGAGCCTTTCGTCACGTCGGGGAAACCGTTGTCGTTAAAGTGATTCGAGCGATACAGCCCGATCTGCGTGCCGTCTTTTTTGAACACTTTGACCGCCGCCGTTCTTCCACCCATCTTCACCGTGATCCAGCCGCTCCCGCCGAGGATAAAGTTCGTAGATTTCACGCCCCAAGTATTCACCTCGTCGATCCCCGTATTCCATCCGTTGAGATGATACGTTCCCGACCGGTTGTATGGAATTTTTTCTCCCCAATAGCTGGCGTCCGCACTGAGACAGCCGTCAAGATTGAATCCTTCCGTCAAAGCCGTCCACCCCGTCATGTCGCCCGTCTCGAATCCGCCGTTATAGACCTGACTGAGATTATCCGAAACAATAATCGACACCGCCGCCGTAACGTTTTGATTGAGAGCGACGCTTTCGTCCGCATCTGTGGCGTATTTTACGGTATAGACTCCGCGCCCGAGGTCCATGTTCGTGTAATCAACGCCCGAGAGCGTAACGTTGTCTTTTTTTACTTCGGTGATCTTCACGGGAATGGGATTGCCCGCCAAGGTCGCCTTCGCCCCATCCGTACCCGACGAAATAAGTTCTTTGAGATTGACGGGAGAAGTCAGTTCGGACGCAAGCAAAACTCGATCCTCCGCCCTCTTATCAAGACGGATAAAATTCGCGGGAGCGGGGTATTCGCAATTCAAGTACCAATTTCTGAGATTTTTAAGATCGTCCGCATAAGCGCCCGAAGGCGTAGGCGCGTCGTCTAACGAACGGAACTGTTCGGTGATGAGCGCGGTCACCTCTTCCTCCGTCAGCGAACAGCGAATATCGTCGAGATTGATAAATCCGAATCCCTCCGATGCGTTGTCCACGACGTTGAGATAGAGTTTTTTACCCTCGTATTTTTCGTCGAGTTTCGTATATGTTCTGACAAGCGTCAAAGCGCGCACGGGATCGGAAAACGCATTGTTGCGGATCCTCGCCACCACACCATCTTTCTTTTCATCTTCCGTATCTTCCGCAAGACGGACTTCGACGTAAGCGTTCATACCTTTTCCCGCACCGAGCATCATCGAAATATAGGGCGCGCCCTCCTTTAAGGTAAAGGTCGTCGAACGCATGGAACCCGTCTTGCTTTCGTTGAGGTCGCCGCGGAAGAATTTTTCGCCGTGCGCGTAGAAATATCTGCCTTCCCAATACGTCGCGTCGGCATTTGCGATCCCCGCAGGGCGGAACGCTTCGCCTGTGATCTTCCACTGATCGAGTCCCTCTTCAAAATCCCCGTTCTTGATCGTGAACGCGTCGGGCGTATCGTCCTCGAAAGGCGGCGCGGCGTATTTCGCAAGCAAAGTGCTACGTTCGTCTGCGTATTTTTTAACTTCCGCCTCGTCTTTCAGCAATCTGAAATCGTCGAGATTCGCATACGGATAAGAGTTCTCGTTTTTACCCGCATCGTTATCGGTAATGCGGATAACGACCGTCTTGCCCATATGCGCCGAAAGGTCCGCCGTGTGACGGATCATCTGCGCGGTGATGAACGCTCCGTCGAAATCGGTATTCGTCGCCTTAACCGCCGCCTTTCCGTCATAGAAAAAGGAGAGCGGCGCGTCGCTGACATGATCCAAAAACTCGATATAGACCTTATCGGGATTCTTTGCCGCTCCCAGCTTAAACGCGATCTTCCCCGTTCCCGAAATCTTAAAGGGCAGAGAGGTCAACGTTCCCTTGTTGGTAATGATCGCTTTTTTTCCGTTGAAATAGCAGTTTCCCACCGCTTCGAGTTCGGCCGCCTGATCCTCCGTGACTCCGAGCGGTTGAAACGCCATATCTTCGCGTATCCATCCCGGAATGCCGTTGCCGTCCTGATCGTACTCAAACGAACCGTTTACGATGTCGTCCGAAACATACTCCTCCTCTCCGCAAGCGGCGAAAACGCCCGCTCCGAGGGTCGCCAACGACAAAACCGATAAAACCGCGATTGCCTTATTGAATTTTTTCATATTTTCCCCGTTTCCCTTATTTTACTTCGATCTCATAACCGACGACGCCGAAAAACCGCGCCGACCCGCCTTCTGCGAAAAACGACGCGTTCTCGGCTTCCCTGTCAGGATAGACGTTTGCCGTTATCGTCGCCGCTCCATCGTTCAAAAACACTTCCGCTCCCGTGCGGTCGAGAAAGAGCCGGAAGGAGAGAACGCCGTTACCGTCGGACGCGATCCGAACGCTTCTCGTCGCGAAATTCGTTTCGGGAAAAGCGCCGCGGATGAGTTTTCCGCACGTGCCGCGATCGAGTGTCACGGTTCCCGCCTTTCTGTCATAATAAACCGAGAGAGCGCAATCTTTGCCCGAAAAAACCCGGATCCCCGCCCGTTCCGCCGTTCCCGTATCGAGCTTGAACTGTATTTCTTTCTGCGTTCCGCGCAGTGCGGAAATCTCTTTTTCTTCTTCGTCGAGAACGAGATCTGGAACGCGCCGTTCCTCTCTGCGGTAGTTTTCGATTTCGCGCACGGGATACTGATACAGTTTTCCGTCCTTTAAGACGAGTTCGCGCGGCAGGATCATCGAACCGACAAACCCGTCGGACTCGGTCACATAATCTCTGTCCCACATCTGCATCCAAGCCGTCATGACCGTACGTCCGTCTGCCGCCGTTACCGTCTGCGGCGCATAAAAATCGAAGCCGCCGTCCGTTTCGCCCATATAGTCCGCATTGAATTTACCGCTCGTAAGATCGAGTTTCCCGACCAGATAGACGCTGGAATGAATATTGACGAACCGATTGCCGTCCGACGGAAGAAACTGGGCGCTGTACATCAAAACGTCCTTTCCGTCCGCTTCAAACAACGCGGGACATTCGTAAACCCCTTTGTTAAGTCCGCCCTCGTCGCCCCCGAACAACGCGCCGACGTATTTCCAACGCTTCATGTCCTTCGAGCGGTATAAAAGAATATTTCCGCAAAGTTCCGTCTTGGTCCCGATCAGCGCGTAATATCTGTCGCCGCGGCGAAAGAGAAAGGGATCGCGGAATTCTTTGATCGGATAAACCTCAGGCAGTTTCGAGGAGGGGATCACGGGATTCCGTTCGTACTTCTTAAAATGCACGCCGTCGCTTGAAAACGCGAGGCACTGCTGCTGCACGGCGTCTTCGTCGACACCCGTATACAGGAGATACAGTTTGCCGTCCTCCGCCCTCGCCGAACCGCTGAAACATCCGTAACCCCAATCATAAGGCTTATCGGGCGCAAGTGCGACGGGAAGATATTCCCATTTGACGAAATCCTTTGTCGCCGCATGCCCCCAATACATGGAGTTCCATTTGGGTTCAAACGGGTTGTATTGCCAGAATAAATGATATTTCCCGCCGAACGAACAGAACCCGTTCGGATCATTCATCCAACCGATCTCCGGCGTCAGATGATAAGAGGGGCGCTTGCTTTTATCCGAAAGCGGCGCATGTTCCCGCACGTATTCGTTTGCAAGGGATAGCGTATAGGACAACGCTTCCGCTCTCTCCGTTCTCTTCATATTGTTCAAGCCTCGCTTTCTTTATTGATAAATCGATCTGACCGATCCCGCTTTCAGTTTTGCAATGCGGACTTCTCCCGCCGCGTCCTCTTCCTGCTCTGCCGAAACGACGATCTTCGTCGACGAAGGAGCGGCGTACGAACGCATCGAAATCGCAAGCCACGCGTCGAAGAACGTTTCGATGAGCGAACGGTCGATATAAATTTCTATTGTAAGAGTGCCGTTTTCAATGTCGAAAACCGCGTCGCCCATGTCGTTCGATTCGCCTTTGCCCTGCACGCCCTGATCGACCGTCACGCTGGCGATCTTTCTTGCCTTACAGTCATAGGTGAAATCGGTATAGTCGCTTCCGTCCGAATTCGACTTGACGCGAACGGCGACGCTCTTCGTCTTTTCGGTGATTCCAGTAAAGGTCACGCTCAGATAGAGCATATCGCGGTTGACTGCGGAAAGTTCAGTGTTCGCCTCTTCGAGGGACAGGTTCTCCTTCTCTACGAGCGTCGTCACGTATTTTTCCTTCACTGCGGAAACCGCGTCGACGTGAGCGAGTTTCCCGTCGTCAGACAGGGTCACCTTTCTCACAAGGCTCATGCTGCACGCCCAACCCGCAAGCCTGACTTCCGCCTCGCTGCGGTAATCCTGACTGATGCTGAATAAATACATATCCCCTTTTTCGTCAAGCATGGCGCTCGGTCCCGTAAACACGTTCGGTCCATAGTCGAACCGCTTCGGAGCATGCGCGTAATCGGGATCGGGAATGAATCTGCCCGTGATCTTATCAAACGTGCCTAAGAAATAATAGATGTTGTTGTCCGCCGTGGAAGCGGGTGCGGGAGAGATGATGAGAATGTGTTTTTTGATGCTCTTATCCGCATTCGCCACTGGGAGCATAACGGGAAGTTCCCACGAGGTCCCGTAGTCTGCGTTCCAGTCGGAGGACGCGAGCTGATAGAGAACGCCGCGATAGACCCAGTTCATGTCGACGTCGCCCGCGTTGTAATCCACTTCGACCGTATCGGACTCATAGAGCAGAACGCATCCCTGCCCGTTTTTCGAAGAACAGACGGTCATGTAATAGACGCCGTCCTCCCGCCACACGTGCGCGTCGCGGAATTCGCCCGCCTGCCCCGCGCCCTCTTTCTGCGCGATCGCAAGTTGATCGCCCACGACCCACTCGGTAAGGTAAGGATCGGTCAGATCCTTCGGGTAGGCATAACCGATATTTTGATTGGAGATCAGCCCGTCTTCACGGAAGCTCTCGTTTCCCGCCGTAAAGAAGAGAACGGGAACGTTATTGACGTCGTTGATCGCCGCACCCGACCAAACGCCGTCGGGACAGACGCTGTCCGGCATGGGCATGATCACCTCTTTGCGGGGCGTCCAGTTGACCATATCCGTACTCGTAAAATGTCCCCAGCCGATCTGGTTCACGCGGAAGAACGGTCCCGCCATATTAAACTGATGGAAAATATGGTACACGCCGTTATAGTACACGGGCGCGTGCGTTTCGTTCGTCCACATTTGATAGGGACCGCCGTGAAACTGCGTCTTATACGGATCGTCCGTAAGGATATTCATCATCCAAATATCTTCAAACTCAATCTCGGGTAGTCCGTTTTTCCGAAAAGTTTTCTGAATATACTCTTCGGGCAGAGCGTTCTCATAAATTTTTACTTCGTCCATGAGTCCGCTCACATGGTGCAACCTCTCGGTCGCGCTCACGCACCCGATACAGAGATCCTCCTCAGCAGGTTTACTCAATCTGATTCCCCGATCCAACTCGGTATAGGCGACCCGCTCGCCGTTCAGATAGAGCGCCGCATAGCCGTTTTCGCCGTCGAACACGCCGGCAACGTGATTCCATTCATACTTTTCAAGCCGTTTTTCGCCGCTCCAAAGTTTATACCAAGAACCGTTTGCGCCGAACTGAAAACTCAGTTCGCCGTACCGCCAATAGCCGAGAAGAATCCCCTCTCCCGTCGAATCCGTATGATAGGACTGCGACAGAATGGGCGTGAGCTGTTCCGTGCCGTTACGTTTTGCGTTCGGATCGTCCCACTCGAACATGCGGGGCGCGACGTATGCGCTGATTGTGATCTTTTTGCCCGAAACGGTATACTCCTCTCCCGAATAAGAAATCCCGCTCGTATAGCCGTCAAAGAGCAAACTTCCGCCCTTGACGCCTTTTTCCCGCCATTCGGGATCGCGCGGAGCGATATATTCCGCGTCGTTATAGATATAGGAAATCTTCGCGTCTTTGAGATTGCCCGAAGAATCCTTTGCATATTTGCCAGTCCCTTCGTCGAACGAAAGGCTCAGACAAAGATCGCCGTCGTAGTTTTTTTCGCAACCCGTGAGCGCAAGCGCGCCGCAAAGGCAGCCCGCCGCTGCAACGGCCGCAAATACCGCCCATAATTTTTTCCCTTTCATACTGCCTCCCTTATCCGAGATATTCCGCGATCGCCGTAAGATCGGGGAACGCCTCGATCGCGCCTTTTTTCTGCGTCGTCAGTGTTCCGCACACGCACCCGCGTTTCACGGCGTTGACAACCGATCCGATCCCTTCCGTATCGAGCGTATATAATACGCCCGCATAGTATGCGTCCCCCGCACCCGTCGTATCCACGGGTTTTAGATCGGGCGCGCAAACTTTGATAACGCTGCCGCCGTTTTCGGAGAAAATACTGCCCCTTTTGCCGAGCGTGACGAAGAGCATTTTTCCCTTCGACAGCTCCCGCGCGGCGGGTTCCTCTCCTCGCTCTCCGGAAAAGAGATACAGTTCCTCTTCGGAAAGTTTGAGTATATCCGCCGCCGCAAGATATTTTCCGTAAATTTTCAACGCTTCGTTCCGATCCGGAAAAATATCCTCGCGGTAATTCGCGTCAAAACTTACACGCTTTCCCGCGCGCTTTGCCGCCGCGATAAGCCGGTCATAGAAAGCGCGCCCTTCCTCTTCGCCGAGCGCAAGAGAGCCGAGATGCACGATATCTGCCTTTTCCACGATTTCTCCGATCGCGCTTTCGTCAAAGCGGTAATCGGCGGTATTCTTGCGGTAAAAGCAGAAACTTCTGTCCCCGCTTTCGTCGAGATCGACGAAGGCAAGCGTCGTGTTTCTGTCGGGAATGCTCCGGATATGCGCCCCGAGTCCCCGTCGCGAAGCAAACTCTTTAAGATATTTTCCGATGAGATCGTTCCCGACGCTCCCGTAAAATTCCGCGTTTCCACCCAATTTTTTTACGCCGCAGGCAACGTTGAAGGGCGCCCCGCCCGCATGACGGGAATAGACGATCCCCTCTTCCGTTTCTTTCGCAATCAGATCGGCAAGAATTTCTCCGACGCAAACAATCATATTGTCCTCCTCACTTCAAACCGCTGAACGCGACGCCTTCGACGATGTACTTCTGGCAGAAGATATATACGATCGCAATCGGAATCGTGCCAAACGTCAAAGCCGCCATCGTCACCGACATATCTCCCGTAGCGTCCGTTCCCTTCTGCACGAGCTGCAAAAATACCTGTAACGGCATGAGATCCTGTCTGCCCGCAAACATGAGCTGGGCAAATACGTATTCGTTCCATTGCCCCATGAAGGTAAAGATCGCGACCGTCGCAAACACCGGTTTACAGCAGGGAACGATCACTAGGAAAAAGGTTCTCAGTTTTCCGCAGCCGTCGATGTTCGCCGCCTCTTCTAGCTCCTTCGGAATGCCCATAAAATATGATCGGAACATGAAGATATACATGGGAGACACGAACCCCGTGATCAGATAGCCGAGAATACTCGTCTCTCCTCTCGTGAGTCCCAGTCCGCTCAGCAGAACATAGGTCGAGACGACCGAAGTTTCCACGGGTACGATCAAAAGTAACAGAATGATCGTCGTTATCACCTTATGTCCCGGGAACACGATCCTTGTCAACGCATAGCCCGCCAGCGAATTCAACACGAGCATGGCAAGAATGGTAATCCCGCAATAGAGAAAGCTGTTGAAGATCGAGCGGCCGAAATAAGTATAAGCCGTGAACATCTTTCCGTAAGCCTGAAACCAATGCGACGGATGCGCGGAGGGCAAGAACGTCCAGAACGTGTTCATCGCGCTGTCGATCTCTTCTTTCGTCTTCATGCTGTTCACAATCATCCATACGACTGGAAAGAGAAAGAGTACGCAGAGAGCGGCAAGGAAGAGATAGAAACAGGTCTTGCCCGCAATTTTCCCCGCCAAAACCGCATTGTCGCGCGGCGTGCGGTCCTTTTTGCGAGACGGTTTCACGGCGCTTTCGTTCAATTCGTTCGGAATTGTATTTTCCATCTTATTTCGCCTCCGTATTGTCTCCGCTCGTGATTTTCCGTAAAACGAGCGCGATTGCCGCCATTACAATCGTATAGAAGAATGCGACCGCGCTCGAATATCCAAGCCCCTTTCCGCCGTTCCGCGCTCTGTCGTAGATGAAATACGACATCGTATAGGTCGAGTTGTCGGGACCGCCCTGCGTCATGATCATGGGTTGCGTGATCAGCTTGAAAGCGCCGATGAGCGTCGTGACCGCAACGAATGAAAACGTCGGTTTGATCGCGGGCAACGTGATCGAAAAAAACATTTTCGAGGGCGAAGCGCCGTCGAGCGACGCCGCCTCGTAGAGTTCGGGCGGAATATTTTTAAGTCCCGAAAGAAAGATCAGCATTTGATAACCAGCGCCCTGCCAAACCGAAACAAAAATAATAACGCCCATTGCCGTATTCGGATTTTCAAGGAGAAGTTTATCCATATTGAACCCGATCTTTTCAAGCATTACGGTCACGAGTCCCGTTCTGGAAACAAGGTTGATCCACAAAAACGACGTCACCGCAAGCGAGAGCATGACGGGCATAAAGAACGCCCAGCGGAAAAAAGTATTGCAACGCAGTTTCTTTTTGTTGAGTATGAGCGCAAGCCCCAATGCCACGGCAAGTTGAAACGGCACCGCCACGACGACGAACAAAAAGGTGTTCCCGAGCGCCTTCCAGATGATCTTATCCTCCGCAAACATGATGCGGAAATTCTCGAATCCGATAAAATGCGGCGCTCTGATGCCGACGTCCGTAAAGTCCATGTCGGTGAACGCATATGTGAGCGAAATCGCAATCGGGATAAAGATGAACAGAATGCCGAGAATGCAGGCAGGAAGAATGAACCCGAGCCCCACCAATGAGTCGCTCTTTTTATAACTCGTGCCGAACAGCTTGAAATACGCTTTTTTCGGCTTCTTTGGTTTTTTCGGCATTTCGCTCCGGGATTCGGAAGCGGATGCCGTCGTCTGAACCTCTTGCATGATTCCCTCACTTTAACGGATATAGGTATCGTGCGTAGACGAAATACTCGAGATTTTCGACTGAATACCGCTCAAATCGGTATTCGTTCTGATATAATCGATAATGTCTTTGAATGCGAGTTCGTATTCGCCCGTATAGACGGAAACGGGACGGGGCGACGCATACGCCATGAGTTCGGACACTTCTTTGTATGCACCCGTCTGTAAATCCTCGTTGACGTCTTCACCCTCGTAGGCGGACTTATGAGTGGGGAACGTTCCGATCGCCTCGAAATATTTCATGCTCGCTTCTGCGGAAGTAAAATATTTGACGACCTGCGCCGATGCGTATGCATCCTTCGTATCGGGAGATACGCCAAGGCACCAACTTCCGCAACCGGAAACGACCTTCCCCCTCGTCGTGCCGTCCGTTTTGACGACGACGGGCATCGGCATCGCGCCGATATTATCGAGTTGCGAACTATACTGCGAAGCAACAATATTGTTGAGAAGCCAGGGTCCGTGAATCACGAAGGCGGCTTCGCCCGTGACGAGCGCGTACTGCGAAGACCCCGAATAACGGTATCGATTCACCTTTCCGAGCGACGCGAAGGCGTTCACCGATTCGGCAGAATCAAGATTCCCCGTAAGTTTTCCGGTTGCGGGATCGCAAACTCTAGCCCCGACGGAATCGACGAGCGGCGCATAAAAATAGAAGTTGCCCGCATTGCCGCCGAATCCGTAAGTCATATCAATCTTTGCCGCGTTTCCGTTTATCTGACCGAGAACGGCGGCAAGTTCGTCCCACGTCCAGGGGTTCTGAGGCGTCGCATAAGAGGAAACTCCCGCCCGCGTTAAAACTTCCTGCGTGACGATTTCCTTATTGTAATAGAGCGCCGTCGGCGTTTCCATTGCGGAGAGCGCGTAAAGTTTTCCGTCGATCGTCGCCTGTTTGATTACGCTGTCCATATAATCGGCTTTTTCTTCCGCCGTCAGATAATCCGAAATATCGCGGATCCAGCCGTCTTTCTGATATTTCGCAATCTTCGGCGCATCGACCGCAAGCACGTCGGGGAAACGGTTTCCCGATGCTTTCGCCGTCTGCAACGTAGATTGCAACGTCTCCGCATCCGTCTGCGAACGAAGCACCACTTCGATGTGCCTGCCGTCCTGCGTTTTGAAATCGGCGGCGTTAAAAGATTCCGCAAGGCTCTTGTATACGCCGCCCTCCGCTTGCTCCAACGTTTTATTGATCCACATCAATACCTTCTTGGTATCGGCGGTATCCTCTAAATCCGAATCGCCGCACGCCGCGATGGAAATTGCACTGCCCGCCATGATCGCCGCCGTCGTTAAAAAAGCCGCCTTTTTCAAAAATTTCATAATTCTTCCACTCCTTTGATTTGATTTTTTATAAATGTGGAATCGTTTCCATATTTTATAACATTATATTACACCTCCGAAAAAGAAATGTCAAGAGTTTTTTTGTTATTTTTTCACGATTTTTTAACAAATATTTCTTTACTATCCGTCATAGAGCAATGCCTTGCGCCCGATCCCCGATCCGTTTGTACAACAAAAAAGGAAACACCTTGCGGACGTTTTCTATTATGCGTGTACTGTGTGAAATGTACCGTATTGATAGGTGTATCGCGTAAAAAATATCTTCACTATAAAAATTTAAAAATATTATTTTTTCAGAGCAACGGAGAACGAAGAATGAAACTTGTAGGTTCAAGCTATATTCAAAGACTTTTCGCCGCTTTGGACGAACAAACTATTTTACGCAAACCGAACATATGGCGATATGCGAAAGAAAACGGAATTATTTACTATGTCATTCAGTCCGTATGGTTAATCGACTTTGACGGATTTATGAAAACGATTGCGTTTCCCAAGCGAAAGCACAATGCCGCGCTTACGCTGTATTCAAACGGCTGTCGTTGAGTTCAACAAATCACACAAACGGCAGATAGATAAACACGTTGTAGAAAAGTGTATGCAGTCCGATAAAGTGTTCAAATACAATCACGGCAACCGTTGGATTATCAATTACGACGAGTTAGAGCCTATTATAGACGATTTCCTTGATAAAAAAGTTGGTATAAACTGATTTTATACCAACTTTCTCAATATAAAGCCCATATATAGAAAAAGACCACTATATATTGTGGTCTTGTGGTGTTCCCGCTGGGAGTCGAACCCAAATCTAGCCCTTAGGAGTTGCCCTTATTTTGCAAATCGGGTGAAATATCGTCCGTTTTTTGCAAAATAGGCATTAAAATCGGCTTTGCGCGGTAGTTTCAAGGGTTTTTGATGACTGATTTTTGGCTTGAAAACTATCGTCAAATACCTTTTATACCGAGTTTATACCAATTTTATACCAGAAAAATTTAATCACAAATTCCTCCTAGAAACTATCGTTTAATATAGGACATAATTCTACATCACAATCACTAATTTTTTTTCCATTCATAATTTTAGCAGCATGACAACCCCCAAAACATTCTTCAGTATGTTGACAGGCATTCACATTAATAGATTCCTTTAATATGAAGGTTAGGGTTTCATCAAAAGATATTTGTTCATCCTCAAATATATTGCCACTAATAAACTGTTTTGGTTTATACGGGCTATCAGTATTATTACATGCAAAAACCAAATAAGGACATAAAGTGTAATCACCATTAGTAAAAATATAAATCATATCTCCTAAATGACACTTAGGAAGATTTTGTTTTTGGAAATTTGGAAATCTAATATATATTACTTCAAATTTATCATCAACAAATTTTTGAGTTGCATTTTTAATGTTTTCAAATTTAGAAAATTTATATGTTAAGTTTAATGACTTTTGTCCTCGTCCCATATTGGAAAGTGGATTGAAAAGCACATAACGCGCTTTGTTTTGTTTAGCAAATTCACATATTCTTACAAACTCTTTATCTTCACAAAAAATATTAGGAGTACATAATAATCCATTCAGCTTTCCGGATTCACCAATGGCTTCAATTTTAGAGAGCAGATCGTAGAAATCAGATTCTTCTTTCATACCCCTGAACTTTCCATGAGATTGAAAAGAAAATCCATCTAAACTTATATTGAATTTTAACTTTTGAATTTTGGAAAAATCCTTTAAAAGCATATTATCCAAAAGAGTGCCATTAGTACAAACTGTAATTTCCATATCCTTGTCTGCAAATAATCTGCAAATTTCTAGAATATCAGGATGACATAACGGTTCTCCACCAGTAACAGTAATCTTTTTTACATTTATATTGAGAAGTCGTTCTAATACAACATTTTTAATATTTAAAAAGCTCATTTCATCTCCAATGCTTTTTGCTGATACAAAGCAATGGGCACAAGATAAATTACAACGCTCAGTAATTTGTATAATAGCTTTTTTGAATGGCGGTATTGCCGTTGTCCTAAAATAACAAGGGGAAACACCGTGATAGTTGTATACTCTTTTAAAAAAAGCTTTACCTGTAGTTTTTTTCATAATAATATCACACCTTATATATTAAGAGACAAAAAGACGGCTGAATGATCTGTAATTCTAGTTGCTTCTCTTGTTTCATGTATAAAGTAACATTGTTTTATTTTTAAAGAATTTGATACAAAAAAATAATCATATCTATACCCATCATTTGTTCTACCAACCCAACTGTAATCATTAATATTTTCATTACAGTAAGTGTAAGAATCAATATATCCTAATTCAATGATAAGATCATAAAAGCGATATTCCCAATTCAAAAAATTAGAGTAATGAGGAATATGGTTTTTGCTCAAAATATTGAAGTCGCCACAAATAATTTGATTATTATGTGGCGTGTTTTTTAAATAATTTGCTACAGCTATGCAAAAATCTTTTTTTCGAGTTATTTTTTCTATGCTCGAATCTCTTGATGGAACATATAAACCTATTATATTTATAACTTGCGATTCATAGTTAATTTCACATGCTGCAAATCGAGAATAATATTTATCATCTTTTCTAAAAATAGAATAAGTTCTCATAAAGGGTATTTTGCTTATTATCATAACACCCAAGTCATTTGTAGTGGATTGTGGAAAATACACATAATACTGTATAGATGAGTTAAACGACAATAAATTATACCCGTAGTTATTAAAATAATCTTCAATAAAATGACAACCTTCGCTGTTTTTAGTTTCTGTTAAGACAAAAACATCTTCATCGCGTTGTTCAAGCCATTTAACTTGCTTATGCGCTCTTTCTAATGATGGATTTCCTATATTTAAAGTTAACACCTTCAATACTGGCATAATTTAACTCTCCTTTTAAAATATTAATGATAATAGTCCACCTAAGGCAATGCCCAAAATAAATACTGCAAAATTAAACCACCATTTTTCTTTTAAATAATCATATATACCTTGTATAGAAAAACCATGTATTTCTCTCCAAGAACTATCGGTTTCGAATTTATTTTGACTTGATAATTCTAAAAAGATAATAAATATAGATGTCTTCCTTGCAGGCGAATCAAGTAATTTTTTATAATCTTTTTCTCTAAATGCTTTTGCTTCATCGTTAATTCCAAGAAAGCCAGCCGTTTCAATTTTATTTTTTTCAGCCAAATACTTAATACGCCATTTTTCATTCTTTACAAATTTTTCGCCGTAACGCTTTTTAAATAAAGCACATATGTCAATCCTATTATTTGAAGGGATATTATATGGATTACCGCCTAAAATTTTATATCTGATTTCTAATGCTGAAAATCCATATATTGAATCATTCATTCTCCAATGCAACCATTTTTTCTCGGCACATTCATGTTCAGCATAAAAATAGAAATTCGATAACATATTTTTTTCAGCGTTATCTAAATTTTCTTTACAAGCTTTAGATGTTTGCAGTAATTCTAATTCCTGAGAAATTGAAAAAGAAGTTGCTTGCTTATTATCTAACCGACGAACAATAATGCTTGTGATTCTAGGAGTACGATTAAATTTAACATCGCTCTCATTTTCACAAGTATAACAAATAAGCACATATTCTTCTTTATGAAGGATTATACTTTCTATAGATTTTTTTGCGGATTTATAATCTCTATTTCGGATATTCATTTGTAAACTCCAAAATTAACTGCTATATGTAATATTATAACATATTTTGGTAGACAATTCAACCAATTTTTGCCTTTCGGCAGTTGGTCTTGGCACAAAATAAATCACAAATCACGAAAAAAATCATTGCTTAAAATCCATTAAATCAAGAAGAGTAGATGCGTTAGCAAAATTAATATTTTAACTCTATATAAAAATGGATTGACGCTTGCTTGCATCAATCCATTTCATTTATGGTGTTCCCGCCGGGAGTCGAACCCGAAATTGAATCTTAGGAGGATTCCGTTATCTCCATTTAACTACGGAAACAAAAAAATAATTTTATACCAAATTTATACCAATTTTGCTTTTTTGTTTCTCTATATCTCCTTGTAGTGCTATTTTATGAAACTTACCGCCGATTTAGGTGGATATAACAATCCACTATATGGTGTTAAGTTTTAAAGCATAATTACTTGATTTTATCTGATATTACGCTCGCTTTATGTCGAAAACCATGCAATAACTTTTCTATTGTTTAACGATTTTCAACTTGTGCTGTGACTTTCATTGGGTGGATATACCGCACACTTAGGAGGGGCTTATTCTATCCATTGAACTACGGAAACAGAAGTATAATATTTACATTGATATTATACCAAATTTAAACTCGGTTGTCAAATCAAGTGCAAAACACTCATTTATCAGTTATTTATTCGGCTTTCGGCATTTGGACGCGATAGACCGTATGATATGCTCCGCCGATTAAAAATCCGCCGATGATATTCCCGATCGTCGAAGGAAGCAAACAATACAACAGCGCATTGCCTATATTAAGCCCTGCCGCCGTAATGCCGTATTCTGCGCCCGACATAAGCCCCGCCGAAAGATAATACATATTTGCAACGCTGTGTTCGAAACCACAGACCACGAACGCCAGAACAGGCAGATACACTGCAAGAATCTTTCCCGCCGTTGAAGTGCTCGCCATCGAAGCCCACACCGCAAGACACACGAGCATATTACAGAGAATCCCGCGAAGCAACGCGTCACCGAATCCCATAGTGCTTTTTAATCTCGCCGCCTCAACGCAAGCATTGACGACTGCCGACGGCTCACCCGAATTAGGTCCAAGTGCATGGCTGAAAACGACGAGAACGGCAATCAGCAGTCCGCCGAGGAAATTTCCCGCATACACGATCCCCAAATTTTTGAAAAAGCCCCCCACCTTGATATCCCTGCCGATCAGAGGCGAAATCAAAAGACAGTTACCTGTGAAAAGTTCCGCGCCGCAAACTACAACGAGAATAAGTCCCACAGGGAACACCAAGCCCTTTATAAGCGCTGCATTTGAGCCCGCATTCGCCCCTGCCGCTGTTGCAACAGCGGCACCGAACGCAATAAATGCGCCCGCAAGCACCGCAAGAATAAGCAATTTATACCACTTCTGCGCGGTCTTTCCCTGTGCGATTTTAATATAATTTTGTGCAATTTCGGCAGGACTCTTCATAACGCTTTCCTCTTTTGTTCCGTTCTATTATAGCGAAACGAAACGGGAATGTCAACAAACTCGATATAAAAAAACACAGAGTTTCCTCTGTGCTTTTTTTAAGATCGACATTAAGTTGCGATAACGCCCGCAGCGCGAAGCGATGCAAGCAACGCGTTTAACGTCTCACCGATTTCATCGGGAGTAGGAGTTCCCTCTACGTCAGGGACTGCCGCACCGGGAATCAATTCGCCCGCGGGTCCAGTCGCACCCGTTGCCCCCGTAGGTCCCGCGGGACCCGTTGCCCCCGTAGGTCCCGTGGGTCCGGCTTCGCCCGTTGCTCCCGTGGGTCCCGTAGGTCCGGCTTCGCCTGTCGCTCCCGTAGGTCCCGTGGGTCCGGCTTCGCCCGTTGCTCCCGTAGGACCCGTGGGTCCGGCTTCGCCCGTTGCTCCCGTAGGTCCCGTGGGTCCGGCTTCGCCCGTTGCTCCCGTAGGTCCCGTGGGTCCGGCTTCGCCCGTTGCTCCCGTAGGACCCGTGGGTCCGGCTTCGCCCGTTGCTCCCGTAGGTCCTGTGGGTCCCGTCGCACCTCTGGGACCCGTAGGTCCGACTCCACCCGTACCGTTGTTGTAATAAATTACTTTCGGCTCGGGATATTGGGTTATACACATACACGGACAGCAATTAAAATTACGATGATCTGTATTCATAAAATCTCCTTTCGGGGGAGGTTCGGAAACAAAACTCCCCCTATTATCATATTGATAAATGAAACAAGAGGTTCTAATATATGACGTTTACTCTCTGCATGATCGTGAAAAATGAAGAAGAAGTTTTGAATCGGTGTCTTTTAAGTGCAAAAAAGCTTGCCGACGAAATCATTGTGGTCGATACGGGATCGAGCGACAACACCAGTTCCATTGCGCGTAGCCTGGGCGCCAGAGTGGAATATTACCGATGGAACGATGACTTTGCCGCAGCACGCAACTACGCTTTTTCGCTCGCCTCCTGCGACTATATTTTCTGGCTCGACGCAGACGACTATATCACTGCGGAAAATGCCGAACTGTTTATAAAACTCAAAGCGGAAATAGAAAGAGAAAAACCCGACATGGTGCAATGCGCTTATGAAATGGTTACGGACGGTAAGCCCGCGCTCAGGTTCATGCGCGAACGGTTCGTAAAACGCAGCACAAACTTTACATGGCAGGGTCGGGTACACGAATGTATTGCGCCGCGCGGAAAAATTATTCGCTCAAACTTCTGCGTGCAGCACCTTGGAAGCAGTAAGCCGCGCGGAAGCCGCAACCTCAATATTTACCGCAAGTGGACGCAGGAAGAAACGCTCGACGGACGTGACCTCTTCTACTTTGGTCGGGAGCTGTATTACAACGGATTCTTTAAAGAAGCCGAAAATACACTTGAAAATATGCTGAGCGGCGACGGCTGGTATGTGAATAAAATCGAAGCCTGTCTTGTATTATCTGATACACGACGCGCACAAAACAATAGAGAAGGCGCACTTTCCGCCCTGTTTCAAAGTTTTTGTTACGGCGAACCGCGGGCAAAATCGTGCGTAAAAATTGCAGAATCGTATCACAAAACAAATCAACTACCGGAAGCGGAATTTTGGTACAAAGCCGCTCTTTTATGCCGCGACCACAGCGAAGAGGGAGATTTCGAAGACGATTACGCCCGCTCTCTCACGCCCCTTTTGGGGCTTTGCCGCTTGTCCTTTGAACAGGGTGATTTAAAAAAATCGTATGATTATCACAAACAATCGGAAGTTCTCTTTCCAAATCATCCGTCCGTCGAATACAACCGAAACTATTTTGATCAGGTCGGAATTCCAAACGACTGTTAAGCAAATAAAAACCCGCCTTTCGGCGGGTTTTTATTTGCTGTTACATTTGATCTACATTCATAACGGTACGGTCTATCATGCTCTTTGCCATTTCCAACGACGCCGCGTCGTAAACGCGTACTTCGCTTCTGCCGTTGCCCATCGGGTAATACAGGACGGGCGCGTCATCCTTGATCGCAAGTTTAAAGACCGTCCTTCCGCGGTACTTGAAGAGCACCGCGTATCTTCCGTCGTTCTGCGAGGTACCGGGTTTATTCATGATATAGCTTCCGATCTCGTAGTATGCCCTCTTTCCCTCGTCGCTCAGTGCGCCGTAGGACTCTTCGAGCGAAATCATCTCGTCGCTCTCGCCCAGCCACGATATATCGTCAACGGGTTCTTCCTCGTAAACGGGAACGTTCTGCTGATTCTGCAAGACCTGATTTAAAAGTTCCTGCTGTTTTGCAAGCTGCTCGTGAAGTCTGTCGATTTCCGCCTGCGAGGATGAGGAAAGGGCGGGTTTGTCGTACGCCGCATCGGGCGAAGCGGGCGGAAGCGCCTGCACCTGCTGGATCGCGGGCAACAGCGCCTGCATCGTCGAAGAAATCATGCCCTGAATACTGCCTTGCAACGCTTCGTAATTGAACTGCGGCTGTTGCACGTTCTGTTGCATGGAAGCAAACATCATGCGCATTTCCTCGCGCCTTGCATACTCCTTCTCCTCTGCAATACGCGCCTCTTCCTCTCCGAGCGCTTCGAGAGCGCGCTTCTTCTTCCCCTTCGTCATGAACGCGAAGATCGCCATGATCAGCGCTAGTCCCATCAGTATCCCCGCGATGATCCACCAATTCGTTTCACTCAGTCCCAGTACGATTCCCAGCAAGCTTATAGGCGCGAACGAATAGGACATTGCCGCAAGTTTTTTCGTCTTTTCCCTTGCCGCTTTCGCCGCAGACAGATTGTTCAGTGACATGATCAGGAACACCACGATCAATACTCCCGATACTCCGCTCAATATAACGGGCACATAGGAAACGATCGTTCCGTTCGTAGGATTGTTGCCTGTTCCGTCTCCGGGGGTCGGGTTCGGATTCGGAGTGCCTCCGCCACCCGGCATTATGATATACATGAAGTTTGACGAAACCAATTCGTAGTCAACTTCGTACAGCGGATTGAGTTTCACCTCGATCTGATAATATCCTGCCGCGCTGTATTCGCTCACCACTTGCCCGTTCAGTTTGTATATGATTATAAACGCGTCCGACGGCAGGTTCGCGTCGTTGATGAACTGCGCAGGCTGATTGCTTCCGTTTGCATATACCTGCGGATTGCTCAGCGTAAGGCGCACCGGCGTTCTTCCCGTCCCCGTTCCTCCGTCTCCGTTCGGGTCCTCCGTCGGCTTGTAATCGGGATGCGACGTCGACGGATCGTTTACCGTGTCTCCCGATACTACCGTGAATTCGATCCATTCCGTCATCGTTGATTCCGTATCGAATATATACTTCGACGTATCCGTGATCCTCGCGCTCACTCCGTACGTTCCGGGCGTGCGCAAACTGCTGATCCCTACCGTGTTCCCTACGCTGTCGCGGTACTCGTATACGATATATTTCGCCTGATTCTCCGTCAGATTGAGTACCGGCGGCTTCACGTTCTCGTTCCAGCTTACCGAAATCACTCCCCGTACGATCGTAAAGTCGAATGCGTTCGTTCCCTCGATATAGTATCGCTCCGTAAACCCCGTCTTTAAGTTCACCTGCGCGCGGTAACTGCCCGGATCGGTGGGCGCCGCGAGAAGGCGGATCATTCCGCGGTAATATACCACGTCGAACGCGTTATCCGAAATCGCTCCCTCCGTTACCTTGTATTGGAACTTCACCTGCGAACCCCAATAGGTGTACTCCGTCTTTTTCGCCTGAAGCTGTACTGCTTCCAGAGCGCGTCCCACCTCGAACACCGGCGAGAGCAGGTTCACCGTCGCATAGGGATCGAAGATATATTTCCCTTCGTATTTTCCCTTGATCCGCGCTTCCGCTTTGTAATACCTGATCTTGTTATCCGTTATCTGCGGTTCGCTCAGCTCCTTCCCGTCCAGCGGTACTCCGTTTCCGTCCGTTTCGATGTACACATATTCCACGTATTCGTCAAATCCGCCTGCCAGCACTTCCGCGTTGATCTTCTTCCCGCTCTCCAATACGATCGTTCCGATCGCCCAGTTTACCGGTATTTCCCTGGGGACTACCGTCCATTCCTTTGCCCATTCGAAATCATCCAATCCGTCCGCTGTAAAGATATAGCTATCCTTATTTCCCGACGTCGGCACTACGTAGTTTTCCGTATCGCCTACCGTGAATGTTACCGTTGCTTCTCCGCTGTCTCCTACGCCCGTCACGCTGTGCTTGCCCCCGTATACGGGAATAAGACCATTGGGTATCGTTTCTGCTACCAGCGCTACCTTCATTCCGTTTTCGTTGAACGATATCTTTCCGTCGTCGATCCAGCGCACGTTCGATAAATCGAACTTCGCCTTGTCGATCGTCCATTCGATGCTGTAATTATACGACGTCGTATTGTCCTTTAACCGCACCGTCGTCACATACGTTCCCGCTCCGCTCACCGTGCTCAGCGCCGCCGTATTCCCCTTCTTCACCGTGCGATAGCCGTTTGTAAACCCGTCTGCATTGTACGACGTATCGATCGTGTAATTCATTCCCGACGCGTTCACCGTAAAGTGAAACCCGTTCCCGTTATAGGTGATCTTTTTATCCCACGTCGTGTTCATCGACGTTGCGGGGTCCTGCATAGAGCCTGCGGGTTTGTTGTCCTCGAACAACCGCCACAAGATTCCGCTTGACGACGTCGGTTCTTTGACCGTAAGCGTATAGTCCTTGTCGAGCTTGAATGTATAGTTCTTTGCGTTCGGGTCGCTTTCGTCGTATGCTCTTATCCCTAAAAGATAGGTCGCCGCCGACGTGATGTTATCCGTTACGAATTCGCACGGCACCGACGACTGCATCGTCGTATCGAGCGAAACCACGCATATATCGATCGGCTTGGAGTTTAATGTACGCCGTGCATAGATGACGACATCGAACTCACCCGTAGGCACCGCGGGCAAATCAATCAACAAATCACAAGTCCCGCCTAACGTCACCGTCCAATCGCCCGGAGTGATCGATACCACCTGCAATTCCAGCTCTTTGGGCGCGATCTCGAATTGGATCGTTGCGTCGTTCGTCGTGCCCGCCGCGCTTCCCATTTGCGAGCCCCATATATAGTCCTGCTTGTTTTTCAGGCTCAGCGTAACGCTATATTTTCCCGCATTCGTCGCTCTGAATTCATCCCAGCCGTCATACGCGATAACGCTCTCGTCATAACTGACGTCGATAAGGTCTTTAAAATTGCCCCAATTTACATAAAATGCAATGGAATCGCCCGTAAACGGTTTCTTGAACTCGTCGTCCAACCAGGTTATATTGACCGGCGTTGCAGGGTTCAAAAATTCGATCGGCTCTGCAAAATTGGGATCGGGAACGTAGTTGGGGTTATCGAACTCCGCATGCGCGATATACCAGGTTTTGCCGAGGAGTGCGGAATAGTCCGTCCCCTTATCGTCACCCGTATCCTTTTCGTAATATCGGATCACGCAGTTGACTTTATCCTCTCCGAACGGTTCTTCGGCAAGCGATAACTGCGGCACCCCTCTTTCATCCGTTGTAAAATCGACTTGCATTTTTTTCGGCACGATCGTGAACTTTGTTGAACGCGTCTTACTCGTAGAACTCCCGTCCCATACAAAATCGTCCGTTTTAAGTGTGAACGTAGCGGTGTACTCCCCGACGTCTTTCGGGGAAACAATCGCGCCGTCTTTATCTTTATAAGTGATCGTGCATAAAGTCTTATCGTTAAAAATTTCTTCTCTGTACCAGTCTTCCCCTTCCAACGTCTGCGCTTCGCCGTTGTAAGTTCTGGTCGTCTCCTGCGGTTCAACCAAACGCAGAAGCGGCTCCAAATCTAAGAATATTGCAGGACGCACGCCATTGACGGAAGTAGTAGAAGGGCAAGAATAACCGCCAGAAGTTGTAATAGCAGTGGCATTTGTACGCACATCGTAGTCTCCGCTACGAACCCAAGAAGTATTTGTGGCAGCGAGTTGTTGAACTGTCAGCTTCCAAACGCTTTTTGTATCCAACGGACTACTGTTCCAGCCTGCTTCCGCAGCGCACGGAAGCCAGATATAGTCCTCGCCCCATTCTGAGTATTTTGCAATTCTGCCACCGCCGCTACTTTTAGTTCCGTCGTAAGTATTCGTACTGACTTTATACAAATTCCCATAGTAAGAATGCCACTTGTCGGTAAATTTCTCCGCAGCAAGCGCCTCATTCGGATAATATTGGCTTCGCCAACCTCTGTCTACATGCGTTACCCCGTGTTCGTATTTTACGTCTTTGGGCTGAACCAAATACTTCTGCGCCCAAGCCGATTCATTGTTGAACATAGAAAGCCTATAAAAATCACTGCTTGGATTGCTTGAAAGAAAAGCTATATTATTCCTTATCGCACTGCTGCTGTACATATTCGCGCCCGCCTCATTCGGAGCAACATTGTGAAACTTCGAAGTCGCTGCCGTGCTGCCGTCGGGTTTTGTTAATCTATCCGCAAGGTACAAAACAAGTACAGGTTTATCCCCTTCCGTTTCGGTTTCGCTGTCATATCCGCCAAGCGTCATCGAGGCAAGAATCCAGTCTAACCCGCCGAGTTTTACGATCCCGCCGTAAGTCGTGTTATTCAGCTTTTTATTGATCGTAGCTGCGCTTACAACTGTGCTTTTCGTTCGGTATGTGTTTTTTTCAGTCGCGTCATAATTGGCGCTGTCCGTAATATATTCATAGGGATCACGAACCTTTATACTGCCGTCTGACTGCGTTTCCCCGAACAGTTTTTCCAACAAATCTACGGCTACGGTGCGGTTATACATATTGCCCGCGCTGTCCCATAGATCTTCGCCGTTTCCGATCTTGGTCGCGGAGTTGACCGTAGAGGAAGTTAGCGCATCTGCGCTTTGGGTTTGAGAGGTGTTTTTTACAGCAAAAAAGCCGCAGAAAAGCGCTGCGGCACATAAAACACTTAATATCGCGCTGATAATTTTTCTCTTACTTTTTAATACCCCCCCCCTGAACTGATTCATATACTCCTCCTGTCTGTATTACATTACTATATTGCTTTTTTATTTGAAAAATACTGCGCCACGCCGTATTTTTCTACTTTATTATATTCTTACATTTCCGCTCTGTCAAGTAATTTTATGTTTTTTCCGCCATTATGCCCGCCGCATGGAAAAGCGCACCCGATCGGGTGCGCTTTTTTTCTTAAATTCGGTTATTCTTCGTCGGTTGCGACTGCGGTTTCCTGTGCGAGAGAATCGCGATAACCGCCCGTAGCCTGTACGGAGACGTTTTTGTATTCCTTCATGCCCGTACCTGCGGGAATGAGTTTACCGATAATTACGTTTTCCTTCAAGCCGATAAGAGGATCGCGCTTGGTGCAGATCGCGGCTTCCGTAAGCACGCGGCTCGTTTCCTGGAAGGACGCCGCGGACAGGAAGGAATCGGTGGCGAGAGCCGCCTTTGTGATCCCGAGAAGGACGCGCTTTGCGGTGGCGGGAACGCCGCCGTTCTTGATCGTCTTTTCGTTCTGCTCTTCGAACGTGAACATATCGACGAGCTGACCGGGAAGCATTTCGGTTGTGCCCGCATTCTCGATACGAACTTTTCTGAGCATTTGGCGAACGATGATCTCGACGTGTTTGTCGTTGATGTCAACGCCCTGCGAACGGTAAACAGACTGAACCTGTTCGAGAATATAATCCTGAACGCCCTTCACACCCTCTACGCGGATAATATCCTGCGGATTCACCGAACCGCCGTTGAGAAGCGCGCCGGGGTTGACGCGGTCGCCCGTAGCCACTTTAAGCTCTGCGTTGAACGGGAGTTCGTACTCTTTGAGTTCTGCGCCCGTATCCTCGTCAATGACCTTAACGTGCTTCAAGTTATCGCGGTCGTCTACATTTATAATACCTTTGAATTCGCAGATCGTCGCAACGCCCTTGGGCTTTCTTGCTTCGAAAAGTTCTTCGACGCGGGGAAGACCTTGCGTAATGTCGCCCGTAGCCGCGATACCGCCCGTATGGAACGTTCTCATTGTAAGCTGCGTACCGGGCTCGCCGATAGACTGCGCCGCAATGACGCCGACCGCCTCGCCGATCTTAATGGGAAGCGTAGTCGCCATGTTTTTACCGTAGCACTTCGCGCATACGCCGTAACGGGTCGTACAGTTGAAGATGGAACGGATATAAACGCCCTGCGATTGCTCGCTGCCGTATTTGGGAAGAGAAGCGATTTTCTTCGCGTTCAGTTCGCTGATCATTTCATTGCAGGGAACGATCACTTCACCGTTCTCGTCGGTGATGTCTTCCGCCGCGAATCTGCCCGTAAGTCTGTCTTCAAGGCTCTCGATAGGCGAACCGTCCGCCGCGCAAATGGCTTTGATATATGTTCCGCGCGGACGCTTGCCTGCCGAGCAGTCCTCTTCGCGGATGAT
This sequence comes from uncultured Christensenella sp., assembly GCA_910585595.1. Classification (GTDB taxonomy): domain Bacteria; phylum Bacillota; class Clostridia; order Christensenellales; family Borkfalkiaceae; genus Gallimonas. The sequence goes on along the minus strand of CAJUET010000005.1, from coordinate 21,087 downwards.
AACGTCCTGCGAAACGTCTACAAGACGGCGGGTCAAATAACCCGAGTCTGCCGTTTTAAGAGCCGTATCCGCCAAACCTTTTCTTCCGCCGTGCGACGAAATGAAATATTCGAGAACGGAAAGACCGTTGCGGAAGCACGATTTAACGGGGACTTCGATTTTTTTACCCTGCGGGTTGACCATGAGTCCGCGCATACCCGAAAGCTGCTTGATCTGGTCGATCGAACCGCGGGCGCCCGAATCCGCCATCATCCAAATGGGATTGAACTTATCCGAAGCACCCTGCTTTTTCAAAAGATCCGCAACCTTATCCGTCGCGTCGTCCCAAGCGGAAATAACGGCGTGATAGCGTTCCTCTTCTTTTAAAAGTCCGCGGGCGAACATCTTCGAAATCTTTGCGACCTGATTCTCCGCACCGGAAACGATTTCCGCCTTCTCTTCGGGAATCTTCATATCGAATACCGAAGTTGTGAGTGCCGCAAGCGTGGAATATTTATATCCGCGCTCCTTGATCGCGTCGAGCACGAAGGAAGCCTTGGGCGCATAACCCGTTTTGAAGCAGGCTTCAACGATCTTCGAAAGGTGCTTTTTACCGATTGCGCGCGAACCCTTGATGGATTCGATAAATTCGGTGGAAAGTTCGAGTTTGAGGTAGTCTTCGGGATTTTCGCGCTTGACGAAATTCAGATCCTGAGGCATACCCTCGTTATAAATAATTCTGCCGACCGTCGTCTTGATGACGCCCGTGACAAAGAGCTTGCCCGTTGCTTCGTTCTTGGTGACGAACACTCTGCCGCGGAAGCCGTTGTTTGCAGCGATTCCGTCGCGGTCAAACGTCTTTTCGTAGGGAAGCGCAAGATGATCGAATTTCCCTTCGGGAAGTTCCACGGTACGGCGCACATACACTTCGTCCTGACAATGCGTATCTTTGAGCTGATAGCTCATGAGCGCCTCGTCGAAGGAAGCGAATACGGGCGGTTCGTAAACCTCGCCGTTTTGATTCAATCTCCCTTCGGAATCGTAACGCTTGCCCTCTTCCCTTCTTAAAATGGTCAGATAGTACGCGCCGATAATCATATCCTGCGTGGGCGACATGACCGACTTGCCGTCCGCAAGTTTCAGAATATTATTCGCGGAGAGCATTAAGAATCTTGCTTCCGCCTGCGCCTCGATACTCAAAGGAAGGTGCACTGCCATCTGGTCGCCGTCGAAGTCCGCGTTGAATGGTCCGCAGACAAGGGGCGAAATTTTAATCGCTCTGCCCTCGATAAGCACGGGCTCGAATGCCTGAATCGACAGACGGTGCAGCGTGGGCGCACGGTTCAAAAGAACGGGATGCTCCTTAATGACTTCTTCGAGGACGTCCCAAACGAAGTCCTTGCCCTTTTCCACAGTGCGCTTTGCGCTCTTGATATTGTGGCACTTGCCCGTTTCGACGAGCCGCTTCATAACGAAGGGTTTGAAGAGCTCGATCGCCATCTCTTTGGGAAGTCCGCATTGGAAGATCTTCAAATCGGGACCTACGACGATAACCGAACGGCCGGAGTAGTCGACGCGCTTTCCGAGGAGGTTCTGACGGAAACGCCCCTGCTTACCGCGGAGAAGTCCGGACAAAGATTTCAGTTCGCGGTTAGAGGGACCGGATAAGGGCTTGCCCCTTCTGCCGTTGTCGATAAGCGCGTCCACCGCCTCTTGAAGCATACGCTTTTCGTTCTTGATGATCATCTCGGGTGCGCCGAGCTCGATCATACGTTTTAAACGGTTGTTACGGTTGATCACGCGGCGGTATAAATCGTTCAAGTCGGAAGAAGCGAATCTGCCGCCGTCGAGCTGAACCATGGGTCTTAAATCGGGCGGAATAACGGGAAGCACCGTTAAAATCATCCACTCAGGGCGGTTACCGCTTTTGCGGAACGCCTCGATGATTTCGATACGCTTGATCGCCTTCACGCGCTTGGGACCCGTCGAGCTGTTTTCGATAATGCGCTTTGCATCCTCGCTCTCTTTGTCAAGATCGACCGCCATTAAAAGCTCGCGGATCGCCTCTGCGCCCATGCCGACCTTTAAACCCGTCTTGGAAGAATCGCCGAACTCCTCTTCCGTCTCGCGGAGCTGTTTATCGTTGATGACCTGCTTGTATTCGTAGCCCGTTGTTCCCGGATCGAGCACCACATACGCCGCAAAGTAAATGACCTGTTCGAGCGCTTTGGGGCTCATATCGAGCAGAAGCCCGATTTTACTGGGTACGCCGCGGAAATACCAGATGTGCGAAACGGGAGCGGCAAGTTCGATGTGCCCCATGCGCTCACGGCGCACTTTGGCGCGCGTCACTTCGACGCCGCACTTTTCGCAGATAATACCTTTATAACGTATTCTTTTATACTTACCGCAATGGCATTCCCAGTCCTTCGTCGGTCCGAAAATTTTCTCGCAGAAAAGTCCGTCGCGTTCAGGTTTTTGGGTGCGGTAGTTGATGGTTTCGGGTTTTGTAACTTCCCCGTAAGACCATTCCCTGATTTTTTCGGGAGACGCTACGCTGATCTGAATGGAATTGAAATCGTTTAATTCAAACATCTTTTTACCCTCCCTCTCTTATTCCTTGTCGTCCGAATCGTCGTCTGCGAAGATATCGCCGAAATCGAAGTCGTCCGAAACGTCGGACAAATCGTCGTCCGTATCTGCGAAGAGGTCTTCGGAAACGAAATCCTCGTCCTCGCCCGCATCGTCGAAGATCGAACCGACTTCTTCCTCGTCCTCGTCTTCCACGCCGAAGTCGAAGTCCTGTTCGGGTTCGTGCGCGTCGCGCCTGAAATCGTCTCTATCGTCTTCTTCTTCGAATTCGCGGATAATGAGTTCTTCGTTATTTTCGGTGAGCACCTTCACGTCGAGCGCAAGCGATTGAAGTTCCTTCAAAAGTACCTTGAACGCTTCGGGAATACCGGGTTCGGAAATGTTGTTGCCCTTTACGATGCTCTCGTAGGTCTTTACGCGCCCTACGATATCGTCCGATTTAACGGTAAGGATCTCTTGCAGGATATGCGCCGCGCCATAAGCTTCGAGCGCCCAAACTTCCATTTCGCCGAAACGCTGACCGCCGAACTGCGCTTTACCGCCGAGAGGCTGCTGCGTTACCATACTGTAAGGACCGATCGAACGCGCGTGGATCTTATCGTCGACCAAGTGAATGAGCTTGATCATATACATGATACCGATCGTGACGCGGTTCTCGAAGGGTTCGCCCGTTCTGCCGTCGAACACCTGGAACTTACCGTCGACTCTCCCTTCGGGATTATAGAGATTGTTTTCTTTAAATAGCTGTTCGATGTCCTTCTCCGTCGCGCCGTCGAATACGGGGGTTGCGATTTTCCAACCGAGCTGACGGCAAACATAACCGAGGTGGACTTCCAATACCTGTCCGATATTCATACGGGAAGGCACGCCCAAGGGATTCAGAAGAATCTGCAAAGGAGTACCGTCGGGCAGGAAAGGCATATCGCTCTGCGGAAGCACGCGCGAGATAACGCCCTTGTTTCCGTGACGGCCCGCCATCTTGTCGCCGACCTGAATTTTACGCTTCTGCGCGATATACACGCGCACAAGCTTATTGACGCCGGGGGAAAGTTCGTCTTTATTCTCCCGCGTAAAGATTTTAACGTCTACAACGATACCGCCCTCGCCGTGCGGAACTCTGAGTGAGGTATCGCGCACCTCTCTCGACTTCTCGCCGAAGATCGCGCGAAGAAGACGCTCTTCGGGGGTGAGTTCGGTTTCGCCCTTGGGGGTAACTTTACCTACGAGAATATCGCCGCTCGTGACTTCCGCACCGATTCTTACAATACCGTCTTCGTCCAGATCTTTGAGCGCGTCGTCGCCCACGTTGGGAATATCGCGTGTGATTTCCTCTTCGCCGAGCTTGGTGTCGCGCGCTTCCGTTTCGTGTTCTTCGATATGAATGGAAGTGAATACGTCGTCCTGAACAAGCTTTTCGGAAATGAGAATTGCGTCCTCGTAGTTGTATCCTTCCCATTCCATGAAGCCGACTAAAATATTTTTACCGAGCGCAAGTTCGCCGTTATTGGTGGAAGATCCGTCCGCAACGATCTCGCCCTTCTCCACTCTGTCGCCCGTCGAAATGATAGGGCGCTGATTGAGGCAGGTACCCTGGTTGGAGCGTTCGAATTTTTTAAGGGGATACGTGGTTTCGAATCCGCTGTCCTCGCGGATCGTGATCTTATCGGAAGCGACACCGATCGCGGTACCTGCTTCCTTAGCTCTTACGATAACGCCCGAATCGCGCGCGATCGCCGCCTCGATACCCGTTGCAACGATGGAGCTCTCCGTTTTGAGAAGAGGCACGGCTTGACGCTGCATGTTCGAACCCATGAGCGCACGGTTCGTATCGTCGTTTTCAAGGAAGGGAATGAGCGCCGTCGCAACCGAAACGAGCTGTTTGGGAGAAACGTCCATATAGTCGATGCGTTCGCGGGGAAGCTCGGTAATAAGCTCTCTGTAACGGCAGCCGACGCGTTCGCTCACAAAATGTCCTTCGCTGTCGAGGGGCTCGTTTGCCTGCGCAACGACGTATCTGTCCTCTTCGTCCGCCGTAAGATAGTCGACGTGATCGGTAACGATTCCCGTCTCTTTATCCACCTTGCGGTAAGGGGACATAATGAAGCCGAATTCGTTCACGCGCGAGAAGGTCGCGAGCGACGAGATAAGACCGATGTTCTGACCTTCTGGAGTCTCGATCGGGCACATACGTCCGTAGTGCGAGTGGTGAACGTCGCGGACTTCGAAGGTCGCTCTGTCGCGGTTCAAACCGCCGGGACCGAGCGCGGAAAGTTTACGCTTGTGGGTGAGTTCCGCAATGGGGTTCGTCTGATCCATGAACTGCGAGAGCTGGGACGAGCCGAAGAACTCGCGGATAACGGCGGGAATGGGACGAACGTTGATGAGCGACGAAGGCGTGACCTCCATGGGATCGGCGGTTGCCATACGCTCTTTGATAAGGCGCTCCAAACGCGCCATACCGATGCGGAGCTGATTTTGCAAAAGCTCGCCGACCGAACGCACGCGGCGGTTGCCGAGGTGGTCGATTTCGTCGACCGTGCCGATTCCGTACTGCAAATCGAGGTTGGTCGAAACAGCCGCCACGATATCGTCGACCGTAATGCACTTATGGTTGAGTTTATCAACAACGGGCTGGATGATTTTCTTTTCTTCGGGCGTAACGCCTAAAACGCGGGTCTCCGCATTCAAATCAACGGGCGCGTCCGAAGCTCTTGCGCCGTCGTTACGGGAAAGAAGTTCGTGGAAGAGTTTGCACGCTCTGACAAATTTAAGTCTTGCGTCGCGTCTCTTTTCGCGGTTCTTCTTTTCCTCTTGCTTTTCGTCCGCTTCGGGAGCTGTTTCGCGCGTGTAGTAAACTGCGTTGATTTCGTCGAGATACTTATCCGCAACTTCTTCTTCCGTGAGCTCGGCGCATTCCGCGGCGATCTTTTTACTGAACGCAAAGTTGGGGTAATATACGGTTTTCAAAAGTCCGAACGCTTTGGGGTCTTTATCGGAGAGCGCCGCAAAATCCACCGTGTTGTTCGAAATCATCTTGTGACGCACTTCGCCGTCGACCGGGTCGTTGACGAGAACGTACAGCTCGCCGATACCCGCATTCTGAATTTCCTTTGCCTTTTCTTCGGAAACGGTCTCCCCTTTCGTTGCGAGAAGCTCGCCCGTTTCGGGGTGGAAAATATCGTCCGCAACGCGGCAGCCGGGAAGGCGGTACGCAAGATTGAGCTTTTTATTGAATTTATATCTGCCCACCTTTACGACGTCGTAACGGCGGGGGTCGAAGAACAGATTGTTGAGCTGCTGGCGAACGGAATCCTCGGTGGGAACTTCGCCGGGACGAAGCCTTCTGTACAGCGCGATAAGTCCGTCCGATTCGCTTCTGATGGGCGGATTGTCTTTCGCGTCGTGCGCGATCGTATTTTGGATCATCTTGTCGCCGCCGAAGAGTTCCTCCAAAGCGCGGTCGCTTCCGTAGCCCAAAGCACGCAACAATACGGTTGCGGTGAGCTTTCTCTTCCTGTCGACGCTTACCCACAAAACGCCCTGCGCGTCCTGCTTGAATTCAAGCCACGCGCCGCGGTTGGGAATGACCGTCGTTTCATACATCTGCTTGCCCGTTTTGTCCGTTTCGACCGCGTTGTTCACGCCGGGCGAACGAACGAGCTGCGAAACGATTACGCGCTCCGCGCCGTTGATGATAAACGAGCCGTTCTCCGTCATGAGAGGGAAGTCCCCCATGTAGACGTCCGATTCGATAACTTCGTCCTTCACTTTATTGCGAAGGCGCACCCTCACTTTAAGGGGAAGCGCATAAGTCGCGTCGCGGTTGCGGCACTCCTTCTCGTCATACTTCGGCTTGTCCCCGAACGAGTGATCGAGGAAATAGAGTTCGAAGTGATCGGAGAAGTCCGTGATCGGAGAAAAATCCTCGAAGATATCGCCGATCCCCTCTTTTACGAAAGATTCATAGCTTTCCTTCTGAATCTCTACGAGGTCAGGAATTTCGATGACTTCGTTGATTTTACCGAACTTTCTTCTCTCGGTTTTGCCATACTTCTGAATGGGTAAATTCATCCGCCTTTATAACTCCTTTTTTTGTTGTTATCATTTGGCGATCTACCGAGTATATCTTTTCATCGATAAAAATCGAAAATGTTTTTGTTAAAAATGCCGCTTCCCCTCTTTACTTTCGGGAAATAATACGCTATAATGATCAGGTGAAAAGCCGTATGTGATTTCCGCTTTTTACCGTGAAACTATATTCTGCCACAGCATAATAATACAGTATGTCATTATAAAGCATGAAAAAAAAGATGTCAACCCGTTTTGACTGCTTTTTGAAAATATTTCAATTTTTTTCGGAGATATTCATGAGAATCGACAAATTTCTTAAAGTTTCCCGCATTTTGAAGCGCAGATCGCTTGCAAAGGACGCCTGCGATGCAGGCAAAATCATCGTCAACGGAAAAGAGGCGAAGCCGTCGAAGGAAATCAAACCGCTCGACGAGGTGGAACTTTGCTATGCGAAGGGTTCGGTGAAATTCAGAATTTTGCAGGTGAAAGAGACCGTTAAAAAGGACGAAGCGCAAACCTTATACGAGGTCATAGCATGACGACCGCCGTTATTTGCGCGGCGGGAAAAGGCGAACGCGCGGGACTTTCGGGCAATAAGGTTTTAGAGGAGTTGAACGGGCTTCCAGTGCTATCCTATTCCCTTTCCGCATTTTCCGGATCGGACGAAATGATCGTCGTTTGCCGAAGAGAGGACGAAAAACTCATTCTTCCTCTTTTGCGCCCCTATCCCAACGCGCGCACGGTGCACGGCGGAGCGACCCGCACCGAAAGCGTTTATAACGGTCTGAAAGAAGCGAAAGGCGAAATCGTGCTCGTGCACGACGCGGCGCGGCCATTTGTCACGAAAAAAATAATCGACGGCTGTATCGAAAGCGTAACAAGATACGGCAGCGGCGTATGCGCGGTTTCCGCAACCGATACGACGGTGCTTGTAGCGGACGGAAAAATTTCAGGCGTTCCCAAGCGCCAAAACGTTTACAGCGTGCAGACCCCGCAGGGATTTTATAGAGACAAACTGCTCGAATGCTATGAACAGGCGTTCCGCGACGGCGGCGAATTTACCGACGACAGCGGGATTTACGCACGCTACGCAGAATCGCCTAAGATTTGCGAAGGCGACAGACGCAATCAAAAACTCACCTATCCCGAAGATTTTCAACTTACCGAACGGATCGGCTTCGGGACCGACACGCACGCTTTCTACGGCGAAGGCGAGGGTGCGCCCTTTATCAATTTTATCACGCTCGGCGGAATACGCATTCCTTCGGAAAAGATCCTGAAAGCGCACAGCGACGGCGACGTCTTGGTGCACGCGCTCATGGACGCGCTCCTGTCTGCGGCGGGCTTACGCGATATCGGTTATTACTTTCCCGATACCGATCCCGCATACAAAGGCGCGTTCAGTATGAATCTTCTGAAAGAAGTTTTACGCCTCGTGCGCGAACAAGGGCTTGCTCCCAAAAACGTAAGCATTTCTATTTTAGCCGAAACTCCCCGTCTCTCCCCTCATATCGAGCGCATGAAAGAAAGTTTGAGCGAAACGCTCGGCTTAAACGAAAACGCGATCGGCATCGCGGCGGGTACGAACGAGAAGCTCGGCTACGTCGGCGAACTAAAGGGGATCACCTGCTATGCAACGGCGCTATTGAAAAAGATCAGGTAATACAGAGGTAAAAAGTTATGGCAAAATCAACGACGCAATTCGTTTGCAATGAATGCGGATACGCTTCCCCCAAGTGGCTGGGCAAGTGCCCCGACTGCGGAAAGTTCAATACCCTTATCGAAGAGGCGGTCGTTCCCTCGCCCGTCAAAAAGTCAGTTTCCCGCACCTACGCCCGCCCCGTTCCCCTCTCCGAAGTAAAATTTGAGCGGTACGAGCGGGTCTCTTCGGGCAACTCCGAACTTGACATCGTGCTCGGAGGGGGCATCGTAAAGGGTTCTCTCGTTTTAGTCGGCGGCGATCCGGGCGTCGGCAAATCGACCCTGTTGACACAGACAGCCTCGCACCTTGCAAAGGAGCACCGCGTTCTTTACCTCTCTGCGGAAGAGAGCTGTTCGCAGGTAAAACTGCGTTGCGAACGTTTAGGACTGAATTCCCAAAATCTGCTCCTTCTCAACGAAACCTGTCTCGACAATGCGGAAGAAGCATTTTCAGAGGCGGAATATGTGATCATCGACTCCATTCAAGCCGTATATACAGAGTCACTGTCCTCTTCCGCGGGAAGCGTTGCACAGGTGCGCGAGTGCGCAGGCAGGCTCATGCGCATTGCAAAATCCCGCGGGATCACCTTCTTTATCATCGGGCACGTCACGAAGGAAGGCACGCTTGCAGGTCCCAAGGTGCTTGAACATATCATGGACGCCGTACTCTATTTCGAGGGCGAAAACACCGAGAGTTTTAAAATCTTACGCGCCGTCAAGAACCGCTTCGGTTCGGTACAGGAAGTGGGCGTTTTCGAAATGACGGGCGAAGGGATCAAGGGCATTTCGGATTACTCCGCGCTCTTTTTATCGGACAGCCGCGGCGTGGCGGCAGGCGCGACTGTCACGCCCAGCATAACGGGCAACCGCTGTATGATGGTGGAAATTCAAACGCTTATGGCAAAGACCTCTTACGGACTTCCGAGGAGAATGTCGTTAGGGATCGATCCGAACCGCCTTACGGTTTTAATTGCCGTACTCGAAAAACGGTGCGGGCTTCCTTTGGGCACGCAAGACGTGTACCTGAACGCCATGGGCGGCATTAAGCTGAACGAACCGAGCGCAGATCTTGCGGTGTGCGCGGCGCTTGCAAGTGCCGAACGCATGATCGCCGTCGACAAATACACCGCTCTCTTCGGCGAAGTCGGACTTACAGGAGAAGTGCGCGGCGTAAATTTTGCGGAAAAGCGCGTAAACGAATGCATTAAAATGGGCTTTAAAAAAATTATTCTTCCCTCTAAAAATATAAAGACATGCGAAAAATTCAAAAACAAAATCGAACTTGTGCCCGTAACATACGTTTCGCAAATGATAAAAGAAATATTTTAATTCAAACGCAAAACGGCACGGAGCGTTCGTCCGTGCCGTTTTATATTTTATCTATTTAAAAGTTCCACTCGTCGCCGTCGGAATCTTCCGCCGCGATATCTCCGCTGCCGAAGACAAATTCGGTATCGTCGTCCTCTTCGCCGAGGATCACAACCTCTTCCTCTGCTTTTTCTTCTTCAAGTGATTTCGGAGGAGGGTTCGGAGCTCGGAAAGCGAACGCCGCACTCGCAAGATTCTCCTCTTTTTGGGACTCTTCAGGCTTGGGAGTAGAGAAACTGAATGCCGTACTTGCAGGCTTCTCCTCTTTTTTAATCTCTTCGGGTTTTGGCGTACTGAAACTGAACGCCCCGCCTACAGGTTTTTCTACGGGCTTTTCTACGGGCGTCTCCGCAGGTCTTTCTTCTTCCGCTCCGCCGAGAATAATGACAGGCTCTGCCGCTTTCTCTTCTTTTTTGGGTTCTTCGGATTTCGGCGTACTGAAACTGAACGCCCCGCCTACAGGTTTTTCTACGGGCGTCTCCGCAGGCTTCTCTTCTCCTACACCGCCGAGAATAATGACGGGCTCTGCCGCTTTCTCTTCTTTTTTGGGTTCTTCGGGTTTCGGCGTACTGAAACTGAACGCCCCGCCTACAGGTTTTTCTACGGACGCTTCCTCAGGCTTAGCGGGCTGAGGCACACTAAACCGAAATGGATTTATAGGAATTCTGTCTTTTTCGTCCGCCATAATTCTCCCACTCAAATAGTAACCCCATCAAAACTATTATATACAAAAAATAAGGATGTGTCAATCTTATATAATAAAAAACCGACGCCCCTAACGGAAGGTCGTCGGAATTATTTCTTTTTGATTGCGGTCAATGCAAAGATGCGCTTGCCCTGTTCTAAAAATCCCCGTTCGTACTCGGTAACGATATTGTCTTTTGCGTATTCGCTCCCATGCAGATCACGTGTAACGCGCCCGATTTCGAATCCGAATCGGCGCATTTCGTTCAAGGAATAATCAAAAAATTCCTCACTGTCCGTCTTTTGCAAAATCTCTCCGCCCACCGTCAAAAGCGCATTATAAATCTTTAAAAAACGCGGAGAAGTCAGTCTCTGTTTTTCACGGCTGTGCTCGGGAAGCGGTGTAGAAAAATTCAAATAGATTTTCTGCACGCTGTCTTCCGGGAAATAGCAACGCAAAATTTCGGCGGGAACGTTTAAAAATTTTACGTTTTTTATTCCCGCGTCCCGAATACGCTCCATAGCGGTCAGAATTACGTTATCACATATCTCCACACAGAGAAAATTTTTATCTCTCTCGCGCACGGCAAGTTCTTTAATAAAGCCGCCGTTCCCGCACCCCACTTCGAGCTCCACGGGATTGGAATTTTTGAACACTTCTTCAAAATCGAAAAGCGCGCGAAAATTCTCCTCCGCCTCTTTCAAATTGAGACAGGGCGCACCGCGCACGAGAAGCAAGTCTTTACAGGATTCTATGCGGGGTTCTAAATTACGCTTACGGCGCATTCTCATGTTATTGCTTCCCCGTCGAACCGAAGCCGCCCGCTCCGCGCACCGTATCGGATAGCTCTTCCGCTTCGCAGAATTCCGCCGTATAATAGGGTGCTACCACAAACTGCGCAATGCGGTCGCCCGCTTCCACCTTACGCGTCTCCTTGCCGTGATTATGGAGCGCGACCATAATTTCGCCGCGATAATCCGCATCGATCACGCCCACCTTGTTCGCGGGCGCAAGATCCTGCTTGCACGCCATACCGCTGCGCGCATATACGAGCCCGACGGTTCCTGCGGGAAGTTCCACCGCGATCCCCGTATGCACAAACCCGGTTTCGCCCGCGCCGATGACGGTTGCTTCCGAAGCGTATAAGTCCGCTCCCGCTGCAAATTCCGAACCGTAGACAGGAAGTTTTGCGTTATCCGCCAATTTTTTTACGTTAACTTTCATAAATATTTCCTCATTCGTTTTAACTTTTATTTGCAAAATATGCGCGCGTCTGAATCATGTTTCTGACGTGTTTGTCTTGAAGTTCTTCAAACTTTGCTGTTTTTTCGATGATTGCTTTCAGCAGTGAATCGAGCTCGCTTCCCTCCGAATAATCGGCGGGCGCAAAATAGCGGATCCGGTTGTTTTTCATGAGATCGAACACCTTTTCCTTATTGCCCCTCGGGTCGTACACGCCCACGGCATGACCGCCCGCGCTCGAAACAAGCTTCATGCAGGGAATATCCGTTTCGCTGTCGCCGAGATAGACAAAGTTGCGAAGGGGCACTCTGAGCTTATCCTCTCCGAAATACTCGTTAACCCCCTCGTGATCGTTGATATCGAGACATCCCTTTTCAATACGGAACAGGAACTGCGTTTTATTTGTGTAATTGATAGTCTGCGCGGGCCAAACGGGAACACCTTTTTCATCGAAACAGAACGCGCTCGCGTAGATTTTTTTGAACTCCTTTGCAATGGGCGTACCCTCGATCATTTCCCGAAGTCCCGAAGAGATCACATAATGTTCTACGGTCACGCCGAGTTCTCTTCCATAAGCGTTCAGGCGTGAAAACCAATCTTTGACGCCGCGGTAGAGCTTGATTTTTGCCCCGTAATCGTTCAGCGCGTCCTTCGTTAAATAGAACTTGCCGATCGAACTTTGAACCATCAGATACATATAGGCAAGGTTATTATCCATATCCGACTTTTTCGCAAGCGCGTTCGATGCCTGCCAAAATTCCTTCACGTCCGCGCCGACCGATTGGATAAATCCCTGCGCCTGCATATCGTCAGGCGTGAGCGTGCGGTCGAAGTCGTAGCATACCGCAAGTACGGGATTCTTTTCTTTTTTCAACCGTTCAAATTCCATGATCCGCCACCCGATATTTATGATAGTATGAATATACAATAAACCGCGCCGAATGTCAAGCGGACGCGGTTTTATTTGAATCATTCAATCGAAATTGCTCGGTATACGCAATTCGGCAAGCTTTTCGCCGTTCATGCGGTACAGTAAAAAATCGTCGTATTCCCTTTTATAATTGCTGTATCCGCGGTGAAATTTAAAAATGCAGTATTCTTTATTAAAATAAAACTCCGCGTAGCTGTAGTTCGTGAGCCCCGTATCGTACGCGCCGTCCGCGCACAGCTTGATCGCGGTCGATTTTTCGATTTCCTGCAAATAATAATCGCGCTCGTAAAAATAAACGTAGTGCGTTCCGTTAAACGCGACGACGCAGCACTTGTCCATTTCGTCCAAAATTTTCAGCTCGTCCGTCTCGGGAGAATAGGCGAACAAAACGCTCTTTACGATCTTTTTCACGTCGCACTGTCCGCCGCCCGCGAAAAATCCCGTCGTCGAGGAATAGAGATTGCAAAAACCGTAAGCCGACCCGTCGTCCGCCTTTAAGGCGTACGCCTGCACGAGAGGGTCCTCTCTGCCGTCGAGCGCGGTCAGTTTTTCGGTGAGCCCCTCATACCCCTCGGAAGCCTCGAACGTATAAAGCGGAAAAGTATTTCCGTTCAGCACGGCGGGGTCGGCATAATCGACCGCCGTTCCCGTTTCGAGCGCGAGCGCGCCCGATTGCGGATCGTACGAGAGACGGTCGGCGTCGCCGCCGAAAACGCTTTTTACGTCGCAAAAAAATATTTTCCCGTCCGCCTCGTAGGTATGCACGTATTCCGTCCGCGCGCGGTTGTTTCCGTTAAGCGCGCACCCGCCGAAAAGAACGAGCGGGCACAATATCGCAAATAAACTTGCCGCAAGACGTTTTTTCATATCGAACCTTATTTTACGCTGTATAAAAGATCGGTATAAGAAGGGAACGGCCATGCCTCGCGCGCGCACAGCTTTTCCATACCGTCCGCAAGGCGGCGAACCTCCTCCATATCGGGCACGATCGTATGTGCCATCTGACGGGATGCGGCTTTCCCGCCCGCAGGCATTTCTTTCAAATCGTTTTCGAGTTTTTTCACGCCTTCCATCATCGCGTCGTTCATGGCGGATAACCGTTCGACGAGTTCTACGTCGCATTTACAGACCGCCTTTTCTCCGACCGCGCGTTTCGCCTGCAACGCCGTAGCGATCTCGGCAATGTAGCGGTTCACTGCGGGATAAATTTCCTGACGAGCCATCTCCGCCGTAGTCAACGCCTCTACGTTGATCGTCTTAACGTAATTTTCAAGCATGATGTCTGCACGCGCCACCACTTCTTTCTCGGTAAATACGCCTTGCTTGACAAACACGTCGATGCTCTCCTGCTTAAAAAATTCAAGCACTGCGTCCGCCGTGGTTTTATTGTTGAGAAGTCCCCTCTTTTCCGCTTCGGGTTCCCAATCGGGCCCGTAACCGTTGTAGTTGAAGATGATACGGTAATGCTCTTTCAGAAGTTTAACAGAGTAATCTCTGACCGCTTTTTCAAAGTCTTTCGCGTCTGAGAGCGCCTCTACCGCTTCCGCAAACACCTGCGCCGCAATCGTGTTGAGCACAATGTTCGGGTCGGCGACGGAAGCCTGCGATCCGAGCATACGGAATTCGAATTTATTGCCCGTGAACGCAAACGGGGAAGTACGGTTTCTGTCCGTCGTATCGATGGGAAAAATGGGCGATTCGGGAACGCCGATCGAACCGGGGATCGCCTTTTTGGGAACGTATGCCTTGCCGAGTACAAGACTGTCGACGATCGCGCCGAGCTGATCGCCGAGATATACGGAGATGATCGCAGGCGGCGCCTCATCCGCACCGAGACGGTGATCGTTCCCCGCAGAGGCTACGCAGGCACGCAAAATCCCCTGATACTTATCGACCGCCGAAACTACGCACGCGAGCACGAGCAGAAAGAGATTGTTATCTTCCGGCGTATCGCCCGGGTTGAGAAGATTGAGTCCCGTATCCGTCGAGAGCGACCAGTTATTATGCTTACCCGAACCGTTGACCCCCTCGAAAGGTTTCTCGTGCAGAAGGCAGACAAGTCCGTGTTTTTTCGCCACCTTCTTCATGAGCTCCATCGTGAGCTGATTGTCGTCCACGGCAACGTTTGTCGTCGTAAACACGGGCGCAAGCTCATGTTGGGCAGGAGCAACTTCGTTGTGCTTGGTTTTCGCAAAAATGCCGTAAGACCAAAGCGTTTCGTCAAGATCGCGCATATATGCGGAAACGCGGGTCTTCAAGGAACCGAAGTAATGATCTTCAAGCTCCTGTCCGCGTGCGGGCGGCGCGCCGAAGAGCGTTCTGCCCGTTAAAACCAAATCTTTGCGTTTTAAATACACCTGTTCGTCGATAAGGAAATATTCCTGTTCCGGTCCGACCGTGGTCGAAACCTTTCTGCAATGAATGCCGAAAAGTTTTAAAAGCCGTTTTGCCTGCGTATCGAGCGCGGTCATCGACTTTAAGAGCGGCGCTTTTTTATCGAGCGTTTCGCCCGTATATGAAACGAACACCGTAGGAATGTAGAGCGTACCCTCTTTGACGAAGGCGGGAGAAGTCGGATCCCACGCGGTATAGCCGCGCGCCGCGCTCGTCTCTCTCGTTCCGCCCGAAGGGAAGGAAGAAGCGTCCGGCTCACCGACGATGAGGCTCTTGCCCGTGAGCTGCATGATCACTCTGTCGCCCGAAGGCTCGATAAAACTGTCGTGCTTTTCCGCAGTGAGATTCGTTAGCGGCTGAAACCAGTGCGTATAGTGAGTAGCACCCTTGCCGACCGCCCAATCCTTCATTGCGTTCGCGACGCAGGCGGCGATCGAGGAATCGAAGGGCTCTCCCTCATCGATCGTCTTTCTCAAAGATTTATAGACCTCTTTGGGAAGAGTATTTTTCATGACCTCGTCGTTAAACACGTTGCAGCCGAAAATTTCAGTAACGTTCATGATTGTTACGCAACTCCCTTTTGTACTTCTTTATGAACATTATATGATTTTTCGCCGTTTAAGTCAAATATTTCAACGAGCTTCGCCAATCAAATTTACTCATAGCCGCTATAAGCGCAACTTATACTGTTTTGCGCTTTTCAGCTTTCGCCCGCGAAGCGAGAGCAACAGAATATAGCCCACAACGAGTACGGCAATCGTGCCGACGATAACGAGATAGCTTACCCACTGCGCGACCCCGTGCCCGAAAAAATCCATTTTACAATCGAAGGAAGAGCGTATCGTATCTTTGAGTCCTGCGATGTCGGGCATAGCCTCGATCGCTTTGCCCATAAAGTGCTCGTGCAGTAGTGCGGTACCGTAAGTACCGGGAAGGAATTTCAGTACGGCTGCGACCCCCTTTGCAAGCGAGCCGATCGGAATATACGCGCCGCACAAAAAACCGTACGCCGCCGAAACGATCGCCTGCACCGCCGTGATCCCGCCCTGCGATTTGACCGCTGAACAGCAGAGTGCAGAGAGCGCCGTGCCGAACATGACAAGGAGGAAGGTGTCGAGAATCAGCAAAAATACGTCTGCAACCGAAAGATACCACCCCACGATCCCGAGGTAGATAAAGCCCGCAAAGAGCGCCGTAAAGCAGATTGCCAAAGTGACGAGTGCAGTCGAAATATAATAGCCGAGCGCAAGATAGGACTTCGGCACGGGGGAAACGTTAAAGTCGTCGATCCTGCCCGTTACTTTGTCCTGCACCATGACCATGTTCGCGGTAAAGGCAATGCTCACTGCGCACACGGCAATAAGCGAAGAAAGCAGCCACCCTCCCGCGAATGCGCTTACGATCGATTTTTCCAGAGCAATGCCGAAATTCGTTTCGGCAATATTCCTCAGATTTTCGCTATAATTGTTTCCCAAAAATGCAATGTATAAAAAGAGCAGAATCAAGGGCGCAATGAGCGAAGCGAAAAACACGCTCTTGTCGCGGAAATACACCTTGCAGTTGCGTGCGATCAGATATCCGAGCTTCATTGTTCGCCTCCTTTCTTGCCCGTCACGGCAAGGAACACGTCGTCCATTTTGCCCTTAACGACCTCGAAATCGGTAAAGAGTTCGGGATTTTTTACGATGAGTTCCGTCGCGCTCTTCGTATCCTCCACCTCGATCCTGAATCCGTCGCCCGTCTTTTCGTAGGGAAGAAGCAAGGCTTTCACTTTCTCTTCGTCTGCACGGTACAGCGTGATAAAGTCCCCCGTGTATTGTTCTTTAAGTTCCAAAGGCGTGGCGTTCGCCATGATCTTTCCGCCGTCGATGATGACGACGCGGTCGGCATCCGCTGCTTCCTCCATGTAGTGCGTAGTTAAAAGCACCGTCATATTTTTCTCGCGCCGCAGACGGTGTATCGTTTCGTAAACGGTCTTACGCGTCTGCGGATCGAGTCCCGTCGTAGGCTCGTCGAGGATGAGAACGTCCGGCTCGTGTACGAGCGCCCGCGCAATATCGCACTTGCGCCTCTGCCCTCCCGAAAGTTTCCCCACCGAACGCTTTAAGACGGGTTCCAACCCGAAGAGTTCTTTCAGTTCTTTCAACCGCTCTTTGAACGCCGCGCCTTTGATTCCGTAAAGCGCGGCGCGGTATTTCAGATTATCGTAGACAGAGAGCGAAGAATCGAGCACGCTGTTCTGAAAAACAACACCGAGGCGCTTTCCGATTTCGTAGTTGTCGCGCGAAGGATCGAAGCCCATAATTTTCACTTCCCCTCCGTCGGCGGACGCTTTTCCGCTGATCACGGAAATCGTCGTGCTCTTTCCCGCACCGTTCACACCGAGAAACGCGAAAAATTCCCCTTTCTGAACCGAAAAAGAAATATCGTCCACCGCTTTCACGTCCTTATAATATTTTTTCAGATTTTTGATTTCGATTGCGTATTCCATTTTCTATCCCTTAATTTAAAACATCTGTTTTATACTATCAAAAATTACCCCCCCCCCTGTCAAGCGTTTCTTGGGCATATTTAAAAATAATCATGAAAAAAACGCTTGCCAAACTGCGCCGCATTTGGTATAATATATAATCGACGAGGCGTAGCGCAGCTTGGTAGCGCGCTTGGTTCGGGACCAAGAGGTCGTGGGTTCGAATCCCGTCGCCTCGACCATCAAGACACACGCAAAAGGAGTGTACTTTCGCTCCGTCGCGTGTGTCTTTTTCTATGCGGAAATGAGCGTACTCAAAAAAACAAAAGCGGACGGAACGTCCGCTTTTTTATTATCTGTTATCAATTTTTTCAGGATACATATCGTGGTGCGAAAGCCTGTCCCAGGCTACCTGTTCCCACTTGGTCCCTTTTTTACCGTAGTTGCAATAGGGGTCTATGGAAATTCCGCCTCGGGGCAAAAATTTACCCCATACTTCGATATATGCAGGATCCATCAAATGAATAAGATCGTCCATAATTATGTTCACGCAGTCTTCATGGAAATCGCCGCGGTTTCTGAACCCGAAAAGATATAGCTTTAAAGACTTGCTTTCAACCATCTTTTCACGCGGTACGTACGAAATATAAACCGTGGCAAAATCGGGCTGACCCGTAATGGGGCAAAGGCTTGTGAATTCGGGACAGTTGAACTTTACGAAATAGTCCCTTCCTTGATGTTTGTTTACAAACGTTTCCAAAACTGAAGGGTCGTAAGTCTGCGGATATTTCGTGTTGTTGTTACCGAGCAGAGTAATGCCCTCGTTCTGTTTTTCTCTTGGCATATTATTCTCCTTTTATTGCAGGATCCTCTATTCCGTTGGCTTTAAATGCTGCGGCGCGGTCGCGGCAGGTAGCGCATACGCCGCAAGGTTTTCCGCCGCCGGAATAGCAGCTCCAGGTATATTTGTACGGAACGCCGAGTTCAAGTCCCTTTTTTACAACCTGAGATTTGTTTAAGTTCACAAAGGGCGCAAGAATTTTAAGCTGTCCGCCGCTGCCCGTATAAATAGCTTCACCCATCGCGGAATTGAACTTTTCGCTGCAATCGGGATAGGCGTTGCCCGCCGCATCGTCACTGTGCGCGCCATAATATATCACTTCGCACCCGTGCGACAGCGCCACGCTTGCCGCCGCCGAAAGAAACAGGCCGTTCCTGAAAGGGACGTAGGTTGAAACGGGTTTGCCGCCCGCTACGGAAAGCTGTTCGGCATAACTTTGCAGTGGTATATCATTGGGCGAATCCGCCAGGAGCGAACAGTCCGAACCTTCGAATATGACCGAAAGGTCAAGCCGCTTTAAAACAACACCGTAAAAGTCGGCAATTTTTTGCGCGGCGTCGAGTTCTTTACTGTGTGTCTGACCGTAGTAAACGGAAAGAGCTGAAACTTCCGCCGCGCCGTATTTCTGAACCGCCAGTCCGAGACAAGTTGCGCTGTCTACGCCGCCGCTTAATAAAACAAGTGCTTTCATGTCCTGTCCCCCAAAAGATTTTGCAAGGAAACGTCGTCTTTGAACGCGCCCAAATAATTTTTAGTAACCGTTTTTGACGATACGTTTTTTATCCCGCGCGAAGTCATACAACTGTGGCAGCCTTCTATCCTTACGCCTACGTCGGGCGATAAAGCCGCAAGCGAAATTATTTCGGCAATGTCCCGTCCCAAACGTTCCTGCAATTGCAACCGTTTTGCCGCCATATCGCAGATGCGCGCGATTTTACTCAGTCCCAAAACTCTTCCGCGCGGAACATATGCCACATCGACTTTCATATCGTACATAAGCGCCATATGATGCTCGCAATAGCTGAACACACTTATGTCCTTAATGACCACTGCGCCGCCTGAATTCAGGTCGGACGGAACTTCAAAAGTTTTGCCAAACATTTCCGCAATTTCACGGTTAGTGTATTTAATTCCTTCAAACGCCTCTTCGTACATTCGCGCTACGCGGGCGGGCGTTTCGCGCAGACCTTCCCTGTCAGGGTCTTCACCTATAGCAACCAATAACCCGCGGATATGTTTTTCTACTTCTTTAATATCCATACTTCCTCCTATACCCCGCGCCTATCGGGTTCCCAGATGATTTTATGCAACTGTAATTGCAGGCGTACGCCGTTCAGCTTACGCTCTTTCATAAACTCCGCTATTTCTTCAGGCTTGATTTTTCCGAACACGGGACTGAAATAAACGCGACACCTATCTGTAAGTCCATAGCTGTTTATAATCTCTTCCGCACGCAACAAATCGCATTTATCCCCGACTACAAACTTGACCGCATCTCGCAGGGTAAGGCAAGAAAAGTTTTCGGTCAACATATATTTTTCCATCCCGCTTGAAGGAAGTTTATAATCGGCGGTAACGGCGGGTCGAGGCAAAAGAGAAACGATATTTTTCAACGGCACGCTTCCGTTGGTTTCTATTTCGACTTCTGCACCCGATGCGCCCAGCAGTTCTATAAGATGCGCAATATCCGCCTGCAAAAGCGGTTCGCCGCCCGTCAAGGTCACATTTTTCACGCCGGTCGATCTCACGTATGCAACGAGCTCTTCCGCAGAAGCAAGTTCATAGTTTACGTCGGCTGTATTTGCCCAGCGCGTGTCACAGTAACCGCAATTAAGATTGCACCCGCAAAACCGCAAAAACACGGCAAGCTCGCCTGCGTGCGGACCTTCGCCGTTTATGCTTACAAACTTCTCGGCAACTTTAAAACTGCACATATCATTCACCGTACACTGCGCAGTTTTCGGGCGATTCATACACTGCCACGCTGAAAACAGGCAAGCCTTTGTTGCAAAGGTCGGCGTATATGTGTGCGGCAAAGTTTTCGGCAGTGGGTCTGAAATCCGTTTCAACCAATGAAAACCCTTCTTCTTGAAGCGCGGTAAGAGTTGCAGGTTTAAGGGTGTTTTTTTCGTAAATAAACGTATGGTCAAACCCTTCCGCAAGATCTTTTACTGCCTTCTTAAAATCGCCGAAGTCCAGAAGCATACCGCGCTTTTCGCCGTTTTCCTGCAATTTTCCACCGCTAATCTTTACTTCCACAACCCAGTGATGACCGTGGATATTGGCACACTTGCCGTTATACCCGTGAAGAAAGTGTGCGCTGTCAAAACAAGCCGAAGTTTTTAAATAATACATATCTCTCCCTTTGTGCAAAAAAAATACAGCCGCGACAAAACGACTGCATCTAAAAAGACTATCCCATTCAGATGCCCTGGTTTTGTTTAAAGACAGGATGGCGCAAACGAACTGTCCGTTTAATTGGCTATATAATACCACGCCGCAACGTGTATGTCAACTCAACCGAAGCGCTTATACGCTACTTATTTCCAAAATGGCGGTTAAATATTTTCCCCCGGCATTTCGGTACGCTACTTAACATTCATCATTCACAAAAACAAGCCGACAGCTTTATCGTATTTCCCATAGGGAATTTTAGCACAGGAACAGAATGTAAGTATAGAGCGCACTATACCTTGCAAGCAAGGTGAGTGCGTTTTTTCTTTACATTTTGATTGGGTTGTTGTATAATAATTGTGCAATAAACAGTAATTTAGAGGTGTATATGGACGAAATTTCTCTCCGTATAATGACAA
>CAJUET010000004.1 GCA_910585595.1 uncultured Christensenella sp. | reverse complement strand
TGACTGCTTTGATTATATTGTTTATTATTGTGTGTCCATATTGATTATTTACAGTTGTTCAAAAGTATATCCATCAATATGCGATAAAATATTTTGTATATTATGGTTAGCAACAATGCTGTCAAATTGAGTTTGGAGTTTATAGATTTTTGCGTTGTGATTTTGAATATCTTTTATAATTGTATCAAAAGAAAAAATCACGTGTTCGTATTTTTTAGAACCCCGTAATCTATCTACATCTGAAAATAGAGAAGACTCTATTTCAATAATTTTGAAAAAAGCAAGCTCCCCCGACCAATATTCTATATTTCTTTTGATTGTTTTTACCATTTTATTTCTGCGAATCCAAGCAAAAATTTTCCGAATTAGTAGCATACCTTTTTTCCTTTGAAAATATATTTTATTTTAACATAAAAAGGTCAAAAATACAATTTTTTCAAAAAGTTTATGTTGAATTATTACATAAAATGAAAAACGCAAGTTCGCTGTGTTCAGCTTACATCCTTATTGGCGCAGAGCGCAATGTCCTTTGCTTCGCTCGGAAACGTGAAAAAACGGCATTAAGTTCACTTAATTTTTCTTTTCGCTTCCGTTTTTCTTGCACGACCTTGTGGGAAGTCACGGGTTCGAACAAATCATAAACGCCACAACCGCCCGATGGCAAAGCCATCGGGCGGTTGTGGCGCAGAAGACGAGATTCGAACTCGTGCCACCTTTAACAGTGCTACTCCCTTAGCAGGGGAACACTATTTTTGTCTATACACTCAAAATATGTGATTTTATAATCTATAAAAATACCATATATTGTGGTTATTCACTTTTTCAAAATTGTCTATTGTCTATAAATTGTCTATTTAATATCAAAAGAGACCGAACGGACAACTCCGCTCGGTCTTTTTTTTAATTAGTTTTTGATTTGAGCGCATTCACCATTGCCTTCAACTTTTCTTCCGCCGTTGGCGGCGACGTTGAAGCCTGTTCTGACTGCGCCAGATCTTGCGTCGGCAATTTGTCGTCATGCTCTTCCTGAGAACTTTCCGCATTTGAATGCAGAGGCACGTTCTCGCCATTTAAGATTTCGGAAAGCCCACTCCGCTCCATCGTATCGACGATCGGCTCAAATTTTCCGTGCTTCACAATCGCACGAATTAAATTGACCGCCGCCTTCCTCGTCGGTTGGAACAATAACCAATAAATAAGCATCGTTCCCAAACTGAAACAGACGATGAGCAAAATGAACATTTCCTCGCTTTCAATATGCATGAACTTGTCGAGCCATATGTACTCCCCAAGCGCCGCGAGAATCAACGCGATCGGCGTAAACAAATACTCCTTCACGTTGCCCGAAAGATTCTTGCCGCACTTCTTTGCGATAGCGCAGACAATAATTTTCAGAAGCGAGGTGATCGCCACGACTCCGACGGCAATTGCCGTACAAACGCCATACTGCAAAATTTGTTCTTTCATCCTCTTCCTCCTTCTTTAATTATTCCCGGCATTACCGCCCGAAAACAGCGCCTGTACTTCTTCGAGCTTCTGCCGCGCCGCGCCGAACTTTCTGTCGACTTCCGCTTTCAAATCGGCGCGAAGCTGATCTTCTTTCTGCTTTACAGCTTCGTCTCTTTGCTGTTGCAATGCGGCAATACCTTCATTACAAAGCGATTCCTGCCTACGACGAAATTCTTCAAGTTCCGTCGCACGGATCAGAGACCACTTTTCCTGCTCATAAGACTGCTGTTCGGCATCGAGATTCTCTCTCATGTTACTAAGATTCGTTTCAAACTGCGTCATGATTTTTACCTCCTTTTAAGATTATCAAAACGATTTACTCGTTTTAACCGACATAATATTGAATTCGAAGAGGAATGCTTTCAAATGCCAACTCGTCCAAATCAAGCATCCTTTTATACCATTCCATTACAGCAATATCGTCACTTTCTCGCCCGCGAAGGACCGCCTTTTCCCATTTGTCGAACGCTTCTAAAAGAGGCGCTCTGCGCGAACGCAAAGCACTCAAACGATGTTCTTCGAGTTCTTCCTCGGTGTACAGTATGTAGACTTGAATTTCCTCCTCTTCGTTCCACGCGCCCTTCGCGGGCGTATCGGGTTCGTCCTCAATTGCTTCGACTTCCCGCCCATACTTCTCGCTGTCTTTGATGATTCTGTACGGTTTCCCGTCGTAGCCGATTTCGATTCCAATACCCTGCGCTTTCAATTCCTCTGCGATTTCTTTCGCGCTTCTTCCTCTTTGAAAGGAAACCGCCTCATGGCGGGCAATCAAAATTTTATCTGCCCGTAAATAACCTTTTTCAAAGTCAATATCTTTTTCGTTTAATTCTTTCGTTCTATACTCGTTATAAATTTTCATGCTTTTTCCCTTTATGCGGTTCTGCGCCACATATATGCTCCATAGTTCATTGGAGTAACGGTCTGCGAATTTCCGTATATTCCTTTTGAGGTTGCGCCATTATTGGCGTCAAACGTAACATAACTAACTTGATAACTACTATTGCTGTCACCAAAAGTTTTATGCTTTGAGGTGTCTACTTGTGCCAATCCAAAAGCACCGTTCGCAGATGATTCGTTGCCCAATCCCGAACTTGCGGTAGAATTTCGAGCATAAAGATTTCCTGTAATATTCGGCAAACCCGCATTCTGATAAGCGGGGCTTCCGCTTGTTATTGCTTTCAAATAGTATCCGCTCGTTATTGCCGTCCACGATCCGCCATAGAGCGTCGCGGGGCTCGTTGAATTTTCTGACTGATAAATCGCCCCAACGCGCTTTCCCGCGAGCGCATATCCTGCAAAACAGACCCAATACGTGCCGTCATAGATAAATTCCATGATTGCTCCTGCAATCCACTTCACATAGGTCAGATCACCGTCCGCCTGTATATATTTCGCTCCCGTACCGTTTACGTTCAAGGTTGGAGAATTCGCCGTATTTGAGTTTGTGAATTTAACAGTGATTTTTGCTCCTACCGCAAGCACAAATCCCGATTTTGATACAACCTTTGCAACCGTACCCGAAGCAGTGGAGCAAGTTGCGAAGTGATCAATGTTATCTGTACCGTCAAAGGATACCCCGTCAATTGCACGGGTATTGGATAATTTAGTGGCACTATCTGCATTTTTCGCGTGCATTGCTTCGCCAACCGACATTAAAGGATGATTGCCATCCATCATATCTAACACATCCGACGCAGATACTGCATCTATATTTTTTCTTACCTGTGCTTTTTGAGAATCGCTTAAATCCTGTTGTGTAAAATGAACTGCCTCCGCATCATTTCCATCCGCGCCCTTTGGAATCGCGGCGTAAAAGTCAAGAAGCGTTTTCCCATTATCGTCAATCCTCTTCGTTACGTCAAATTCCGCCTCAAGCCCCGCCTCTAACGTTTCCGTTGCAATCTCCCCAACCTCAAAATTTCCGCCGCCCGTGCCGCCGCCCTGAATCACGTCGAGCGTTCTGACAAGGTTTGAAATTGTTCCATCAGGATTATGTACGAAAGAACCGATTTCTACCTGATACACGCCATGTCCCGAACGGTAGAGTGTATCTTGCAATAACGATTCGGGAGAGCGCAAAAACAATTCTACCGCGACGTCATGATTGTCTGCCAACGATAATTGAGCGATAATTTGATATTGCGTGGGATTTATTGGAACGGAAGAAACAAAGAGTGTTTCCGCGCTTGTGATTTTTACTCTGATTCCGCATATGAGAATCAGCCCCGGATGAATGGATACACCGTTTCCTTCGGCGATGAGCGAACACTCCGACAGAATACCCTGCACGATCCCATCACGCCCGCCTGCGGCGAAACGGTTAAACGCCCCGCCGTCGGTGTTCTCGTTATCTATACCATTTTGTTCGAGAATTTTATAGCTCATGTTTTTCCCTTTTATTCTACAATTTTTATAATTTTCGTTAGATACACGCCACTAAAATCTGACGTGCTAAAACTTGCGCGAACCGTTGTGTTAGTCGAATTATTCCCTTGAACTATCATTATATTAATTTTCCCCTCGTCGGAAGACAAGTTAAACCCCATATATTTCATAGCGAGGAAAATTCTGACCGTATTGGTGTTTTGATGCCGTGCAGCATAAGCTTCTCTTTTGATGTGCAAAACTGGAAAGCCATTTTCCGATGTTGCACCCGCATTTACATTCTTCCTCGTTTTACAACATATCTCATATAAAGAATTTTCCTCTATCCTATTCGATAGACTTATCATTGGATATTGAGTTTCTACGTTTGATAAAGCAACTTCCCCGCTCCATATCGTATATTTCTTTGGAACAATCGCGGTTTCTACTTTTAATAAAGAGGATTCTTCTTTTATTTGTAAT
This sequence comes from uncultured Christensenella sp., assembly GCA_910585595.1. Classification (GTDB taxonomy): domain Bacteria; phylum Bacillota; class Clostridia; order Christensenellales; family Borkfalkiaceae; genus Gallimonas. The sequence continues at coordinate 137,157 of CAJUET010000004.1, read as the reverse complement.
CCATTAACCTTTTTTGAATTTTCTGCCTCCTCAGCTTTTTTGGCTATAATATTTCCATCTACCAAATCCTGCATTCTTTCGAATTCATACTTGATTGGATTTATGACTTTTTCCACATTTGAAATCAAACCATTCTGCGCCGTAAAATGGCAAAGCACGATCCTTGCAACCCCATTCGGAGTTTCGGTTAAATCATCGCCTTCTTTAATCGGTGGGTATTCTGTTTCGGCATAAGTACTTTTAATATCAGCCGCCGCCCCAAGACTCAAATTCACTTCGCAATATACGGTAAAATAACGTTTTGTTGTATCGTTTTGGCTTATCTCCATACTCCAACCATTACTGTCAATCTCGACTTCCCATCCCTGCAAAACGATCACCCCGCTATTTATCGTCAGAGTTCTTCCGTTTGGCTCACAATGCAGTTCTCTTCCTTTGCCTTGAACGTACCCGTTATATCCGCCATAGGCATAGCGCACCATACGCGTGTCATCTGCATTAGTGACGTTAGGCGTATCGCTATTTCCCCGAATTAATCTCAATCCCATAATTTCTTCCTCCTAAATAATAAATTGCAATCCCGTAAATCGGTATCCGATTTGAATTTTCTTGATACCGTTCTCGTTATAGTGAATTTCTCCGCAAGGCAATGTCTTATACAGTTTTTTCTCTCCGCGTTGCTTTGTATAAATACAAAACGTCGTCGAGAATATCTCTTTCACTTTCTGCTCTTCGATGTCATTGAAATCAACGATACTCCCGCTTCGAATCGTCTCAAAACATTGCAAGAATTCCTCGTTGGAAATTTCCAAGTTTTCCTTATACATATAATCTGTTAACGTCTTCAACGCTTCCATGTTAACTTCATTACGAAGCTGCGTCATTTTCGCTTCGTCATCGGTATCCGTTTCTTTTAAGATAATCTTACGTTTTATCGGGAAGGAATCCCTTTTTTCCGATTTCGTATCGTCATACTCAATAAATTCATTAGTGGAAGTTAACACCCATCGATATCCTTTTTCCACCTCGTTCGTTTTCGTATTTAAGATAACACCTTGCGTTTCGTTGACGTTCGCAATCCATTTTCCGTAATCGTATATCCCGAGTTCCCATAGTTTTACGTTTGCGTCATTACCTGACATTGAACTTCCAATCCGAAAGATAACTTTCTTCTTAACGAGATCAATTTTCGTCGTCATAAACAAATTGTAATACTTTAAGTAAGGGGCAAATAAATCTTCCCAAGCATCATATTGGGCAAGATGCTCGCTATGCGGTTTCAAATCTTTATCTTTCCATTTTATCGATTCTACGCTCTCATCGAAAATCAGCTCACAAAGAAAACTGCCCTGATTGACGCTCTCATTCCACTCATCAAAAACACTTTGAAGAAACTCCTTCAGACTTGTCTGCTTCGCATTGAAATTACTGAAATCAAGAAGCACGTCCGATTTCAGCATTGTTTTCAAATCCGCCCCCGTGATCTTCGTTTGATTGTTTTTATCGAGCCGCGGGATGCCCGCCAGTGCACCGTAAACGTAGTTGCCGCGATCATTCTTTACGACGACGAACGTCGGCTGTATATCAGCCGTAAATGCCTCGCAAGTGCACTTCAATTCGTCCATCTCGACTCCGCGCCGAGTAAGCGAAAAACTGCCGTTTCCAACGACAAGCGCAGCGTTATCCTGCAATCCCTTAAAATCTTTGTCATAGAATGTTACAATCATAAACCGTATTGCCTCCAAGACCCCGTGAGATAACCTGTGTCGCTTGGCGAAAACTCTATTGACAAGCGACTGATTCCGCTTTCGGAAAATAAGAACGTATCTTCCGACGGATCGGTATTTTCACTGTATTCTTTGAGTTTTCCGCTTCCGTCATCAAAGTAAATTTTTCGTCTTGCGCTGTTGATAATAATCGACTGCCCGTCACGAAGCGTTACGTCTTTGAAACTGACAGAACAATATTCCTCTTTAGCTCCCTCCGCAACAAGCGATACGCGCGGATTGCTGACACTTCCGTGAATGGTTACGGTAACAGGCACGGGCGCGATGTACGGGTTATGAATCTCATTATTCTCCACCTTTCTTTTTCCATAACAATAGGGATATTTAAGCGGATAGGATTTCCCTTTGTTAGACAAGATTATCTTAATTTCCCTTTCAACATTTACGAAGAAAGGCGTCAAAGGCGTAAAGTTGACATTGCACGAAAGACGACTGTACTCGTCCTTCTCTGCCTTTGAAAATTCCGTTACTTTTCCTTCCACATATCGCGGTCGCACCCCGTCGTCATATTCAAGAGCAATATGCTCATTGACTCTTGAATACTTTTGCAACCACTGTGAAAGAATGTTGTACCGTTCGTAAGCTCGATCAAGGAAGTTCACCGTCAACTTAACCGTTTGTTTATCCTGCGCAACCTTCGTGATCGTGTCGACGACGTCCCCCTCCAAAGTCGTCAATTTGAGCTTCCACCCGAGTCCGCTCGGCGCGGTTACTTTATCAAGCAGAAATCTTTCAAGAATCGAATTGTCCGCATCAAATACCACAAATGCAAATTTTCTCATATTACCCCCTCGACTGCGCCATTGTCGCAATTTCTCTGCTGACCGCTTCGGCGATCTCCTCCGCCGTGGCGTTTGGTTCGGTCACGTTGATCGTAACGTTGATCTGCGAATTACTCTGCGAATAATCGGAGTAATTATCGCCACCGCCCCATGCAGAAGAATAGTCGTAGTCGTCTGGATCATACTTCGAAGCACTTGCTTTCCCGTTGAGATTATCGGCGCTGAAATCTTCCTCGCCCGGCATTATTTCATCCTTTGCCGCATTTATGGCAGCAAGCCCCGCCACAACACCTGCGGCGATAGCGCCGATAGCAATTCCCATTGACCAAGATGCGTGAAAAACCGTTACTGCCGCCGCAGCAACTAAAGCGGCAAGAGCAAGGCTTTTCAGAATTTTTTCCACGGTGGACATCTTGTTCCAATTCTTGAATATATCCAAACCAAGCGCAGCCGCCGCCCCCATCGCCGCGAATCCCGCCGCCGTCTTTAACTGCGCGGAATTAAGACTTCCCAATTTCTTAATCAGCTTTGACACCAACGGCTCGACTTTAGCTAAAAATGACAGCGTCGGCGCGGCAAGCGCGAGAATACCCAAACCGCCCAAGATGATATCTTGTATGAACGGATCAAGGTTCCCGAACCACTCCGCGAGCTTTTGGATCGCAGGGACGACGTGATCCTCGATAAATACAACGACTTGTTCCATAAGCGGTGCAAGCGCTACTCCAAGCTGCGCAGTTGCGTATTTCATTGTTTCGCTCAATCGGTAATATGAATCATCAAGCTGTGCAAGAACCGATACTTGCTCTTCTGAAAGCGATGGCATCGCCGAAAATTCGTCTTTGAATTTTTTAATATCCTCCGCGCCCGCGTTGATATACGGCAACATTTCGGTTGCGATTTTATCCCCAAAAATCTCGTTCGCATATGCGGTTTGAAGCGTTTTATCCTGCACCCGCGAAAGAGCGGAAACGATGCCGTCGAACATCTCCTCCTGCGTTCTGTATTGATCGGGCGAAATTCCGAGCGACTGTAACGCTTTTGAAGCATTGTTGACCGTTCCCGTCGATAGGTCAGCCATCGCCGAACGCATCTTTACAAGCGCCTTCGTAAAAACCTCCGAATCGACGCCGCACTGAACGGCAACGTATTCCCACTCCTGAATCGTTTCGGCGCTGATACCGAACCGCTGCGACAAATCGTCGATCTTAGCCCCGAGCGTTGCAGATTTTTTGGAAACAGCCGCTATGCCCGCGATAATACCCGCCGCCGCGACGGAAACGCCCTTCGCTTTATTCGCGGTTTTTTCAAGTTTATTAGAAAGTTCATCTACTTCTTTTTTTGCCTGATCCAGCTTTGTTTGATTGATCTTTTTAAGAGCTTGCGTCAGCTCCGTCGCATTTTTTTCGCCCTTTGCAAGGCATTCTTCTAATTTTTCGTAATCTTCGGTTTTGACCTTTCCCGCCTTTTCAAGCTCCCGCATTTTTGCGCGAACAGCCTCTACTTGCTCCTCTGTCTTTTGCAAGGCTTGCTGATATTTCTTCTGCGCCTGCGAGAACTTCGCATCGGAATATTCTATCTCCAAGCTCTTCGCAAGACTATCCGCGGTTCTCTTAGTCGTATTAATTTGCTTATCGGCTTTTTTCAAACCATTGATGAAATCTTTCGTATCTGCGCCGATTTTTATTGTAACGCTCTTAGCCATAATCTCCTCTTTTACAGCGACTCGAAATCGCTCTCGCTCGCAGGCATTATAGCCTGCACACCTGCCGCACTCATCCGCTCGGACGCTTGGTGCGACAGAATCTTTCTGCAATTCTCAATGCGAATGGAACAAACAAGACTGAACGCATCAATAACGTGCAAGCATCTCCAATCTATTCCCGATTCGCCGAGTTCCTTAATGTACTGCAACGATATCGGCATCGGAAAGCGTTTTGCATTTGACTGCAAATTACACTTTTGAATCAAATCCATTAACGCCTTCCGATGCCCGGTCAGTTTTTTTCCGAAGAGGAATCAAGCACAAGTCGAAATATTTCTTCGATACGATCCAACAAATTCTTAACGTACTTTTCGTTTGCAAAGTCGAACATCTTCACGAACCCGATAAAGCTCATCTCCGTATCGAACAAACAATACAGGAATTTAAGCTTGCTTAAAATCACGGCTGCGTTCTGCGACTTAATTTTCGATGTGCGCGTCGCGTAATCGATCACCGTCTCGTTCTTCGCAAGCTCGGGAAACTTCGCTTCCCATCTCATTTGACACGCCAACGACATGTCGACGTCGAACTCTTTTTCTTCCGTTTCAAAAACGTGCTTCTTATCCACAATTTCGTTTTTTACGACAACGGGTAACTTAACCTTCATGTTTTCCTCCAAAATGATTTTAACGGCGGTGCGGGAATCGAACCCGCCGATCCATGTCCACCCATGAACGCCCCGTCGGGGCGTTAGTTTTCGCCGCTTATTCCGCGGGCGTCGTCTGTGCTTTTTTCGGCGTAGGAACGGAATTAAGGAACGTATCGTATCCCTCGTCTCCGGGCTTTTTGCTGACGGTATAAGCGCGCATTTTGCAACCCGTTTCGGAATCGACGTAATCGGCATTTCCGTCCGCCGTCTTGACAAATTCGCCGTAACCCGTGTAGTTATAATCGAACGTGCTCTGCGTGATATTGTCCTGCGTCTGCGTCAGGCTCTCGTTCGGCGGGCTTATCTGAACATTCAGAACCCAAACTTTCTTTGTTTTCGTAATCCCGTCTTTTCCGACAAACTCCGTTTCGTAGCCGAAATTGATTGCTTTCATCGACGTGACCGCAAGTTCCGCCTTCGATCCGTCCGCCATTTTTTCCGCGATTCCGAGATCCGTTTCAAAATCGTCGTCGCGCGCCGTCGTCCCGATTGCGCCCGAAATCGTCTTATCGGACGAAAGAGAAACCTGCGCTTCCCCGTCGCCGTAAAGCGTCGTCGAATTGATGTTTCTGTCCTTTGAAAAAGTGTTCATGAACGTAAGCGGTTTTACCTCGTCGCTTCCGACGAATGCATATACCGCATTCTTTACGTTAAATTGAGCAAGAACCTTGCCGTTTTTATTAGGCGTCGCCATTTTTAATTTCCTCCTGAATGATATTGATGATTTTTTCTTGTTCTTTTTTTACCGTCTTTCTGATAAAGGGCTTTCCGAACTTCCCGTATTCTAACAGATTCGCTACGGGAATCCCCTTATCGTTCAAACGCGTATTATTGATATAACGCACATTTTTGTACTTCCCTTCCGTCTCCCACGAATCGCGCAATAAACCGCTTTCAACGGGTGTCGCTTCCACAAGCCGATCGACCATATACTCCATAGCCTTATCGAGTCCTTTGTCGATTTGCTCATAGGTCGCGCCCCGTATTTCATGAAGAGCATCGGATACCGCTTCGGAAAATTGACGCAATTCCTTAACCATAGATAACTCTCACGCTCCACGCATACTGCGACGATTTCAACGTTTCGTCGTACCCGAGATTCGTCCCGTAATAAACCACGCCCGAATCGTTTAACAACGCCTTTACCTTCGCTTTGTTTTGATTATGGATATCATTTGAATTTGCGCCTTTGGATTTACTGACAAGCACGATATCGCATTCCGTCTGCCGCAAGTATGCGTGCCCGTCCCCGTAAACGCTTCCGCTGTCTCCCGTTCCGACGTCGGTACGCAAAAGCAAATAGCTTTCAGGCACGCTGTTTTCATCCTCATCCATAACTTCTTTGTAGATAGGTATTTCCTCGGCGAGAGGCTTAACGAGCGTCCAAAGCGCCTCTGCGGGCGGCACGTTAAAGATTTTCATTGATCCAATCCTCCACAGCTTTTTTTACGGTTTCGTCCTGCAGCGCTTGTACATTCAAAAGAACGTTTGCGGGAGATTTCGCTTTCGTAAGCATTTTCACTTCGTACAGATTCCCGTTGAAATAAATAAACTTTTCGTCGTGATATATGTACTTCGGGAATTCTATGCTTTGCGAAAGACGAAACCCCTGCGATTGTCCTATTTGCGCCGTAGTAACGCCGACGAGATCGACGGGGCAGGCGAAAGCTTTTGCTCTCTGCACACGCTTTTCCCGATCGCCCGTTTCATCGTTTTGCACGCTTTCAACGTCCGCGAGAATGATACGACTAATTCCCATCGGGATTTTCCCCCTTCGTCTGAATCGTAAGCGTATTACGGAGAAAGACGCACGTCTTGTCCGTTGCGGTATCCGTTCCTTCCATTCTTGCTTTCGCGTAGAGGACGATCGCGCATTTCCCAAGCTCGCTTGCAAGTACCGTTTCCGAAATATCGTTTGCGCGAAGTTCCGCCGCCGCCATCGAAAGAAAGTTTTCGTAATATTTGTTCAAATCGTCCGAGTTCGGCGTAAGATCGCCGATCGTCAATTTGAACTTTTCTATCAATGTTTTTTCGTCGAAATCTTCCATGCGCACTCTCCCGAATTATGCAGTCGCTTTTTTGATTTTTACCATCGCGCCCTTGACGCCCGTGGGTTTCCCGTCGACGAGCGCAAGCCCGCGATAAACGGTCGAGCCGCTCATGAAACCCGCTTCCTGCGATGCGGCGAACTCCGCATCCTGCGGGAAGTTCATAATGTACGCCGTCTTCCAATCGCCGAAATAGACTTCGCCGTCTTTGACGTTTTTATCGAGACGCACGGGATAACCGATAAGCAGTCCCGCAAATCCGTTTTCCAACGCGCGCTCGAAAACAGGGCGCTTATTGTCGTCTTTGATTTTCATGACCTGTGCTTTCGTCTTTCTGTTCATAGCGAAAACGGCATTCGTAATGAAATCTTCGCCGACAAGCGCTTCGAGATCGACAAGATTGTCGTAAGAAATCGTCGCGCTCGCCGCCACTTCGATACTGTTATTCTTGTCCCACGTTTCTCCTTCCAACCCTTTGGGCTGATTGACTCCCGTACCCGAAATGACCGCCTTATCGCACGCCGCGATGAGCTTACGCGTGATCGTGGAAACGACCCATTTCTCGAAAGCGTCGATCGACATCTTCGCCAGCTTTGCAGTTATCTTGATCGTCTTCATGAGCTTGTGCGCCGACAAAGAAATGCTTTTCAGCGAATCGTCTTTTGCCGAACTGTCCGCATCCTCTGCAAGCCACTCCGCATCGTTTACGACGTTTTCGATGGGAAGCTCGATGAGTTCTGGGATATGAAGCACGGTGATCAATCCGAGCAGATTCGGCGCTTCGGAAATCTGACCGATAATCTCGTCCATCGTTTTGGTTGGAATCGCCGCGCCGCCCGAAGATGCTACGGAATTAATCGCGCGCATTTCCGCATCGTTAAGCTCCCGCCCCTGCATTTTCTTAAAGTACCCCGAACGGTACTCTGCCGTCGAGAAAATCTCGACACGTTCCATGCCTTCTTTGTAGTGAAGAATGGTGTTGTTCATAGTTTCTGTTTCTCCTTTTTCTTTTTCTGCAGCTTCCGTGATTTCGGACCTGCGATTTTCCAGTTTTTGAATTTGCTCTTTCAGCGATTCCGCTTCCTTAAGCATAGCCTTCTGCTCAGACTGTGTGAAACTGTCACGGTGTTCGAGCGCCTTCTTCTTGATTGCATCTTTGCGGGCTTTCAGCCCTTCGAGTTCAAGATTGATTTCGCGGAGTTCCCCCGCAAGTTCCCTGTTCATAACTCCTCCATAAATTTCAGAAATTTTTCCCGTTCTTCCGCTTCGTCTGCGGAATCGCCGCTCTGCTCTTCGCTCGACGGCTTCGCCACGACGCTTGCCTCTTTGTAGGCAGGAAACGGTGTTATCGTGATTTCGATCAATCGGTCAATGTGCGTCACTATGCGCGTCAGCGTTTCTTCGTTTATCTTATCCGACAGATAGCAACCGAAACTCATCCCGTCGATCAACCCCGCTTCCACTTCGGTATAGGTATCCCGCGCAATTTGCGTATCGAGAAGTTCACACTCGAAGAAAAGCCCCGTCTCGTCGATTTCAAGCCGCATATTGACGCCGTTTTTTCCGAGCACTTTGTCGGAGTCGTGGCTTCGCAAAAGATAAACCTCGCTCAAATCGACGCCGTCGAGCGCAGTCGGTAAAATCGTTTCCTTGATTTCGCCGTACCACCAATCGTATACGGTCGTCTCAACGCCGAACAAAATCGGGTATCCGCGCAAAACGAGCTTCTTCCAATCGCCCTCTTCACGAATTATCTTTTCGATCTTCGTCGGGCGGTAGCTGCGCTGAATCGTCTGTTGGTTCTTTTTCATTTTTACCTCCTTTCGGTTCTGCTTCGGCGGACTTCGGTTTCTCCGCTTGTCCGCCGCCCCCATTGCCGTTTTTCGCCTTCTGATACTCGTCCACGATTTCGATATTGACCGTGTCCGCAGATGCTCTGTACACTTGCCCCAGTCCGTTCGGGAGTGGCGGCTGCCCGATCATTTCCCGCATTTCGTCGGCGTTCATGATTCCGCCGCGCCCCGCCACCGAGAAGAACTGTGTCTTGGCCGCAAGCGTCGAAACCGAAAGGTAGAACGTATCCAACTCCAATCGATTGCCAAACTCGATTTCCCGCTTGGAAAAAATCTTATATGTAAATTCCTGTTCGACTTGCCGCGCAATCGGCTCCATTTTATTTTTGACGAAGAGTTGATATTCGAGCTCTGTCGCCTTACCGTTGATAATCTCTTCCGTCATGCCGAAATAGTTATCCACGATATTCACGACGAACTTCATAAGCTCCCGATTGACGTCGTTCTCCGTCCAACTGATGGGCGTCACCTTCCATTGCGGATCGAAATAGGCAATACCGTTTACAGCCTTGTCGAAGTTACCCTTCAGATCGTTCATTGCGCCCTGCTTGTCACGGTCCTTCAAATTTCCCTGCGTCCCGACCCCCGCCTGCAATATTGCTCGCACCTTCTTGGGGTCGGCAACGGTTATCGCTTGATTGGCGAGAGCTTGAATAACGGTTTCGTACAAACCGAGATCGTTTTTCTCACCGCCTGTGAGTGATGAGAAACGATTCAGATAAATCAAATCGTCAAGATCGTAGGTCTTTCCGATTCCCGAAAAATGCACCGTCGCCCTATTTTCGTGCAGCGTGAATTCATAGTGATCGTTCGGCAAAACGTAGAGCTGCGTCAGCTCGCCCGTTTTGCGGTTAAAGGTCGGCTCGACGAACACGTTTGAATACAGCATCAGCGACGTGATCAAATTTTTCCAAAATTGCGTTGCATTCTGCAACTTGTTCGGCTTCATGTTGATGATGTGGCTTAACGCGTTTTCGTAATACTCGATATGCCCGTCTTTATTGACCCGTTCCAAATAGCGCGGGATCGTTGCAAAGATATCGGAGAACATTTCTATCGCCGTCCGCACTTCGGGAATCGAATAAATATTGCTCGCATAATGACGGGCAAACAGCATCGTATTCCCGCCGTACAGTTCCATGACGATAGAACGGATTTCCTGCTTAAAATCCTCCTTTTCGCTCCTTATGCCGAACGCTTTTTTGATGATTTCCCTGACTTTCCCCACGAACGATTCCGCCTTTCAGATAGTAAAATATTGCGATAAATGCGTTTGATAGCTCGGAAACTCCTTCGCGCGTTGGTAAGCGACAAAAGAGTTCAATACCCCGATAGCGCCGTCGATATGCCCCGTCGATTTCGCCTTATGCGGCGAAAGATTGTTGTTTGCGTCCTGCCTGACCTTCATGGAATAGAAACAGTAGGCAAAGAGTTTATTCCGAATGTCGGCAACGATTTTCCCTGCGTCAAACAAGCTCTTGATGATTTTAATAGGCTCGGAGAGCGTCCACCCGCCCTGCGCGACTTCCGTCATAATTCCGCCGTCACGCTTAATCAAGCCCGTTTCCTTATCCCGCTCGACCTTCTCATGCGAAAAGCCGTGCTCTTCCATATCCGTCAGCCACTCTTTTGATAGAGCTCTGTCGTAGCCGATTTTCAGGAAGTTTATTTTGTACTCGTCCCGCAGTAAACAAAACCACGCAGTAACGTATTCTTTGCGAACGTAGCTTCCAGGCGTTACGATTACAAGTTCGCTTGTGACGCGGTCGCCCGTATCGAGATTCGTCATCGAAAAATAATCCTGCTTGTCCTTCTCGCTGTTCTGTGCAAGCCTCTCTTCGGCGATAAAATACACCTGCAAATAAATGAGCTTTTCACCTGTCAGAATTTCCGCCGTCGCATTACATAGGTCTGTCGTTTCCGCAAGGTCTACCCCTCCGCAGGCGTAAGTATCCGTGTATTCGTCCGGCAACACTTTCCGCATTGCGTTTCTGATTGAGATAATATCGAAATACTCAATACTCGCTCCGATCTGCCGGTTGAGATGCTTTGCGATAAACGATTTTCTCAGCGTCGGATCGTCCTTCATGGATTCAAATTGCGTCCGCAAAAACTCTATCGTCGGACGACCTTCGCGCATCGCGGGATTTGCTTTGATCCAACACGACTCGTCTCTGAAATCATCCTCGTCATCGATTCCGAACATGAGCGCAAAAATGCGATCGTTTCTTCCGAGTTTTTTCTTGTGCAGAAATTTTCGGTTTCTTTCGAGAAGAGACTCAATCAAACTGTCGGGCGTTGTTCCCATAGATGAGATGACAATCATCATCGGTTGCGATCGCCCGCCCATGCCCGTTTTAACGGCGTCGTATTGACTCTTGGTTGTTATCTCGTGCGCTTCGTTTACAACGGCTACGGACGGGTTGCTTCCGTCCTTACCCTTCGTTCTGCCCGAAAGATATTCGATCTTTCCCTTCAATGCCGGACAAGTTATCGTGTCGGACGTTTTTCCCGTTCCGCTGAACCAATACGATAGCGGCGGTTCTTTGATATTCTCTTTGACGATATCGAACGTCCGTTTCGCCTGTCTCTCGTTCTCCGCAAGAATCTGACACCATGCGGACGGCTCTTTATCGATGCCCACGAAATAACAGATAAGCGGAACGATGAATGTATCCTTCCCCCACTTACGGGCGACGAACAAATCCATCTCGTTGAACCAACGGACGAACCGCCTTTCTTCTCTGTTCCAAATCTTAATTCCGAGAATGCACGCCGCGATATACCGTTGTTCGATATTCAGCTCAATCGGACGCCCCGCCCAAATCCCTTCCCAATGCTTGAACTTTAACGCGAAATCACGAAAAGCTATCGGGTCGGCTTCTTTATAAAAAACGTCTTTTCGGGATATCAGCTCTTTGATTTGCCGAACGTTATCTTTCACGTCGCGGTTAAACTCCTGCGGATAACGCTCGACAAGTTTTACAAAATCCGTGATCCAATTCAGCATCGCTTTAACCCGCGACCTTTTCCGCCTTTCTTCCCGTCAGATTTTCCCATCGCTTTACGATTACGTCGCAGTATTTCGGATCAAGTTCCATCATGTAACAGACGCGGTTTAATTTTTCGCAAGCGATCAACGTTGACCCGCTTCCGCCGAATAAGTCGAGAACCGCTTCATCGACGCGTGAACTATTCGCCACCTGTTGAGCGAGCAACCCGACAGGCTTCATGGTCGGATGGTCCCCGTTTTTATTCGGCTTGTTGTAGTGAAGAACCGTACTCTTTTTTCGGTCATCCGTAAAATAATGCGCCGCGCCGTTCGTCCAACCGTAAAGGCAAGGATCATGATCTTGACGGTAATCGGATTCCGCAAAATACCTTTCGCCCTCTTTGTTTCCGTATAAACACGGCTCGTGTTGCCACTGATAATCCTGCCGACCGAGAATAAAAGAGTTTTTGACCCATATGAGACACTGACGAATCTTCCATCCCGTATTCTTGCATGCAAGACGAAAGTTAAATCCACCATTGTCAGAATGCCAAATATAGAACGCCGCTCCCGCCCTCAAGACCTTATCCGCCGCCCCGAACGACAGTTCTAACAGTTTCATAAAGTCCTCTTCGCTCAAATCGTCGTTTGCAATTTTTAACTTCTCTTTGGTTTTCCCTTCATACGCCACGTTGTACGGCGGATCGGTAAGCAACATATCCGCCTTTACGCCGCTCATGAGTTTTTCCACTTCGCTCAGGTTTCGGCTGTCACCGCATAATAGACGGTGCCGACCTAACAACCACACGTCCCCCGGATTCGATATCGGCGAATTTACGGTATCCGCTTCGGGAATTTCATCTTCTTCAATCTCCGCCGCCAACGCTTCATCCATTTGACGTTGAATTTCGTCGAGCTGTTCCTGTAAACCGTATTGCGCCATTTCAATGTCAATCGCATTAAGTTCCGTTTGCAGCTTTTCCAAATCCCACTCGGACAGTTGTGCCGTGCTATTGTCGGCAATACGGTACGCCTTTACTTTGTCCTCGGAAATTCCCGAAACGACAAGAACGGGCGTCTCCTCGATTCCAAGCTTTTTCAAAGCGTTCAACCGCGCGTGCCCTGCGATAATGACGTTCTTCTCGTCAATCAAAATCGGATTGTTCATCCCGAAATCACGAATACTGTTTGCAACCGCATTGACCGCAGCTTCGTTTATACGGGCGTTGTTTTCGTAGGGAATCAGGTCCGCTGTTTTTCTTCTTTCGAGATTAATCATCGTTGCGCTCCATTAGTTTTTTGAAAAAGTCGTCGTTCTTTTTCGCGTTCGCCGCTCCAAGCCCCATTCGTGCGCGGGCTATCGGAGACAAACCGAGTTGATCGAAGAGCTTGACGCAAAGTTCCGCATTCTCCTTCCGCTTCTTGAAGTTCGGGTTCGGCTTTGCGGTTGTCTTGATATTGCCGTCTTTGTCTTTTCCGAGCGAAACGAGAATAAAGGGACGTCTATCCTTCTTCAGCTCTGCATCCGCCTCGTCTGTGGCCACCTTCGCCCGGCAATAAAGCTCCATCAAGTGAATGTCCGCATCCGATACGCGGCAATTTACCGTTTCGCGGAAAACTTTTACAAGCCATTTCCAAATCTTCTTTTCTTCAGCGTTGAGCGACTTCGGGGCTTTGAAATTCTGACTTAAATAAATCGGGGTTTCTTCTTCCCGCGACTCCAATTCGTCGTTGCTTCGGTTCAATTTTTTATTCGGATCCGTTGTCGGACGACGACCTGCCATTGAGTTCCTCCCAAATCCTGTTGAATTTCTGCAAAGAGCTGATTCGATCATGCTCTTCATTGTGACATTTCGGACAAAGAAGAATGAGATTGTCGAACGCATATCGCAAGTCCCAATTTTTCTCGATCGGAATAATGTGATGCACTTCTTTCCCTGCCCGAATCATACCGTTTGCCTTGCATTTTTCGCAAAGACCGCATGCTGCGGCAAATTTCTCGGCACGAAGCCGCCGCCATCGTTCTCCCTGGTAAAAATTATCGAATTTTCCGTGATAGCTCTCTTTCTTTTCCGACAAAATTTCACCTATGAGCAAATTCCTTAAAAAGCGGAAATGTTTGAAGAGAGGGTTCATCACGCGCTTGCGCGCACACCTGCGCTTTTTTGCCCCATAGGGGGGGATTAAAGAATTTGCTCGATTTCTTTCTCTTTGCGTATGATTATACACGGTTTTTTTTAATATTTTTTCACATCTTTTTAATATTTTTTCACTTTCTTTCACATCTTTCATCGCTTCGGCAGCAAAATCAGTACATTTTCTTGCCCGCACAACCGAATTACGGCTTTCATTTCGGTATTTGCGCAATGCCCGTAGCTATACCCTGTTTCTTTCGCAATCCTTCTCATAGGCTTGCCGAATATGTAAAGATCATTGAATATCCTGCGTTCAAGTCCTGACTTCGTATAGCCTATGATCAGCTGAACGTTTTTACATTGCAATTCAAAATCTTCCTTTGCTTTCAGCAATGGATCGCGCACAATATCGGGAACGCCGCCGCTCGCAAGCATCTTCTCGATTTCTTTTGCTTGGGTTTGACAATCACGAAAACCTTTGAGGTATCCGCGTAATTTCCGTCTCAAATCAATCTGTTCCATAAACATTCCTCTTAGTTTCCGCATTCAAATGCAAAATCAATTTCATTCACGATCGAAGCCGCATCTTCGCATAGATATATGCCCCAGGTACATAGTCCGAAAATTTAATTTCGATTTCACCCGTAAGAGAATACTCCTCATTTTTCAAACGAAGAAACTCTTCCGCTTCCGCATAACTCAAACACATTTTTTCCATCCGCCGCCGCGATACCGCTTTATCGGATACCGTCACCTTCGGTCGAATCAGATTCTGACTCGCAGACCACATCTTCTCATTTTTGATTTTGAAATCGCGTGACTTTGTTATGTACCGAGCTAAACCTTCAAATCCCGATTCATCAGGCTGCAGTCTGCGCGTCTGCGTTCGAGCTCCACCCTTCCATTTTAACTCACAAATATCGCGATCAGGGAAATTACTGACAAGATGATGATGAATTCTTACTTTTTTTCCGTCGTCCACATATTCAGTGACGAACACATACTTCAATTCCCCGTATCCGTTCTTCTCCATCCAATAGGCAAGCCTACGTAAGAAGTTTCTGAAATAACGATGTGCCGCCTCTTTATCTTTCGGCAAATGCTCATCGTCGTAGGTGAAGGTTGCCCAAATATCATTTTCATGAAAGTTGGTATTCAGAAGCCGAACAAGCGCCTTTCGTGCATTTTTTCTGTTCAACAATCTTTGAACTCTCCGCGTTTCCTTTTTTTTCATCCCCCTTTGAACAATACTTTTATTTTTGAAAATCGGATATATCTCGCATTCCCGATACTCTCCCGAAGTAATGGTTTTCATCCGATATCCGAACACGCTGCGATTATCGACTATGCATCCCTCCTCTTGTAAATTTTCAAAAAGATCATCGTAGTTGTCGCAAACGTAGCCTTTGTTTTTTCTCATGGTTAGCTCCTTTGATTTTTTCTCCTTCGGCTGCTACGACTTCATTTTTTTCGTCGCTCAGATAAGACTGATTACGAGGACGGTAAAAGCCTCTTCTCAGGCACAAATCGATTGACTTTTTCAGCATTTCTATATATAATGTATATAGAATTGATTGTCGGCGCGGCAGTCGATTATGGTTTAAGGTAGCATCTCGGCAAAGACGCTACCTTTTAATTTGTTCTTTTTTCTTCCTTCTCGGAGAATATTTCCCCAAACGAAACTTTTTTTTGTATTCCTCGCAAAAATCCCGAATGCATAAGCTGTCGGGATGCGGACAGCAATTCGTACAAAAATTTGCTTTCTCTTGCTCCGCTTTTTCTTTTAAGAGTTCGTTCATCTTTGCTCCTTAAAAACGATTACATGCTCGGTTTCACAGAACGGACATTTGCAAACCGTTTCTCCTACGGGAAATTGGCTCTGATAAAAATCTTCTTTTTTAACTTCAAACACGCACCCGCACTTTTTGCATGTCTGTGGCGGCAAAGTCGGAGTTTTTAATATTTTCATGGATCACGCAACTCCTTGATAGCTTCCCGTATTCTGCTTTTGCATATTTCCATATAGCTTTCGGAAAGCTCGATGAGAACATACTTTCGCCCGTTTTCCGCCGCCACAACGCCCGTCGTGCCGCTTCCTGCGAAAGGGTCGAGTATTACCCCCCCCCTCGGAGATCCCGCCAACACGCACGGCTTTATGAGGTCCTTGGGAAACGTGGCAAAGTGCGCTCCCTTGAAAGGCTTCGTCGTCACCGTCCACACGTCGCGTTTGTTCCTTCTTGGGGCATAGTCGTAAAGAGTCCCGCTCTTTGTGCGGTTGAACACTTCGGGATCTTCCGTATATTTTTTCCCGCCGTATCGAGGTTTGACTGCCTTCATCGGTCCATTTGTTTTTCCCGGAATGCGCTCCGAGCCGTGCTGTGCAGAAACGTTCTGTGCAATTCTCGATAACGTGCTTTCCGCCGCAGGCTCGGAGATGGCTTCGGTATCAAAGTAATATTTCCGAGACTTCGACAAAAGGAAAATATACTCATGCGACTTTGTGCAACGATCCTTTACGCTTTCAGGCATGGGATTCGGCTTTTGCCAAATAATGTCCTGCCGCAGATACCACCCGTCGTTACGGAGCGCAAGAGCGAGTAACCACGGAACACCGAGCAAATCTTTCTGCTTGCAACCGCATTTCGGCGTGACGTTCAGATTTCCTTGCGTAATCCCCTTGTTGCCCGCTTGCACTTTTGCAAACGGCGTCGTCTGCCCTTTTGCTTTTCCACTTCCCGCATAGCTATCCGCAATATTGACCCACAGCGTGCCGTCCCTTTTCAACACCCGCCGCACCTCGCGGAACACCGCGACGAGCTTGTCTATGTATTCTTCGACCGATTTTTCAAGCCCGATTTGTCCCTCGCATCCATAGTCTCGTAACTGATAATAAGGCGGCGAGGTTACGCAACAATCAACGCTTTCGGACGGAAGCGTCTGCAACATTTCCAACGCGTCTCCTTGTATTATTTCGTTCATACGCTCTCCACATAGCACCAACTCTGCGGCGGGCGAGTAATAGGTATTAACCCGTCAACTACGCAATCGCTCTCGTCATAATCTACACCATTGCAACAATCGTAATATCTGCAATCGTCGCAAAGCGGATTTTCTGCCCCGTACTGCTTACATTCGCGCCTAAACTCTCCCAACTCTTTCGGCTTATCGTAGAAAATAACGTCCTCCATATAAAGGAATTTCAGCGCCTTTCCGCCGCCGTACAGTCTCAACTGTTCGTCGGTCAGACGTGTTTCGGGTTTGTTGTTATAATAGACCGCTATCGCGTTGTCAGCTCTTACGGTTTCTACCCTGCGACAGATATATTCTCCGACGATTTTTCCGCAACCACCACGCCGCACCACAACGCTTGTTTCGACGCCGTCAACCGTGAACGATTTGAAACGCTTTTCTTTTTGTTTCGTTTCGTAGATTAATACCTTAAACGGCGTTTCTTTCGGAGCGGTTTTTCGCACCTCTATTCTTTTCAAAGGTAAGTTCCTTCCTGCGTGACGCATGTTCCAAACATGTTCGGGATGTATGCTTTGTATAATTGTTCTCACATCACACCTCCTCTGTACTCTCAATCATGTACTCTTCATAAGTGCCACAAAACTCTCTCGCGGCACATCCCTCGCACAAATCCAACTCTGCAAATTCGCATCTGAAATTAGCTTCTTTAACAAGCGCAATCCTATCTTCGGAATTGTCCCACTCCATTTCGACCTTTCCTTTTTTGTAGTACTTGTCTAATTTTGGCGACCTATGTACTTCAATATCGCAAAAATCTGCGTCCTCGCAAGCATCGGTATATCTTGCTAAATTTCTCGCTTTGCCTGCTGTTTCGGCGAAAACAACCGTTCTCTCAAATTCGTCTTTTGTTCCAACGACATATGCTTTCATGATTTTCCTCCGTCCAACATAGGCAACAGCGGCGGCATCTTATTAAGACGATACGCTTCGTTAATCTGCGGGATCATATATTCCGCCGTGGTCTGCCCGTTCGGCAAAACGATGTTCGCCATAAATTCCTCTTCAAAGACGCTGATCCCGCTCTCCACGGCTTCGAGCTTGGCTTTTATGACGAGCGCCAACGCCCGCCACTTTTGCCTCACCGCCTGCTCGTAAGCTTTTTCTTGCGCTTCACGGCTCCGAACAGTGCCGCGTTCGGGCGTGTACTTGATCGTCTTATCTTCCCTGCTCGGTAGATTCAAAACGAACTTAATGCGCTTATCTTTGTATTCAAAGAGTATCAATGCCGTCGTGCCCTGCCACATATACGCAAACGAGCTCGCCCCGTAGCGCCCGAGAATGGTCTCGATCTCGGCGCGGCTCCGTTCGCTTGATACCGTCGTCTGCTCTGCGTATTTCATGTTTTACACTCCTTTGATTGTAGATTTTATCTTCCGAATGCAATCGGGGCAGAAATCAAATCCGTTTATGCGGGTAGTACATTTCCGACACAGTTTTTTGTCACAGGTAAAAATGCATGTTTCGAAATCCTCCGTCGTTTGAATCTTCATGACGGGCATATCGCAGAAAAACTCCGCTTTGGTTTTCAAATCTCCGCAAAAGTCGCACCGCTCTTCAATCGGAACGGGCGGGACGAATTTCAACACAGGCGTATCGTCATTCATGCTAAACGCCCACCCGATCGAGCATGGCATCCGTAAATATGTATCTTCCGTCCGCATTGCCCAATCTGTACCCTTCGTCTTTGTAAATTTCCGTCACTGCCTGAACCGTTCCGCCGAACTGTTCCATCCCGCTGACGAAATTATATCCGCCCGACACAATCACCATTGCCCCGCAATACCCTTGATGCGGTTTCCCATAGAGCGCGGCAAGTTCTTGCATTGTTTTGACCCGCACCTTATCCCCTACTTGAAATTTCATTCATTGCCTCCCGTGCTCCGCTTTTGTGCGTTTACAACGTCTTGCACGGAACAGCCGTATATCTTCGCCAACGAAATCGTCCTCGTGATTCCGAGACCGCGTTTCCCCGCTTCGAACTCGCTAATCATTTTGACAGTCGTATGCAATTCTCGCGCCGTTTCCCA
This sequence comes from uncultured Christensenella sp., assembly GCA_910585595.1. GTDB lineage: Bacteria > Bacillota > Clostridia > Christensenellales > Borkfalkiaceae > Gallimonas. Next base: position 118,089 of record CAJUET010000004.1, on the reverse strand, counting down.
AAGGCTCTTCCCCGCCTTCATTCTCAGTTCATACAGCGTTTTGTTTGTCATAATTTCTCCCTCTATGCGGCATTCTCCGCCGCCCGCGCAATGCGCCGTGCGCCCCACTCGCCCATCTCCTCGAACGGAACTTCGCGCAGAACCTTAAACTTCGAGGTCCGCACCTGATCCTTTGCGTCAGGAACGACGACATCGTGAATGTTCGTTTCCACTTCGAGGATGGCGACGTCATCCCAACGTTCTCCCCAATGCTGTGCAAAATCAAGAGAAGCGACGTGCAGTCCTTTTACGGCTACTCTATCGGGATCGCGGTCCGTTTCGGTTTCTTTCCATTCGCCGATGCGGAACTCCATGCCACCGTCGCGATCGCTAAAATACCGTCCGTCCTTCTTTCGCACCGCTTTGAAATAGTGCACCGTAACATTATCTGCATCGTAACCGTCGAGCGGACGATGATTAAACCAACGCGCATACTTTTTAAGAAACTTCTCCACTTCTTCCGTCTTTTCCGCGTTCCCGTATCCGCGGCACTGAACGATATCGAGCTTTGACATATCCTTCTTTATCTCCATGGTGAAAAAGTTCGCGTCCGCATCGTCAGCTCGACGCAGGAAGAGGATCACGCTCTCGCCTACCGCCACACGTTCGCAGTAACGCCCGACGCAATGGTTTTGCCGCACTCCCTCTTCGACGATCTCCCGCGAGGTGCGCGGCATGATCACCGTAAATTTCCCGTCCGTCCATTCCGTAAGACGACACATCGTGTCGTGTGCCGCTTCGATCAGCGCGTCGAATACCTGCGTCTCCTGTATCTTGATTTCGTCCCGCGCCCAATCGTGCGACAATTTCAAGGACTTCGGTCTGTTCACCGCCGTATCTTTCAGATTCAGTCCTAAAGTGCAACAGTCGGAAATATAGTCGGTATAATCATGAACAAAGTTTGAAGGTTCTTTATAATCTTCTGTCTGCGTCAAATAATATTTGAACCACCGTTCCCGCGTAATGAAATCATATTCGAGATCATCCCCGCCGTGGCTGTTGACGTCTTCGACGAATTCCCGCGCCGTTCCTCGGTCGCTCTCCTCGATATTCCAAGATTTTACTTCCTTTCTCGCTTTTAACTGCGCGACATCAAGCGCGGAGCATTCCGCCAATTCTTCTTTGCTGTCAATCCCGAAGTCTTTCAAAGATTTGACAGATCTCAAAAATTGTTTTGCATCAGAAGAACCCCATTCCGACATGACGTCAATAGCTACACCGTATAGTTCCGCTTTGTAGAGAAGCTCTAACTTCGGTTCTTTCGCATAATGGGACAGGTAGCGGAATGGATTGATATGCGATTTCTCCGCCGCGATTTCAAGCGCGGAATATTGATACTTACTGTTCCGAAATACCTCTTTCAGATTGTGCGGATAAGTGCACAATGGCATCGCTGCCGCCACCCAACCGCTCCATCCTTGCCCGTGCACTCTTCCTCTTCCCGATTCCCACCGTTCCGTAGTTTCCCACTCGTAGTATGGAATCGGGTGGAAGCTCCACACGTGGCCTGTCCCATCGAGATAATCCCGCTGTTCCTCTGCGATATGATCCGTTGAATAAACTTCGCTCAGATTAAAACATGTGCTTCTATAACACACAAAAATTCTCTGCGTCCATCCGTCCGATGCCTTATCTACGATTGCGAAACACTGCCTTTGCTGATAACTGCTCGGAAACTTCGACGCGTCCCTTAAAATTACTTTTGCGCCGCAACACGGACATTGAATTCTTCTTGAACTGCGCGCGTGCTTTAACTCGACTGTCGCTTGACACGCTTCACATCGGGCGGTGTACTTACCGCGCTTGATTTTTTTATAGAACATGACTTTCTCGAAAATGGTATCGACCCATTCCGACAAATCGTTCGGCAGTCCTCCGATTGCTAAAACAGCCTTCTTTGCGATTCGTCTCCTCTGCCGTTCCGTTTTGTTCTGAATCTCCGCCGCCTTAATCATCTTTTTGTATTCATTGGACGGATCTCCGCCATCGTAATAGCTCCCGTACATACACATGACAGCACCTCCATCAGAAGAAATCTTCGAGCCGCTTTTTGGGCTTTGCAGCGGGCTGTCCGAACTGTGCGCGCATTCTATCGAGCGGGCGGACGTACTTCACGCCGAGCTTTGCCGCAATCAGCTCCGATGCGCGAAACGGCGATACGCACTGCGCCTTCGACTCTTTTCCGCATTGCAGGATAACCTTGAATAATTCAGGAAGCCCGATAGCCGCATCCACCTCCGTACTGTCGTCCGCCTGCGACAGCGCTTCCACCGTGCATTCAAGCACAGCTTCGTGAAGCTCCTTCTGTTTTTCGTCTGCTTCCGTCTCATTGTCCTGAAACAGCATGATCAGATATTCGTTCTTTTTCATAAGCCCATATCCTCCTTCCAACCGTCAAGAATCGCGTTCAACGCTTTTTTGCATTTAATTGCATTTTCTTCTTCCATGCCCGACAGTGCACGCCCGATCTCTTCGCCGAGACGTTGGAGATCGTCGAACTTAACCTTAAACACGAGAAGCTCGTCCGTCGCAATCGTCTTTTTCTGCTCCTTTACGGCAATCAACTGCGCGTTGGTCTCGCGGAGCTTCTGTTCAAGCTCGTCCGCCCGCGCCCTCTGCTCCTCGGCAAACTTCTTCGACTCTTCGTCCGGGACCGTTTTAACTTCCTTCGCCGCCGCCCTCGCTTCTTTCAGCTTTTGCTCCAAATCGGACTTTTTCGCCTTCAAATCGTCCGCCTGCTTTTTGGCTTCCGCAAGCTCCGCCTTTTTTTCCTCGAACGCTTTCTGCAAGCTGTCCTGTCCGCTCTCCCGCTCCGCAAGTTCCGCTTTCAGGCTCTCGTTCTCTTCCGCAAAAATGTCGAGCTGCTTCTGCTTTTCGTCCCGCTCCCGAAGCGCCGCTTTAACAGCTTCGTCCACGTCCTTTGTAGACGAAGCCAAAAGGTCAAGATTCTCTTCAATCTCTTCGCGCTCGCCAGCCGTCAGCTTGGCGATATATCCGAGCTTTGTAATTCCGAGAGAGGAATGCTCCTCTAAGTATTTCTCGCTGAAATCATCCGCCGCCTTTGCATAGTTGTACGCCTGCCGCTCTTTAATTTTCAAGGCCGTTTCCGTGTACTCGCCGAACGATTCGAACCCCGCCGCGCGAAAGAGCTTTTGATCGCGCATCTGTTTGATTTTTTGGCACATTTCCACAAAGTACCGTCCCGTCATCTCCCCGCAGGAAATGATTTGCTTGTGCACTTCCACGAACTCCCGCTCTTCAAGCGTGAGCGCATTCGTTTCCGATTTCTGCAAAATGAGTTCAAAGTTGTTCATAAAATGTCTCCTTATAAAATTTTCAAAGTATCACGGCAAAGCGCGATCAGACTGTCGCAGGATACTTCAGCGACTACTTCGCCACCGCCCCGATAGGTGACTGTCACCGTCTCGCAACCGCCGACCTTTTTGTAACGGGCATCGCACGCATGGATATCTGCATTGACGATGAGCGGTTTGAGATATTTATCTACAAACTTCCTTTTTCGCCTTGCTTCGCGTTTCTGTTCGAAATACCGTTTTATTGATTTCATGGTTTCCTCCGTTTTTCTGCATTTGAATGCAATTTTAATTCGCCGCAAAACGCGGAACGAATCTGTTGTCAAAAGACTTTGTTTCCCGATCGATATGATTTTGTATTCCGACAAAATCGTGTGCAAAATTGAAATCGTCGGCGTTCAACCAATCGTTCAGTCGTAAATGCCAATGCTTATCCGCCAAATCCATATCAAGCACCGACGTCAAGCGATCTGTGCGACTTATTCCAAGTCGCTCGGCGCGGGCGGCAATTTCTGCAAGTTGCAGTATTCTCCACATGTCCTCGTGCTTTGCGGCATCGTCCGTTTGTTGAATCTCGTCGTCCATCACTTTATTTGTCCTCCCAATATGCGTTTTCTTCGCACATGGTTTTAGCTTCTGATAACTTTTGCTTCGGCGGCATCTTAAAGCGCTTTTCTTTTGAAACGTATTGGGAATAAAACATACTCCCCATTTGAGAAATGAAAAACGATCCCTCTTCGCCGACAGCTCTCCATTCGCGGTTACCAATGCGTTCCCACTTCATACCTTTCGATTTCATAAACTTCTCCTTTTTCTTTCTTCCGGTATCAGCATTATGCGTAAGCTACACTTTTGATTGATCCTTGATATACTGAAACCTTTTAGCCTTTCCTTTTGGCGCATGACTCCGATCAATACGGAATCGATATGCCACGGGCGAATTTCCGCCCCGTTCAAAAAAACTTTTTCTATTCGCCCGAATACTTCGAAAGGCTTTCGCGCTTCTTTAATCTGCACGGAACGCATCATCTCAACAACGCATTGCGTTTTCATGCGTTGCCTCCGATCGTCGTCCTCTTCGATTCAAGCCACCGAACGATATCCGACGCCTTCACTTTCCGCGCCCGCTCCCCGATCGGATAATAGGCAAGTTCGCCGCTGTTGATCGCATCGTCTATCCGATGGCGTGATACTCCGCATCGCTTCGATGCTTCCACTATGGAGAGCAGCGGTTCGATAACCTTTTCTGCCTCGTTCGCCGCCGCCCTGCTTTTTCGCGGCGCACGCCGCCCGTCCGGGGCGGGAATTTCTCCGTTGACGGGCAATAAGCGACTTATCATATCTCTTTCGAATATTTTAGTTTCCCGTTCCATTGCTTCCCTCCCCGTAAGCGTCTTCAATCGGATACATTGCAACCGCAGTAAAAATTTCGCTTAACGTGCCCGTAAGAGTAAACGATACGCTGTCCTGCAATTCAAGCAATTCGCGCATCCGTTCTTTGAATTTTGTACGAGCCGCCGCCTTAGTCGCCTTATATTCCTGCCATTCTTCTTCCGTTTCATAGCAACAGCGGTTATTCCACTCAATCGTATTGAATTCTTGTTGCCTAATATCCTGACCGATTAATCGAACGACTATCGTTACAACCCGATAGCCTTGATCAAAAAATTCCCCTTGCGCTACGATTTCAAGTTCTTTGTTATCCATGACTGACTCCTTGATTTGTTGAATATAATTCTACACGTTACGCAAAAAAAATTTCTTGTGTCTCAGCCGGCGACAAATCAAGAGTTTTACCGATTTTTTGCACTTCAATGCAAAGAAATTCTTTTTTATTGTGGATTTTATTAAATAATCCCGTTCTCGACAACCCAATTTCGCGCGAAAGCATGTCAATCGTTAAGCCCTTCTCCCGCATTTTTCCTTGCAATTTTGCCGTATTTGTCATCTTAATCTCTCCTGTTGAATTAAATTCTACATACATATTACACTGCGTTTTGTTGAATGTCAAGTGATTTTTCTAAAATTTTTTTATTTTTTTCAAAAATTGTTGATTTTTATTCACTACCATGTTATAATAGCACCACTTGGAGGAAATCATGGACGGATTGAAAGAGTTCGGAGAAAAAATAAGGCTTCGCCGAATTGAATTAGGAATGACGCAAGACGAATTAGCAAAGATTACAGGTTACACATCACGATCGAGCATTAATAAAATTGAAATGGGCTTAGTTAATTTACCACAGTCTAAAATCGAATTAATCGCAAAAGCACTCATGGTAAATCCTACCTATTTATTAGGTTGGGAATCCTCACAAACAAAGTCCCACGTTTTTAATTATGCAAACATCTCTCCTATTCAAACGCAAAAGATTCCCATGCTCGGCGATATCGCCTGCGGGAAGCCTATCTTTGCGAGCGAGGAACGGGAATCCTATGTTCAAGCAGGTATGAATATAAAAGCCGACTTTTGCCTAACGGCGCGCGGAGACAGCATGATCGGCGCGCGCATTCACGACGGCGACGTAGTCTTTTGCCGTTCCCAATCAATGGTTGATAACGGAGAAATCGCTGCTGTTATCATCGGCGACGAAGCTACACTGAAACGGGTCTATTTTTATCCCGAAAAGAAAAAGCTCGTATTGCAGGCAGAAAACCCAAAATACGAACCGTTTGTGTATATCGGTAGCGAACTCGATGAAATCACGATACTCGGTAAGGCAATCGCCTTTCAAAGCGACATAATATAATGGAGGAGAGATACCATGAAAAAGAGAATTTTATCAATAGTATTATTTTTTACCTCCATCTTATATCTTAGTGCGTGTTCAACTTCCGAAGTAACGCCTCCTTCTAATGCAAAGCCCACCCCCCTTGATACACCTGTAGTCTCTTACAATAAAGGAATTATATCCTGGGATAAAATTCCCAATGCGGCTAAATATGAAGTCTCTATCGACAACCAAATTTACATTACTTATCAGAACAAATATGAGTTAAATGTTAGCCGCAATTATGAGACCCATAATGTGCAAGTCAAAGCGATTTCCGAAACTCAGAATTATCTCAATTCTATATTTTCAAAAAATTTGAGGTTTGAAACAAAAAAATTAAATCAATGCTCACCTCGTTTTCGTAATAATACAGGTAAACGTTCTGCCGAATTATTTGTTGACTTCAACGACGAGGCAACGGATTATTACAAGTTATACATAAACAACAACTTTATTGATGATTATTATGAAGAAGAACTAACTTTACAAAATGAGCTTTTTTCTGCAGGAGAAAATATTGTTTCAATATACGGAGTTTCAAAAAATCCATATATTTGCGATAGCAATGCTGTTAACCTAAAAGTTGCAAAATATGCAGATTTTGAATCAATCGAAATACGAAATGGACAACTTTTATGCTCCATCAACGATACGGAAATAATCTATGACACATCTTCTTTCCCTATTGGAGAATCAAATCAACTGATAGAAAACAACGAGCATGGTAACCTTCCAGGCATATCTGATTCTTATATCTCTTCTTCCGGCATAACGCTTACCGTAAAAAAACTGACTCAACCCGAATTAATAAGTGGAACTGTCTTCCTCAAAGATAATTCTAATATATATCCACCATTTGTCTGGGTCGCTAATATTACTTTAAAAAACACTTCGAGTTTATCAATTGATAAAGTTGGAATACAATACTCTCTCAAAGTTGACTATTACAAAAAATATTTAGCTTATTGTACTGAATTAACAGTGACAGGGGACGAAATTTCTTGCAACATTGAATTAAGCGCCCCTGAACATTGCCGGTATTTTACTGTATTTATTGTTAAAGATGGTTTTATCCGTTCCGATCCGCTAAAAATTTGATAAACAGGAGCAACTTATGATAATCGAGCTTGAAAAAGGAAAGAATTACGCCGTGCGGTTTTACTACAAAGACTGCTTCGGTCGGCAGAAGCGCCCCTATAAAAGCGGGTTCCCGACGAAGAAAGCCGCTCAGCTTTGGGAGTTGCAAGAAAAGGCGCGCTTAGAGGGAGAAAACATTTCCTCCGAGAAGATGACCTTCGGACAATTAAAAAAACACTGGTTCGAGAGCTTAAAGCTCAAAAACGCTTCGCCGAAAACGATTGAAAAATACGAGCAGTATCTCTCCTATGTCTCGGAATATCTCGATCATCTCCCGCTCCAAAAAATCAACGAGCGCGTTCTCGGTAAAATTATCGAGATGCACCGTTCCTCCCCTTGCACCTGCAACGAGATAAGGAAGCCTGTCCGTGCGGCGTTCAATTACGCCATTAAAAAGCGGTGGGTGCGGGAAAACCCGTTTTACTTCGTCGATATGCCGACGTACAAGCCCAAGAAGTACCCCGCCTACGATTTCGACGACATGCGCGAGCTCTTCTCCTGCATGAAAGCGGCTAATTCAAAGCTCTATATCCCGACGCTCTGCGCCTGTTTCTTTTCCGCCACGCGCGAGGAAGTCTGCGCATTGCAGGAAACGGATATTAGCCGAATGAAGAACGGCAAGTACCGTATTAGTCTCGATAAAGCGGTCATAACCGTTAAAGGGCATTCCACCATCAAAACGCAAAAGACGGAGAACCGCCGCCGCTCGTTCATCGTTTCCGAAGCGTTTTATCAGGAATTGCATTCATTCAAGACAACCAACGGAATCATGAGTCCGTTCGTGTGCTGCAACAGGAACGGATCGAACATTCAGCCGAATACGATCTCGACCCACTTCGCAAAGTTTATCGAACAGAACGGATTGAAGTACACGACCCTTCACAAGCTGCGCGATGCGTTCGCAAACGGCTGTAAGCGGCTCGGTATCGACCTTGACACGACTTTCAGAATGATGGGACATTCGTCCTATAAGGTGACCGCAGAGCATTATGCGAGCGCCGACGACGTGCTCATCGACAACGCCATGACGCGGATCGAGAAAGAACTACTTTCGGTTGTATAACGAAAGAACCGATCGGTATTTTCCGATCGGTTCTTTTATTGGCGTGGAAGGCGGGATTTGAACCCGCGCCACGGAAATCCGTGCTAACGCCTTAGCAGGGCGTCCTCTTGAGCCACTTGAGTACTTCCACATTTGTCTATTGTCTATAAATTGTCTATTACCTCGAAATATCCTGCAATAAATAGGCATATTTCGGGCATTTTTCTGTCTGTTTGGGGAGTAGTCAAAACTCGTCCCGATTCGTTCCTATATGTTGCAGATTTTCCCCGATTATGCGACTCCCCGTAAAGACATGCTTCGCAATTAGCAGGGGAGCCCCTTGAGCCTCTTGGGTACTTCTGCAAACTAAATTAAGAACGATAACACTATATCATAAAATCGAACGGATGTCAAAGTAATATTCAAGCGGAAACGCAAAATTTTTCGTAAAAATTTTTTCTGCGCTTATTGCGGACGCTATTAAAATATGATAAAATAGAAAAAGAGGTTCACGTTATGAATATTTGGCATGATATTGACGAAAAAAGGATCAAACCGAATTCCTTCGAAGCGCTCATCGAAATTCCGAAGGGCTGTAAAGCAAAATACGAACTCGACAAGGAAACGGGACTTTTAAAGCTCGATCGGGTGCTCTACACCTCCACCGTATACCCTGCGAACTACGGATTCATTCCCAAAACGCTGGCGGACGACGGAGACCCGTTGGACGTACTCGCTCTCTGTAACGAAACGATCTACCCCATGACCCTTGTGAACTGCTATCCCGTGGGAGTCATTAAGATGATCGACGGCGGCGCGCTCGACGAAAAAATTATCGCGATCCCGCACAAAGACCCCACTTTTAACGGCTATTACGATATTCACGAATTGCCGAAACACATCTTCGACGAAATGATGCACTTCTTTGAGGTTTACAAATCGCTCGAACACAAAAAAACGGCGGTCAAAGAAATCGCACACCGCGACGAAGCGGTCGAAATCATTGCGAAGTGCATTCAGAATTATAAAGAAAAATTCGGCACAAGATAACGTTATGAAAAAGTTGCTGATCGTCGTCGATATGCAAAACGACTTCGTAAACGGCGCGCTCAAAGCGGAAGGCGGCGAAGAAACCGCTGTTTCCGTTCGGGAACTCATAAAGCGCGAACGCGCAAAGGGAACGGAAATCGTTTATACAAAAGATTTGCACGGCGAGAATTATTTAGAGACGCGTGAAGGAAAATTTCTGCCCGTACCCCACTGCATCCGGGGAACAAAGGGCGCTGAATTTGTAGACGGAATTTATATTGACAACGCGAAAGTATTTGAAAAGGAGACGTTTGCAAGCGTCGCGCTTATGAAATACGTCCGCGACGGTCTTTACGATAAAATTTTGCTTGCGGGAATCTGCACGGACATCTGTGTGATATCAAACGCGCTTCTGTTAAGCGCATACTGCCCGCAGGCAAAGATTGCAGTATGCGCCGCCGCTTGCGCCGGCACGACGAAGAAAAATCACCTTTCCGCGCTCGACGTTATGAAAAGCTGTCAAATCGAAATCGAATAATAAAAGTGCTTCCGCGATGCGGAGGCTCTTAAAGATTTTCAGCAGATAAATAAAAAACCCGCCTCTCGGCGGGGTTTTATTCATTTACTTATCTTCTCTTCGAATCGTAGGAAGAGCCGGATCTGTTCCTGTTCGCTCTCTTTTCGCGCTGAGCGGCGATTCTTGCCGCTTCCTCTTCGCGTTCTCTTAAAATCTTGGGTCTGATTGCGCCGCAGTAAATAATTGCGATCGCACCGATCAAAGCGATTCCGCCTACAACGCTGAGCACAATGATCATTTGCATTTGCGTGCTTGCCGTATTGGGAATAACGGGAGGCTTAGGCGCAAAGATAATGCCGCCGACGGGATAATCCGTTATAATCGAATTCTTTTCGTCCGCACTGTACTCACCGCGTTCAAGCTGACCTGTCACAAAGCCCGCCGCGGAGCCGTTCGTTACTTTATAATCGTCCGCAGAAACGTTCTCGCCCGCAGGTCTGAATTCTACGCGCAACACGTTGAAAGTCGTATTCGTTAAATCAGCGCCGTTCAGCGAGAAGGTGTAAGTGCCGTTGTTTCCTTCGGGAAGATCTTTCGCTACGCCGTTTACCGAAACGAAATCAAGCACATAACCGTCGTCTGCTTTGATTGTGTAGGTCTGGCTTCCCGTTGCGGAAACCTTATTAACGGGGCTTCCGCCGATCGATCCGCCCACGCCCGTGGTTTCGGTCAGAACGACTTTGGAATCGCCTTTGATTTTAGCCTTATCAAACGCAACGATCACGAAGTTTGCGGAAGGATCGTTCACCGCAGCGATAAGGCCCTGCCTTGCCGCAACAACGTCGAGAACGGCGGGAGCCGCGGTGTAATCGATGTTGCCGCTTTCATCCTTGTTGAATTGGAATATTTTATATACGGTATCATCGCCTTCCTGCGGTCCGTGACCTGCGGGATACGGGAAGGAAAGTTTAAGAGCAGTGCCCGAAGGGATCGTTACAGCCTTTCCGTCCAAAGTAAGATTCAAAGAATACGCTTCGACGGAGTTCGGCGTTACGGGAGTTCCCTCTCCGCCTTCCCCTTCGCCCTCGGAAGGAGCAGCGACATTGAATGCGCCCTCGTTGAAGATTGCGCCATTTTCGGTTACAGCTTCTTTCAGCGCGGCGTTAAGTTCTTCGGATACGTTGATCTTGCCTGCCGTGAGCGCAAGCGCGCCGATCATATTGTCGTTCGCGTCAATTCCGTCGTATTTCCACCCCGAAAGAGAGAGGTCGTTGTTGAATACAAGGGAAGGCTGCGTGACAATATCCGTATACAGATTACTGCCGACGGAAACGCCGGTCGCCCTGATCGTATTCCCTTCATACTTGAACACCACGGAGTACGACTGAGGAACAGCCGTTCCGTTTTCCGCGTCTTCTACAAGGTTGGGGAAAGTGAACGTATATTTAAGCCCGCTGTACTGCGTGAGAGCGCAGGGTTTAAATTGAAAGCTGAGTGTGTTCCCGTCCTCCGACAGCGTAGCGGTTTTGAGCGCACACATTTTTTTGACGAACTCTAATTCCGCCCCTTCGAGCGCGTCGACGGTAAAGTCGACGACGGCTTCAGTTCCGTTGCCGATTTTTACCTTAGAGCCGAACGTGATCTCGAACGCAGTCTCTTTAAGCTCCTGCGCCTTTAATCTTAAATCGTTTTCCACAAGCGGAATGGAAACGACTTTTTGATCGATCGATTCAGCAACGGTCTCGTTGCGTTCGACGACCGCGCCGTCTTTCACAATGGCAATTTCGTACTTCCCGTTCTCCAAGTCGAACAGGTAGTAAAGTCCTTTTTCTGCATCGTAAGCAACTTTGCAATTCGTTTCGTCGATCGTCGGCGGCGTATCGCCATTACCGTCGCCGCTGCCATCCCCGACGTCTTCTCCTTCTTTGGTCTCGGGAGTAGTCGGTTCACCGCCGGGTTCGCCGCCCTCATTGCCGCCGCCCTCATCGCCGCCTGAGGGAGGTTCGGGAGTTTGAGGAATATTGAAGCGGTTATCCGTTTCGTAGTTGTTAAGCGCAGTCCATGCCCCCCATTCTTCTCCGTTCTTAACGCGGATAGAGAGAACGCCTCTTTCGCCGTTATACTCGACAACGACGATTCCGTTTCTGTTTCCGAGAGCGCCGTTTGCAACCTGAATCTCGCCCGTGACAACGTGGTAATTTTCAAACGCGAATTCTCCGGTTTCGGGATATTTTAATTGGTAGTTTGACAGAGAAACGACGCCGTTCTCGTAGTGATCGAGGAAAAATACATCGCCCGTGGCAAGCAGATACTTGTTATCGTTCGTAAGATTGTTTGCAACGTCTACTCCGTACCATTTGCCGCCGTCCTTTACATAGTTCCAGGTGCACGCCTTTGCCGTACCGTTCACCATGTAGTAGCCCGAAACGATCAGACAATCGTCTACTTCGAGCGTGTGCATAACGGTTTTGAAAAGGCGGGCGAACCCTTCGCTGCTTGCGTTCGGTTTATTAGCTTCCGTAATGAAATAAGTCGTGTTTACGTAATTATTGCCGAAGCCGTAGGTAAAGCTTTCGCCGAGCACTTTATTGACGGCTTTTACCCTTTCTTCCACAGAAAAATTGCTGTAAGTTATAGCGGCAGGCGCTTCACCTCCTTCCGCAGGCGGTTGAAGTACGTTATTGACTTTTTCTATCAGCGCTTCGTACGCACTCACATACTTCCCGTAGAGCGTAAGTACTGCCTCGCCCTCTCCTTCTTTGGTCGCAAGAGTAGTAGGTTCACCGCCGGGTTCGCCACCCTCATTGCCGCCTGAGGGAGGTTCGGGCGCCTCCGCCGTTCCGTTGAGTTCATCGGGATCAAATAACAAATAGGAAACCGCTCTGCCCGCGCCGATCGTTATAACATATTCGGGTGCGGGATCGGGCGTAGGATCACCTTCGCCGCCGTCGGTTTCTCCCTCTGTGGCTTCGGGAGCAGTCTGATCACCGCCGGGTTCGCCGCCCTCATTGCCGCCGCCCGTTTCCGTTTTCTTCTCCGTCACATGAACGGTAAGACGGTCGAAATTCACATAAAAAAGATCGGCATAATCGTAACGGAAGCAATCGAGCGCAGCTCCGAACTGCTTTATAAGATTCATATCGCCTGCAGCGTACTCTGCCGCCAACGTTTGGGTAATGACCGTATTATTTGTTACGGTGTGGCTTTCGCCCTTGCGAAGCGTGCTCAGTTCTGTTCCTTCCCCGTCGGGATCTTCCGTCATTTTAACCAACTCGTCGTAAAACGCGCCGGCAATTCCGTCAAGTTTCGTTCCGTAATATCCGCGGTTGCCCGATTTCGTATCGGCGTTTGCGGGAAGTGCATTCAATGCGGCAAAACCGCCCGTGAACGCAACCGCGCAGGCAGTGCCGAACGCCAAAGCTGTTTTTCTTAATTTCGTCATAATGTTATACTCCTACACGATTAGGATTCTGTTTTAAAGTATAATATACTTCCCCTGAAAAATCAATCGTTTTGCGGTATTTTTTACAAAAGAAGCTCCGTTTCGCGGCAAAATGCGCTCTTTTTCGTTATCCCGCCTGCTTTTTCGAAGACGCGGTCAAAATGATTTCTCCCGTAGACGCAGGATCGTCGCGGATAATTTCGCCCGCTTCGGGAACGAAAATCTTCCCGCGGTAGGGATTTTTAATGCTGACAACGGGAGCGGTAAGTTCTGCTTCCGTCTCCGATTTTTCAAAGCAGAGATCGGCGTCTATCATTTTACAGTTGACGAGTTTTAAACCCTTGCAGTAGCAAAGAGGCTGCGTGCCAGTGATCACGCAATCGATAAAGGTCAGATTTTCGGCATACCAACCGAGATATTCTCCTTTGACGAAGGAATTCTTCACGGTCGTATTCCTGGAATGCCAAAACGCGTCTTTCGTATCAAAAGAGCAGTTCTCGAACGTGGCGTTCTCTATATATTGGAAGGAATACTTTCCCTTCATGTTCACCTTCTTAAAATTAAGATTGCGTGAACGCATCATAAAATATTCGCTTTCGGCGGCCGTGTTCTCCATGGAAACGCCGTCGCAGAACCAACCGAATTCGGGAGAGACGATATCGCCGTCGTAAACGCCGACGCGGGCACATTCGCGGAGCGCCTTGATCCCGTGCATTTTCGTATTTCTGATGAGAATATCCTGCGAATACCAGAGCGCGGCGCGGCAGAGCGGCGTCATCTCGGAATTTGCGATCTTCAATTTCATTATATGCCAAAAGGGATAGCGAAGATTGAAAAAGCAGTTTTCCGCCTCGATATTGCGGCTCTCTTTGAGCGCGCTCTCACCGTCCTCTTCCCCGTCGAAACAGACGTTCTCCAATCTTAAATCTTCGCTTGCATACAGTGCGCGTTCCTCTCCGAAACGGGCGTTTTTTATAATTTTCATTCTTTACTCCTTTGTCCGCCGAACAAAGTTTTAAAAGCGAAAAAAACAAACCGTTCAGCTTTTAAAACTGTTCGTTTACGCATTATAGCACGGTTTGGAAATTCTTGCAACTTCTTTATGTTGACAGAATCGAGCGGATATGGTAGAATAAGGCATATGATTTCACTTGAATCGTTTACCAAATCTCTTGCGACCAAAGAGATCGCAAAACTTGATTTTACTTACGAATCGAAAGAATATCTGATCGCGCGGGAAGACGGCGACGACGGATCTTCCGTATTTTTATTTGCCGACGAGACGGACGAACCGCAGGTGTTTTCTACGGCACGGGAGCTCACGAAGAGCGTAACGCTCGGCGGCGTTCCCTTGCATGAGGCATGGAAGTTCGTCGTACCCGTCTGCGCCGACACGCTTTTGGACAACGACTATGTGAAAACGGTTTACGGCGAATCTCTCGGAAAAATCATGTGCTCCGCATCAGGGACGACTTCCCGTCACGATCGCTATCTGACGCAATATCTGATTCCATCTCTCATTTTTGCAGTGCTTCTTTTATTTTCGCTCTTATTGAGCACCCTTCTCGTTGAAACACTCACCTGGACGATATTCGGCATCGCCTCCGCGGTCGTCGTTGCGGGAGTCGTTGTGGCGCAGATCATCTTTATCAGCAACACCAAAAAATACCGTCAGGGAAATCCCTGCGCACACTGCTACCTGCTCACCCGCGGCGCGGTTATCGTGACCGACCGCTACGAATTCGCAATCCCTTACGAAAAAATTATCCGCCTCGATACCGAAGCGGGAATTCAGATTACGACTTTGAGAACGGTGTTCTCGTTCATCGCCGATCATGGCGAAGAGGTTACGGAATCGCTAAAATCAATTTATGCGGAAACCAAGTCGATCAGAAAGGTTTTTCGGAAAAAAGAAAAAAAATCATAGATCGATCGCCGCTTGATACACTTCGTTTTTGGGAACGCCCCTGTCGCGGGAAACAGCTTTGACTGCCTCTTTCTTGTTTAAACCTTCGCTTAAATATTTTTGCAAATGCTCTCTCACGCTCAACGCGTTGAGGGGGTTTTCTTTTTCCTCCGCGCCCCCGACAAGAAGCACGAACTCCCCGCGCTTTTCACCCGCAAAGCCGTCTTTTAAATCGAACGGGATCACTTCCTCATGTATTTTGGTGATCTCGCGCACGGCGCAGGCGGGACGGGAGCCGAACACCTCGTACATGACTTTGATATACGCGTCCACGTCCTGCGGCGCAGCGTGGAAGATAAGCGTCTCGCGCACCTCTTGATAGCGTTCGAGAAAGCGCTTCCGCTCTCCCGTCTTATCGGGCAGGAATCCCAGAAAAGTAAACCGTTCGGCGGGAAACGCCGAGAGCGCGAGCGCGCTCACGAAAGCGCACGCGCCTGGGAGCACCGTGAACTTTTCTCCCGCCTCATTCAGCTTTCGGGCAACGACCGCGCCCGGATCGGAGATGACGGGCATACCCGCATCGGAGACGATCACGACGTTCTTCCCTTCGCGGGAGAGCGCGATAACTTTTTCCGCCGCTTCGCTCTCATTGAATTTATGACAGGCATAGAGCGGCTTTTTAATTCCGTAAGCCGAAAGCAGCTTTAATGTGCGGCGGGTGTCTTCGCAGAAAACAGCGTCCGCTTCTTTGAGCGTTTCCAAAACGCGCAGGGTGATATCCTTTAAATTCCCGATCGGCGTCGCCGCAAAATAAATCATGTCAATTCCCCTCATTTACCTTTTCGTTTAAAACTTTTACGCCTTTCCTGGCGCCCTTCTTGGCGCTTATTAAAACCAGATAAGGTTCGCGCCCCGCTTTTCCCGTGACGAACTGTATGAGCTTGGGCTCCAACCCCGCTTCGTGCAGGGTATAAATCACTTCCGCCGCACGGTCGGCGCGGTGACAGAGAACGAATCTTCCGCCGAATTTCAAACAGCGCTTCGCGCTCTTTACAAGTTCTTCCAGCGTGAGCGCAAGCTCCTTTTTACAGCTCGCTTTTTTGGGATCGGCATTTTCAAAACCCGCGTTTTCAAAGGGCGGATTGCATAAAATCAGCGAAAACTTTTCAATATACTCCGCAGGGATCTCTTGCAGGCGCACGTTTTCGACTTTCATTTTATCCGAAAGTCCGTTCAAAGATACCGACTCTTTACAGAGCGCGGCGGATTCTTCCTGCGCCTCGAAAAAAGTCACGGAAGAAATGCCTGTGTTCTCCGCAAAGAAATTCAGTCCCACGACCCCGCCGCCCGCGCAGAAGTCGGCGACGGTTTCGTTTTTTTGCGCTTTGACGAATCGGCTCAGCAAAAGGGAGTCGGAAGTAAATTTGTAAAGGTCGCTGTCCTGTATGATTTGATACTGTTCGTTGAGGTAGTCGATCGATTTCATAATAATAAGGCACTTACATTCAAAGGAAGCGTGTATAAAAAAAGCGCGGAAAACACTCCGCGCTTTTTTTAGCTTTCATTACTCAGCTGTGATTGCACCCACAGGGCAACCGTCTTCACAAGCGCCGCAGTCGATGCAAGCGTCGGGATCTACGACGTAAGTCGCGTCGCCGGGAGCGATCGCATTTACGGGGCAGGTATCCGCGCAGGCGCCGCAAGAAACGCACTCGTCGGTAATTTTATGTGCCATCGGTGAAACCTCCGTCTATAAAGATGCCTATATTATATCACACTCGTACGGGTTAGTAAAGTTTTTTTGACAATTTTTTTATTCTTCGTCGGAATTATCGTTTTCTTCCTCTTTCTCGGCATTTCTGCGAAAGCCTACTTTATCGACGGGGAAGTCGCGGTAGACGAAGTTGCCGCCGTCCTTTTCAATCTTTACGCGCACGATCATTTTTAACATATTCACGGTGACGACCGTTCCCTTTCCTTCGGGCGTCGTGACCGACGAACCGACCTTGGGCGATTTCTTGTACGCCTCGGCGTAGTAGTCGTTCTCATAGGAAAGGCAGCACATCAGTCTTCCGCAAAGCCCGCTCACCTTGCCGGGGTTTAAAGAAAGTCCCTGATTCTTCGCCATTTTTATGCTGACGCGGCGGAATTCGGGCATACAGTTTGCACAGCAAACCTCCCTTCCGCAGGGGGCGACCCCGCCCAAAAGATGCGTTTCGTCGCGCGCGCCGATCTGACGGAGCTCGATACGGGTATGAAAGACGGACGCCAGATCCTTGACGAGCTCTCTGAAATCCACCCTCCCTTCCGCCGAGAAGAAGAAAACGACCTTGCTCCCGTCAAAGTTGAACTCACAATCGACAAGCTTCATATTCAATCCGTGCTCGCGGATCTTTTGTTTGCATATCTTGATTGCCTCGGGGCGGCGTGCGCGGTTCGCCTTGCGCAGTTCCTCGTCCTTTTCCGTTGCAATGCGCACGACGGGCTTTAAGGGAGCGACGATCTCTTTGTCGTCCACTTCCGTCTCGCCCTCCTCAACGACGGCGTACTCGTTCCCCTTCGCAGTTTCCACGATGACGCCCTGCCCTTTTTGCGGGTTGAGTTTGCCCGCGCTGAAATAATAGGGTTTTTCTCCCTGTCTGAATCTTACTGCGACAACTTTTGCCATTTTGTTTTCTCCTCCTGAATTCTGAGCCCCAAATGATACAGGGCTTGGCGCACGGAAGCGTTGAATTCGACTTCTCGTCGGGCGTTCTGAATCAAACGCGCCGCCGAGAGCAACGCGCCCTCGGGATAGCCGCTTGCAAGTTTTTTCAGGCTTTCGCCCTTTAACGAAGCAAACCGACCCTGACCGGTGCGATAAAAGAGCAAATCCCGCGCCGTTAGGGAAAGCGCCGCAAAAAGCGCGCCCCTGTCTTTGATTTTTTCCGCCTCTCGGCAGAGCGTTTCAAGCTCCGACCCCTCGAAGAGCCGTTCCGCAATGCGGAAATTATCTCCGCCCGATAAGAGCTCTTCCGCAAGGGAATACACCCCGCCCGAAGCCGCCGCGGCGCGGCTCAGTTTCCCATCTCCCGCATGGTTGCGCGTGAGCGCTGTGATCACCGCCTCTTCCGAAAAGGGAGGGACCGTCAGCTTTCTCATACGGGAGAGCACCGTTGGCAGGACCGCCCCCTCTCCCGATGCGCCCAGAAGAAAATAAACTCCCGCAGGCGGCTCCTCCAAAATTTTTAAAAGTTTATTCTGCACAAGCGCGGAAGCCGTATCGAACGCGTCCAGCACGAAGAGCTTTTTCTCCTCTTCCACGGGATGGAGAAGGCTCTCGTCCACGATACGCGCCGCATCGTCTACGGTGAATTTCGCCCCCTTTGCGGGCAGAATCAGACAGTCGGAATACGTCTCTCCGTCGATGAGCGCGCAGCGCCTTTTATCGCTCTCGCCGAAGAACGCCTTTGCACATTCCTTTAAGAGCGTGCGAAGATATTTCGCGTCCGGAAACACGATAAGCGTGGAGGGCGAAACGTCCCTCTTCATCGCAAGATATGCATTTGTGGAATGCAGTAACGTAATCATTCTTTTTCCGTATAGACCGCGATCTTTCCATCTTTCAAGCCGAACGCGTGAACCGCGTTTTCAAGACGGCAAACCGCCTCCGTTGCAATTCGTTCCCCTTTCCTTATTACGGGAAGCGAGGGCGGGAATATCCCCGCGTCTTCGGCGCAGAGCCTTCCGACCGCTTCTTTTAAAGGAATATATTCAATAGCGCCGCACTGCGCGTTTGAAACTTTTGCGGCGAGGACTTCCCCCTCCCACGCTTCGGGCGCGGGGCACTTTTTTAAAAGTCCCGCGAGTTTTCTGAGTTCCCCTTTCTTCGTGCAGGGAGAAAGATAGAACAAAATATAGTTTCCGTCGTTGAACTCGGGATATACGCCGCGCGACTCCAAAAACCTTTCGACCGCATCCGCATTTTTTCCGTAGCGGATCAAAACCTTCGTCCAATCGTCGTTTCCGACTGCGCCGATATTCTTTTTGAACTCTTCCGCCGCCCTCTCCGTTTCAGGTTTACGCGGATACAAAAACGCCTCTTCCACACTTGCAAGAATCGGATAGGAGGGCGAAGAAGTATGAAAAATCCGCACTCCCTCTTCGAGCGCGTCCGCCCACTCCCCGCTCTTTGCGCTGACCGCAGCGCCCTGCGTGAGCGCTGGCAGAGACTTATGCGCACCGTCCACCCACATATCGGCGTAACGCCCCGCATAGCGGATCCGATCGAAATGAAAATGGCTTCCGTGCGCGCCGTCGATCGCAAGCGGTTTTTTTTCCCTTGCCGTCAAATCCCTTGCAAAGGCAAGATCCGGGAGAAACCCGTAATAGTCGGGCGACGTCAGCAAAAGCGCGTCCGCATTCCGAAGAGCCTTCTCCGTCTCCGACGGCGCGGGCTGTAAGGGCATCCCTTCTTTCAGCGGAACAGAAATAAACACGCATTCGATCCCCAACAGTTTACATCCGCCCGTAACGCTCGGATGTGAATAAGGGGAAAGCGCAATGCGCGTTACCCCCTTTTCTTTCAAGGCAAAGAGCATGGCGTGTACGCCCGCGGTGCTTCCGTCCGTCAAAAAAAAGGTGCGGTACGCACCGAGCCGTTCCGCAATTTCCTCCTGCGCCGCCTTGATGACGCCGTGCGGAGAAAACAAATTGTCGGAATAACTGAGCTCGGTAATATCCGCGCCTCTCTTCTTGTGACCGGGGGTATGAAAAGAGATCTGTCTCTTCTGCCCGCAGAGCATTTTTGCGATCTTTCCGCGGATCATTTATAAGTCCTCAGAAGATAGGCTAGAAAGTTCACCGTTTCGTATTTTAAATCGCCCTCACGGGTACCGTTGTCGAAGAGGCAAAGCACCAAATCGTCCTTCTTCTGAACCTTTTTGCCGTCCTCTTCGGCGGTGTAATAAACAAGCGAAGTAATTTTATTGATCTGCCTCATGGAAAAACCGAGCGTATGCGTTTTGTCACCGTAGCCCGTATAGGTCACATAACTAAGAAGCGATTCTCGAACCGCTTCCTTTACCGCAAGGAAGTCGTCCTTCAGTTTTTTAAGCCTTTCGCTTTCCTGTAAAACGCCCGCCTCCTTTTTGGCGGAAGTACGGTAACGCTTGTCCTTCCCGTTTCGCGCCATAAACGCACTGCGCGCTTTTTCCGTATTCAATTCTTCGGAAAGGTCTTCGCCGAAGAAATTCTTCAAATAATTTTCACAGTCATTCAAGAACGCCTGGGGATCGAGAAAGATCGAAAAATTCTCCTGTTCCGTTCCCTCCCCTTCGATAAAGCTCAAAAGTGTGGAACTTACTTTCCCATCCTCGCTCTCCGTGCGCACGTCGTCCACGAACATCACACGCCCCTCTCCCGTTGAACGCCGCGCCATAAACACGGAGTTTCCGTAGCCGTTCTTTGAGAAGGTCTCGCTTCCCGTATCGAGGATATCGTAGGCAAACACGTTACGCGCTTTCAGATCGTCGCCGAGACGGGAAAACTCCGCGCCCTCCGCCAGACCGCTGTAAGCGTAGACGTAGAAGGTCTGTCCTGCGGTGGCACGCGTTGCGATCATCATAAAGAATACGCAGAATACTACCGCCGCAAGGGCGATCGCTCCGATGATTTTAAGCCAATCGTACGAAAGCATATTCGCAAGCCGCTGTTTGGTGATCCGTGCGTCCATAGTCCTCCCCGTTATCCTTTCGTGAATTTACTTTTTCGGTTTCATGGTCGGGAACAGCAACACGTCGCGAATAGACGGGCTGTCCGTAAGAATCATTATAAGCCGGTCAACGCCGAAACCGAGCCCGCCCGTAGGGGGCATTCCGTGTTCGAGCGCGTCCAAAAAGTCCTCGTCCACTTCGGCGTTCGCGCCCTTTTGGCGCTTCTTTTCCGCCTGCTCTTCCATGCGCTTCCTTTGATCGATCGGGTCGTTGAGCTCGGAAAAAGCGTTGCCGAGTTCCATTCCCATCACAAAATATTCGAAGCGCTCCGTCATGGAAGGATCGTCCGGTTTGCGCTTTGCAAGCGGAGAAATCTCCACGGGATAATCGTAAATGAACGTGGGATCGATGAGCTTGTCCTCAACAAACGCGTCGAAGAATGCGGCAAGGATATGCCCTTTCGACTTTTTGCCCTCTTCCAAATCAACGCCCTTTTCTTTTGCGATTTTCTGCGCCTCCTCGTCGGAGGAAATTTTACCGAAATCGACGCCCGAATATTCTTTGACGGCTTCCGTCATGGTCATGCGCTTCCAAACGCCGAAGTCGAGCTCGCGACCTTGATAAGTGAACTTCGTCGTTCCCAAGGTTTGAAGCGCGACGGTTTTATACAAATCTTCTACAAAGTCCATCACTCTTACATAATCGACGTACGCCGCATACACCTCGACCGTCGTAAACTCGGGGTTGTGCGAAGAATCCATTCCTTCGTTACGGAAGATCCTTCCCATTTCGTATACTTTTTCAAAGCCGCCTACGATCAAACGCTTTAAATAGAGCTCCGTTTCGATTCTCAGATACATATCCAGATCGAGCGCGTTGTGATGCGTTTTGAAGGGACGCGCGTCCGCTCCGATTTCGAGCGGGAGAAGTATGGGGGTATCCGCCTCGATAAACCCGTGCGAATCGAGATATCCGCGAATGCTCTTAATGATCTCGGCGCGGCGGAAGAAGGTCTTTCTCACGTCCTCGTTCATGATGAGATCGATATGGCGAAGGCGGTACTTCATATCGACGTTCGTAAGCCCGTTGTGCTTTTCGGGCAAAGGAAGAAGCGCCTTCGAAAGCATTTCAAGGTGCGTTGCGTGAACGGTCACTTCTCCCGTCTGCGTTTTGAAAACAAAGCCTTCGATCCCCACGATATCGCCGATATCGTAGTCCTTTTTATAGGCGGCGTAAACTTCCTCGCCCACGTCCTGACGGGTGATATAGACCTGAATCTGCCCCTCGCGGTCGGCTATGTGCGAGAAGGAAGCCTTCCCCATCACGCGGCGGGACATGAGCCTTCCCGCGATCGAGACGGTTTTGCCCTCCCACTTTTCAAAGTCGTTCTTCAAAAGCAACGACTCCGCAGTCACGGAGTACTTCGTCTTACGGTAGGGGTCGTTCCCCTCCGCTTGCAATTTCTTTAACTTTTCGCGGCGGACAAGCGCCTGCTCGTGAAGCGCACGCTCTTCCTCTAAATTCTCGTTCTCTTCCATATGAGTCCTCTTAATGCCGCATTTGTGCGCGGCGGATAAAACTTAGCTGATCTTTAAAATCTTTAATTTATATTCGCCGTCAGGTGCTTTTACGGAGACGGTTTCGCCTTTTTTATGATGCAGGAGCGCCGCGCCCACGGGAGATTCGTTGGAAACAATGCCCCTCATTGCGTCCGCCTCAGTCGTGCCCATGATCGTGTAGACGGTCTCTTCCTCGATATCGGCGTCGTAAACGGTTACAACGGAGCCGATGTGCACGAGCGATTTATCGTCGTTCTCCTCGATGATTTCCGCATTGCGGATTTTATATTCGAGCTCGGAGATCTCCCCTTCGTTCGCCGCCTGCTCGTTCCGCGCCGCATCATATTCCGCGTTCTCGGAAAGATCGCCGTGACTGCGCGCCTCCTGAATGCGTTCTACGATTTCAGCACGCTTTACGCGCGTCAGATAATCAAGCTGTTTCTTTGCGGCTTCCAACCCCTCTTTCGTCATAAAAAACTTGTCTGCCATATTGCTCCTCTTTTCGCGCTTTTACGCGTTTTTTAATAAAGACGACCGTGACTTCCCACACGGGAAATCACGGCAACATATAAATTATACCTCTTTTTTTTGTAAATGTCAACCCTCTTGACCGCTTTTTAAAATTTTTTCCTTATTTGATAACTTCCGTGAAACCACCAAAAGATTCGCCCCGTTAAAATCTCTCTTTTTTACGGCCTTTACACTATCATAACAGCTCGATTATTTCAACACAAAAAATAACGCAAGTCAAACACGGTTCAACTTACGTTATGATTGGTGCACCAAGACAGACAGAGTTTGAACCTTAAATACGTATTTGTAAACGGGGTTGCGGGCTTTGTCGCAAAAAGGTAATAGTAAAACGGCAATGAGTTTAGGCTCGTTGCCGTTTTACTATCTCCCACCCAAGAGAACCCACCCTAATGGGCATAAAACAAGATAAATATTTTTCGTCATAGACTTACAAGATTTTACGTTTTTTACGCCAAAAGTGTTACAGTGTTACATAGTGGCGTAGGTAATACTATACGCCACGCGCTGGCGGCAAGCCGCCCGCGCACATTGCCGTTTTGTTTGCGTTGGCAAAATAATCGCTTAATTGCTTTTGGTTACGTTTAATCATTATTGCCGATATACGGTGCATAACGCTTTCTTGCGCTTCCGTCATACCGCTTTTATTGATTTCAGACACCTTGACATACAAGGGTACGTTTATCATAGGCGAGCCGTCTTTATTGCGTAACGCGACATACGCAACGGCTTGATACAGTTCTTTTTTCATAACGCTACGCCCCCAAATGTTTCCGCAAATGCTTATATACCGTTTTCATCTGTTGCGATATTGCCGATTTCGATAAGCCTTGTTCTTTTGCGATGGCGCGAAAAGACATATTTTGAAAGTACGCCTTTTTTATAAGTTCGCGCCGCTTGTCCGTAAGGTATAACATTGCTTTTCGTATGCTTGCGATATTTTCTTTTCGTATGTATAAATCGAGCGGGTTTTCCGTGCGCGTGTCCTCGAAGTCTATACCCATATCGGTAAAGTAATACAAAGAGGTATGCCGCCGTGTTTCGCGCCAATGATTGCGCTTTTCTTGTTGTAATAATTCCAAGTGTATATTATATAATTCTTCCGTAACCTCAACTTCATTAGTAGTGCCGTCCGCAAATTTGTATTTGATTACTTGCATATAGATAGCCCTCCGCTTATATGCGCGGCAAGCCTTTGAGTTAAGGGTTTTATAAAAATCTTTTGTAAATAAAAAAAGCCCGACAAACTTTCAGACTTTATAAGCCTTGAAAATTTGTCGGGTTTATACTCTTTCATAGAGAGTTTTAACGCCTTTAACAAACGCCAGCCGTAAACGTGCGTGCGATTACTGCCCGATATTCCATTGCGAGGGTATAGGCGTTTTATGAGGTATCTAAGTATAAAAAAAGAATTGAGTGCGCCATTTACTGCTCCCGAAAGTTGTTTTATCGTTTTACTTTCGTACACTCAATTCTTTATTTTTGATAAAGTTTTATTCGGTTGTTAGGTTTTATCTGATAATACTTTTAGAATAGTTATTTTGCTGTCCTTGATTTCTATTTGTAATTTCAATTTGCATTTCGGACAAAGTATTTCCGCGTTCGAACCGTCGCCAGCCTTGAACAATTTATGCCCGCAGTCGGGGCATACAATTTAATTTGTCATACAACCTCGATATAGTCGGAAAGATTACGCCGCAACCCGCAATTCGCGCCGTATTCGTCCACATAGCCCAACCGTAAAATCATTTGCACAGGCGCGGTAACGCCTAAATCGGTTTGTATAGACGAACAAAATGGTTGAGTTTCCAATGCGGCGGAAAAGGGTTGAACGGCTATATTGTTTTCGGTACAGTCAAACCAAAATGCTTGCGTTTTTCTGCCCGTGTTAATCAATTCCTCAAAAGTATTGCCGCCCGTCATAACGGCGAACGCGCCGCAATTATTCAGTTGCTTTTTTGCCGTGTCAATTCCTTGTTGCGCGAATTTATCGCCTTTTGCGCTTTCTCTTGTCGTCGTCCAATAATAGAAAGTTTTGACTATACCTTTTAAGCCTATCATATCGGCGGTTATGCCGTCTAATTTGTTTTCAGCTTCCTTATCGGAAAAGCGCATCCATTCCGCTAATTCGTCGCGGTATGCTTGATTAGCCGACTGCACCGTAACGGCATCCATTGAAATGCGTTTTATATAATCAAAATTTTCGTCGCCGTTTTGATAGAGCGTTATAGCCGAATATTTATTTAATAAGGCAGTTACCGTTTTTTGTTCGATTTTTCCGTTTGAGTACGCCGATTTATCGGTATGCCGTTTATCAATCAATGAAAGTTTGGTGGTATCGACAGTTGCATTATCGCGTTTTTGATATGCAACTTGCACGGACAAATCGTTGCAGTTTATTTGTGTATCATAGCCGTATGCGCTAAACGCAACGCTCATTGTTTCAATATAGCAACCGAGCGAAATATACGCCTCGCGTTTTTCACTATCAACTACATTTAATACGCGACTTTCGTCTATTGAAATTTGCAAGCGGTTTTCGTTGGGGTAAAGTTTAACGCTCCACATTTGCGTATTATGTGAGTTAGCCGCAATAGAGGAATACCACAGCGCATTTTGAATATCGTCGTTTATGCCGTCCAATTTGCGCGACGGATTGACTTTTAAAGGTCTGCCCATAATTGCCGCCACAGTCAGAACCGCGGACATCGCGATAATGACCGCGCCTAAAATTGAAAATACAATAATCATAACTTTCTTTTTCCTTGTCATAGTTTTCCCCCTTATTTGCAAGCACACAGCAGCCGTTCAAAACAGAACGCCGAAAAGTCTTTTTCGTTCAGTTGCAACATTTTCAAATAGTCCTTTTTGTGATTTATCATTCTGATAATACCCGCAACCGAACTCCAAACGAATAGCAAAATTGCCGAATTATCAAGCGCGGTATTGATAACGCCCTCATCTTTTCCTTGTTGTAAAATGTTTAATAGTTTTTCATTTAAGACTTCGCCCAAGCGGTATATGTCTTTGTAAATTTGCGGTGTATCGTCGGCTTTGATGTTAACGTTAATCGTTCCTATTAGTCCCTCGAAATAGAGCGGGTAGCGGGTTGCAAGCCGAAAAACGTCTTGACAAATTTTTGAAAACGTATCGTTAAAAGCGGTTTGTTCGTCTATTGCTTTATCTACTTTAACGACTATTTTTTCCATAAACTCCAAAACGAGCGCAAAATAAACCTCATCTTTATCTTTGAAATAGCCGTATAATGTGGGCTTGCTATAACCTGCCTCTGCCGCAAGTTGTTCCATTGTCGTCTTTTCAACGCCGTTTTTGCAAAATAGTTTGTCGGCGGCGTCTAAAATGTTACGACGGTTAAATGTGATAGTTCTTTGTGATCTTGTGTTCATAGTACGCTCCTAAACTTTACTGTTAGTAAAATTATAATACTTTCAGTAAAGAAAAGTCAAGCGTTTTGTTTGGCTTTTCGTTCATTGTATGATATAATATCAGCATAGCACAAAAAAATTTTCTGTAATAACTTTATATTTTGTTATTCGCTTGTGCTTACCGTCTGTGGATGGAATACGCCACCTTGACAAATTGTAAAGGGCGACGATTTATCTCCCGTAAGGCATAAAACCGTCGTCGCCTACGGCGCAAACCCTTGACAATTTGCCTGCGGCGGCATTTTTGGCTGGTTAAGACGGTAAGCACCAAAGCGAACAACAAAATTTTTAAGCCGCAGTCCGCACACACGCAGACGGCGCAAAGGAGCAGACAATGAACAAAAACGCAGTTATCTACGCCCGCTATTCCTCGCAAGGGCAAAACGAGCAAAGCATTGAGGGGCAAATTCGCATTTGCACCGAGTACGCCGAAAGCAACGGCTACACCGTTGTAAAAGCCTACAAGGACAAAGCACGTTCGGGAACGAACGACCACCGCCCCGACTTTCAAAAAATGATAGCCGACGCCGAAAGCGGCGCGTTCGAGCAAATCATAGTATATAAGTTTGACCGTTTCGCCCGTAATCGCGTGGACAGCATAATGTATAAGGCGCAGTTGAAAAAGCGGTACGGCATACGGGTTGTTTCGGCAACCGAACCCGTAAGCAATGACGAGGGCGGCGAGTTCTACGAAATGTTTTTGGAATGGAACGACGAAAAGTATTCGCAACGCCTTTCCAAGCGCGTACACGACGGGCTTGACACGAGCGTTAAAAACGGAACGTATTGCGGCGGGCATCTCATTTACGGGTATAAACTCATTGACACCGACAAGCGCGGCAACAAGGGCATTATACACCGCGTTGCCATAGACGAGGAACAAGCCGCAGTAGTCCGTTACATATTCACGGAATACGCGCACGGAACGCCGAAAAAGGAAATCGCAGACGAGTTGAACAAGCGGCACGTTCTTTACAACGGCAAGCCCTTTACATACCGCACGTTTGAAAATTGGTTATCTAACCGCAAATTTACGGGCGACTGTATGCACGGCACGA
This sequence comes from uncultured Christensenella sp., assembly GCA_910585595.1. Lineage (GTDB taxonomy): Bacteria > Bacillota > Clostridia > Christensenellales > Borkfalkiaceae > Gallimonas. The sequence continues at coordinate 90,602 of CAJUET010000004.1, read as the reverse complement.
GAGTTTGCGACCATACATACCCTGCAATCATAGACAAAGCCACTTTCGCGGCGGTGCAAAAGCGGCTTGAAAAGAACAAAATATTAGCGGGCGCAAATTCGGCGGTTGAGCCGTATATACTCACGGGAAAAGCCTTTTGCGGCTACTGTGGCGACAGTATGACGGCGGGCGGCGGTACGAGCCACACGGGACAAAAACATTACTATTACATTTGCCACCGCAAGCGGAAAGGCGGTTGTCATAAATCGAGCGAGAACAAAAACAACCTTGAATTTACGGTTGCGAACGCCGTTTACGACTTTTTGAGCAGACGGGAAAACGCCGAACTTGTCGCGCAAGACACAATAAACTATTACGAACACCGCACGGGCGAGGACAGTTTGCGGAGCATAGAGGCACGCATATGGCACGCGAAAGACGAGGCGGAGCAACTGACAAACGCTTTTATTTTGGCACGGAACGATATGCTACGGGCGAACATAGAGCGGAAAATGCAAGAGATAGAAATACTGATAAAAGACCTATCGGCAAGCAAGGCGCAAATAGAACTTGAACGCGGAAAGAAATTCACGAAAGAGAAAATCGTTGACTTTATCGCGGAAATGCTCAAAGGCGACCCCGCAGACAAGGAATACCAAAAAACACTCATTGACAACCTTGTTTACAAGGTGTTTGTGTACGACGACCATATTATAACGTATCTGACTTTCGGCAACGAAAAGGACATTAAAGAAATAAGCCTTGCCGATAACGACAAGGCTATTGACGAATTAAAGGTTCAACCTTTATCGTCTTTGGTGCACCTTCAGGGACTCGAACCCTGGGCCCAATGATTAAGAGTCATTTGCTCTACCAACTGAGCTAAAGGTGCATATTGGTGGTCCATTGGAGATTCGAACTCCAGACACCTTGATTAAAAGTCAAGTGCTCTACCGTCTGAGCTAATGGGCCGTTATGGCTGGGGTGGCTGGATTTGAACCAACGAATGCCGGAATCAAAATCCGGTGCCTTAACCACTTGGCGACACCCCATTATTTAATAGAGTGGGGCGGGCGACGAGAATCGAACTCACGACCTCCAGGGCCACAATCTGGCGCTCTAACCAACTGAGCTACACCCGCCATATAATTTGGTGCGCCTGAAGAGACTCGAACTCCTGACACACGGCTTAGAAGGCCGTTGCTCTATCCACCTGAGCTACAGGCGCATTACGCGTGGAAGAAGGACTTTGGCGCCTCTTTCATTTGCAAAAGAGTGGAGCGGGTGATGGGAATCGGACCCACGCAGCCAGCTTGGAAGGCTGGAATTCTACCATTGAACTACACCCGCATTACCTAACGCTTGATTATTCTAACAAAGTTTACAAAATCTGTCAACCGATTTCGCGGGATTCCCCGCATTTTTTATCAAAAAATTTATACATGCAAGAAACGCCGCCCTTACTTTGCACCGTCGCGTTTAAAGACTTTTCCGATCGCCTTAAAGAATATTTTCGTATCAAGTCCGAACGAGCAGTGCTCCGCATAATAAAGTTCGAGCGCCTGTCTTTCACCGCTTGTGTAAGTCGTATTGCTCCTACCGTTCACTGCCCACCAGCCGATAAGCCCCGGTTTCACCGAAAGAAGCTTCGCCCCGTCTTTTCCGTACTTTTCGTCGATTTCTTCCCTGATCAGCGGACGAGGTCCGACGACGGAAATTTTACCCGTAAATACCGCCCAAATGTTCGGAAGTTCGTCAAGACTTGTTTTACGCAAAAACTTTCCGATCTTCGTAATGCGGGGATCATTGTCGATTTTGTACTCTGTGCGGTACTGTTCCATCTGCTCGGGAGTAAGATATTTTTCAAAGTTATTCGCGTCTTTTACCATACTCCTGAATTTGGAAAGATAAATGGTTTTTCTGTTTTTGCCGACGCGCTTCTGCTTATAAACAGGCTTTCCGCCGTCGTTGACAAACACCGCGAAGGTCAAAATCAAATACAGCCACGAAAATGTGAGAAGCACCAAAAAAGAAGTCACTATATCGAACGTCCGCTTGACGAAAAGGTAACTGCCGTAACGAAAGCCCCTTTTGCGGTATAAAACAATTTCGGGATTTTCCGCAGGCTCTGTTTGAACCGCTTCAAGTTCCTCCTCCGTTACCCCGACTTTTTCATTGACTGTGTTTATGACTTCCTGCGCGAAATTATTTTCTTTTGCATCTTCAAAAGCGCCGTCCCCCGATTCGGGAACAACCGACTCTGTTTCGTTATTATCTTTTATCCCGTCACCGGGTTTATTTTCCGTAATATTCTCCATGCGATCATGGTCTCCGAATTGAATTTCTTTCGTTTTCGCACACAATATTAAAGACAATCATATTATAACACACGCAAACGAAAAAAGCAATGATTTATCACATTAAAACAATCGCGCTCCAATTTTGTCTGCGCTTGACAAATTCTATCCGCAACGATATAATCAAAACATGACGAATCTTGATGAATTGGAACAGCTCTATCTCACCCGCCAAAGCTGCCGCGCGTTTGACGGCAACAGAACCGTAGCCCCCGCGCTCTTAGAGCGCATATGCCGTTTGGCGCTTCTGTCCCCTTCCGCCTGTAACGCCCAACCATGGAAGCTTTATGCAGTCACGGGAGAAAAAGCAAAGACGCTTGCAAGGGGCTTACAGGATATGGGCATGAATAAATTCGCTTCCGAAGCCCCCGCCCTTATTGCGATTACGGAAAGCAAAGGAAACATTACCGCTTCGGTGGGCGCAAGGATCAAGGACAACGATTTTACGCACAACGATATCGGCATTTTAACGGCGCATCTCGTACTTGCCGCAGAGGCGGCAGGACTTCAAAGCTGTATTCTCGGCTGGCGGAACGAAAAGAAAATTTGCGAGGCATTATCCCTTCCCGTAGGCACGCGTATTCCCGAAGTCGTCGCAATCGGCTATGCCGTTGAAGGTTATGAAATCCGCCCGAAAAAGCGGAAGAGCGAAAAAGAGACCTTGATTTTTATAAATAATTGAAAAGACCTTGACAACTCAAATATAAGCGCATATAATATTTGTGTTTGAAATAAATGAAATAGGAGAAAAATTATGTTTTGTCAGAATTGCGGAAACAAACTTGACGACGACGCTAAATTCTGCCCGAAATGCGGCACAAAAACAAGCGAAACATCTATCCCCGCACCGCAGGGCGAAAAGGACGATTTTTTCAAAGACGCAACTCCTCCCTCGCCCGCATATCAGCAACCTTATCAGCAGGCGCAGTATCAACAGCCGACTCCCCAACAGCCCTATTACGCACAGCAACCCGTAAACAAAACGAACACGCTTGCAATCGTAGGCTTTGTTCTTTCCTTCTTCGTTGCCATCGCAGGTCTTATCTGCTCAATCATCGGATTGAAACAATGCAATCAGACGAAGGAAGGCGGAAAAGGTCTTGCCATTGCAGGGATCGTGATCAGTTCGGTTTCCATGGCGATTTTCTTCCTCCTCTTCATGTTCGGTATTTTCAATTTATGGTGGTGGTATATTTAACCGCGCAAAAACAGCTCTCCCGCTTAGCGGTGTATTTCATAGGGATTAAAGCAGGGACGATAATCAGTCCTTGCTTTTCTAGTATGGTCATACTATAATGATTGTACGATAAACAGTAATTTAGTGGAGAAGTTATGTATTTTATCAGACAGGTAAAGCCTAACGAAGTAAGCGATGCGCTTACCCTTGCGTTAGAAGTGTTTATGCAGTTTGAAGCACCCGATTATAAACCGCAAGGTGTGGAAACGTTCAGAAAGGATATTATCGAAAACGCCGAATTTATAGATAAGTGTAGAAAAGGAATTTGCCCGATTTATGCCGCATTTGATGACGGTAAAATGGTTGGGATTATCGGTATGCGTAACAAATCGCATATTAACTTGGTTTTCACGAAAAGCGAGTATCATCGCAAGGGTATTGCAACTTCTATCTTTGAGTTTTTGTTGTCGGAAGTAAAGAAGAATAGTCCGCAAGTTAAAGAAATTACGCTCAATTCTTCCCCTTACGGGAAGAACTTTTATCTGCACTTGGGTTTCGTGCCTTTATCGGAAGAACAGGAAATAGACGGCATTCGGTTCACGCCTATGAAGTATGCAATATAAATTTCAATTTGTTGTTACAAATGTTAAAATGAAAAAGTATAGCGCACTATACTTCGAAAACGAAGATAGTGCGCTGTTTTTTTGTCCACAAGGAAATCCCTATAACAGATACCCTTAAACGGAAACTCTTTTTTATTTTCCGCGTTTCCTTTTTTCAATCTCTTTGACCTTTACTTCGTAACCGTGATCGGACGGTTTATAATAAACCCTGTCCTTTAAGGAATCGGGCAAATACTGCTGCTCCACCCAACCACCGTAGCTGTGCGGATATTTATATTTTCCGCTCGCCTCCTTCAGCGCACGGCTACCGTAGGAACTGTCTCGCAGATGTGCGGGCACGTTGTCGTCGCGGTTCTTGACCGCGTCCTCGCGCGCCGCGTCCATCGCCATAACGACGGAATTACTCTTCTCTGCCGCGCAAACGTAGATAATCGCCTCCGTAAGGGGCAGAAGCCCTTCGGGATAACCCATGTTCCGAAAAGCGGTCAGGGCGCTTGTAGCCACCACGAGCGCGTTCGGATCGCTCATGCCAACGTCCTCTGCGGAGTGCGCGATCAGCCGCCTGAATACGAGAAGCGGATCGCACCCGCCCTCGATGAGCCGCATAGCGTAATAGAGCGCGGCGTTCGGATCGCTTCCGCGAAGAGATTTGCAGAATGCGGAAAGCAAATCGTAATACAGATCTTCGTTATAGGAGAGCGCCTTACGCTGAATGGATTGTTCCGCATCGGCAAGCGTGACGTGTATTTTTCCGTCGCCGTCGGGAGACGTTGTAAGAGCGGCCAATTCCAAAGCGTTATACGCCGTTCTCAGATCCCCTGCCGCAGTATCCGCAATATGGTCGAGCGCTTCGGGATCGATTTCAATGAGATAACTTCCTAGCCCTTTCCGTTTATCTTTGAGCGCCCTGAGAAGAGCCCCCTTAATATCGCTTGACGAGAGCGCCTTAAATTCGAACACGCGGCAGCGTGAAACGATTGCGGGCGTCATGGAGGCGTAAGGATTTTCCGTCGTCGATCCGATAAAAATTATCGTCCCCTGTTCAATCGCGGGAAGCAGAGAATCGGACTGCGTTTTATTAAAACGGTGGCACTCGTCGAGCATCAGATAGGTGCGCTTATTGTAAAGTTTTAAGTTTTCCCGCGCCTTTTCGACCGCTTTTTTTACATCCGCAACGCCGGAATTTACGGCGTTCAGTTTGACGAACTCCCCGTTCGTAGTCGCGGCGATAACGTTCGCAAGCGTAGTTTTTCCGCAACCGGGAGGTCCCCAAAAGATACAGCTGCCGAGCCGATCGAGTTGAACCGCGCGCCTCAACAGCGAGCCCTCCGCGACGACGTGGCTCTGTCCTACGAATTCGTCAAGCGTGTTTGCCCGCATACGCTCGGCAAGCGGTTTTGCTTTCTCCTCGTTCCCGTTCCAATCGAATAAGTCCATAAGTTTACCAAATATTCATAAACGAATTTTTTCTTGCGTATTTTGAACTATGCAAAAGGCAAAAAAATTCTTCCCTTACGTTACGACTATAACCGTCGCACTCGTCATGGCGTGCTTCCTCGCCTTCCCCGCCCGATACACGGGTTTGGTGTTGGAGGGCGCCACGCTCTTTGCGGTATGCGTAATGCCGGCAACCCTGCCCTTTCTGTTTCTGACAGCGGTCCTGACCCGCCAAAGAGCCTTTCAACGAGCGGCGGAAAAGCTCTCACCACTTGCCAGAAAAGCCTTCCGCATTTCGGGCGCGGGCGGACTTTGCGCGGTACTCTCCGCCCTGTCCGGCTATCCCGTAGGAGCACGGACCGTCTATGATTTGTTCTCTCTCGGTGCGGTAAGCAAACAGGAGACCTTTCGCCTTGCCTGCCTTTCCTCCACGTCCGGTCCCATGTTTTTGGTGGGCGCGGTCGGCGCGGGAATGTTTCAAAGTTCGGCGCTCGGTTGGATATTATTTGCCTCACACCTTTCGGGAGTGTATCTGGTCTGCTTCTTAATGCGCTTCGCCGTAAAAAAATCGGCTTCCGCAGAAGTCCCCGCCCTTTCATTCGGCAAAAACGACTCAAATCCCTTGACGGACTCCGTTCTTTCCGTACTTGCGGTAGGCGGAGCAATCGCGATATTTTACGCCTTTTCGGGAATTCTGCGCGACGCGCTCGGTTGGGCGGGACTTGAAAACGGCTTTTTGAGCGCGACCGTCACGGGACTCATCGAAATGACTTCGGGCTGTAAGCTATGCGCCGATATCGGAGGCATTTATTCCGTCGCCCTCTCCGCCTTTCTCGTAACCTTCGGGGGCGGATGCGTACTCATTCAGCAGACCGTTTTTCTCTCCCGCGCAGGTGTAAAAACGTTCCCCTTTATGGCGGTCAAGTTCTTGCAGGGTTGCGTCGCCGCGCCCATCGCACTCGGCTTGTCCGCCGCCGTTCTTTAAATCTCTCCGTATGCGCCGAGGAGTTTGAAATCCTCCGCGATCGCCTCCGTCTCTTTGAGTGCGGATTTTACGTTTTCGCTTCCGATGTCGCCCGCGAATTCGATAAAGAAACGGTAGTTCCCGAAGATGTCGCGCACGGGTCTGCTTTCGACGCGGGTCACGTTGATCGAACGGCGGGAAAAAATTTCCAATATCCTGCACAGTTCTCCTGACTTTTCTCTTTTGCAGACGGCGGAAAAATAGACGTATTCGCTATGTTCCGGCGGTATATTGCCGCGTTTGAAGAGCAAAAAACGGGTAAAGTTTTCCTTCGAATCCGCAATGTTTTCTTCGGAAAAGACAAGCCCGTCCGCCCCTTCTTTCGCGTGCGCCCCCACGATCCCCGCCGTGCGCCCGTCGAGCATAGACAGGCTCTCCGCCGTGGAATGGGTATAGATGAGTTTTGCTGCGGGGAAATTATTCGCAATAAATTCGGAACACTGACTGAGCGCCTGAACGTGCGAGCACACTCTCTGAATATTCGAATAGGGAATCTTTCCCCTTGTGACGAGACGGTGCTCTACGGGCAGAAAATATTCCCCTACGCCCATCACGTTTTCCGCCGTTGAAATCAAATCGAGATTCTGTACGACGCTGCCCATGATACAGTTTTCCACGGGAAGCACAGCCGCGTCCGAAATCCCCTCTAAAAGAAGATTCAACGTTGCCGCAAAACTCAAACAGTACAGTTTTTCGGCGCCTTTGCAAAGCTTATCCGCGGCAAGCGAAGAATAGCTTTCTTTTGGACCTAAACACGAAACTTTCATCACGCCTTCTCCGCAATATCAAGAATGAGGCGTTCGGTGTCCTCCCAGCCAAGACATGCGTCCGTGATCGACTGTCCGAACACGACGTTGTGCTTTTGGCAGCCCTCTACAAGGAAGCTTTCGATCATAAAGCCCTTGACGAAATTTTTAAAGGTTGCATCGAGAGTTCTGTTTTGCATAACTTCTTTTACGATACGGATCTGTTCGCGAAACCGCTTGCCCGAATTGGAATGGTTCGAGTCGATAATGACTGCGGGATTTTTGAGCATATGCGACTGCTGATAGCCTTCAAAAAGCTGCATGACCGTTTCGTAGTGGTAGTTGGAAATATCGTTCCCGTAGGAGTCCACCATGCCCCTTAAAACGGCGTGCGCGTATTCGTTTCCGCCTGTCGCCACCTGCCATTCTCCGTATTTAAATACCTGCGGCTGTTGGGAAGCGTAGATCGAATTCAAAAGAACGGGTATGCTTCCGCTCATAGGATTCTTGATCCCGACAGGCACTTCTGCACCGCTCGAAACAAGACGGTGCATCTGATTTTCGCTCGAACGTGCCCCCACGGCAACGTAGGATAAAACGTCCTCGAAATAAGAGTAGTTTTCGGGATAGAGCATTTCGTCCGCAGCGGTGAGCCCCGACTCCGCAATGGCGTGCAAATGAAGCTCGCGGATCGTTCGGATCCCCTTTACGATGTCCTCTTTGTTTTCGGGATCGGGCTGCAAAAACATACCCTTATATCCAACGCCCCGCGTGCGCGGCTTATTCGTATAAATACGCGGAACGAGCACGAGCCTGTCCTTGACCTTCTCGCTGAGTTTCCCGAGCCGCTTTACATATTCCAAAACGGGCGCGCTCTCGTGCGCGGAACAGGGTCCGACGATGATCAGAAGTTTATCGCTTTCGCCCGAAATGACGTCGCGGACAAGCCCGTCGCGCTCCTCTTTTATTCTTTTCAATGCCTCGGAGAGCGGCTGAGACGAATGCAGTTCGCTCGCGGAAGGAATTAAAATTTGTTTCTCAAACATTCTTTTTCTCCGTAATATACTCAAAAACCGCCTTGGGCAGATAGTCTTTGAAAGGTTTTTCGAATGCAATACTGTTTTTTACAAGCGTCGAGCTGATATGCAAATGTTCCTGCTCTGCGGGCAGGTAGATCGTAATCATCTCGGGATCAAGCTTACGGCTTGCATAAAAGTCCGCCGTTTCGTAATCAAAGTCCCTGAAATTCCTGATCCCGCGTACATAAAACGGCGTATTCTCCCTTTTGAGAAGATCGACGATCGCGCCGCCCCATGTCACGACGCGCACGCGCGGCTCGCATCTGTACACGGAAGAAATCATTTCCGCCCGATCCCGTAACGGGAATAAACAACTCTTATTCTTATTTTCTGCGACTGCCACGACCGCCTCGTCGAAGAGCGCAAGACACTTTGTGACCGTATCCTCATGCCCGACGGTAAAGGGATCGAACGTTCCCGCAAACACACATTTTTTCATAATTGCCACATTGTTATATTCGTTCTGCCGTATCTGCGGCGATCCGCAAGGCTCCAACCTTCTGCACCCGATTCTTCCCGTTCGCTCTCGTAAACGACAATCCCGCCCTCGTTTAAAAGATCTCTCGCGCTTATAGTATCGAGTATTTCTTTTAAATAGTTTTCCTGATAGGGCGGATCGCATAAAATCAAATCGAATCGCCCCTCCGCACGGTTCAGGCAAGTGCGGAAATCAAGGTTGTACACCCTTGCGTTTTCGCCCGCAAGCCGAAGATTCTTTTCCAGAACCGATATGCTCTCGCGCGAAGAATCGTTAAAAATCACCTCGCCCGCGCCGCGGGAAAGGCATTCGAGTCCCAGAGCCCCGCTCCCCGCAAACAGGTCGAGCACGCGCGCACCCGTAATTTTAAGGGACAAAATTTGAAACAGCGACTCCTTCACCCTGTCGGGCGTAGGACGGATATGATCGCCCCGAAAGGAAACAAGCGCTCTGCCCCGATGTTTTCCCGCTATGATCCGCATTATTTTTTCTTCTTTTTAGACTGCAACGTCTTGCGTTTTTGTTCTTCCGTCTGCTCGCGGTATACCTTAGGCGCATTCATCGCTTCCTGCGCCTCTTCCCGTCGCATTTCGATGACTTGCTTGCGCCGCTTTTCCACGTGTGCGCCGATGATATAAAACACGCCCGTAACGATAATGGGAATCAGAATGAACAAAATCGACCAAGCATAAGCGCCCGCGCTCACACCCCCTTTAAAGCCGCCGAATATCCAACTTACGGGCACAATCGCAAAGCCCGCGAACATGACGAGGAAGAATCTTCCGAAGTTATTGACGACCGCCCCGGGGATACAGGAGAGCCCCGCAAAAAGAATTACGGGAACGCCGATCAAAAATCCGATATAAAAACCCTTCCAAACCGCATATTCGCGTTCGGGACGGTGATCCCCGCCCGATACGATTCCCTGTTCGATATTTCTGCGATGAATACAACCTGTCAAAAAAGCGTCGTAGTGCGTAACGCCCGTGCCGTAGGCAAGGTGCGCATTGAACGCCATGCCTATCAAAATACAGAGCGTGCCCAAAAAATATCTGAGCCAGTCGATATTTTCGATCGCCTGCGTCGCCAAGAGAAGCATACTCATAAACAAGTACATCACATAGGGCGTCGCCATACGCCGCCAACACTCCCGCTGTATGCGCCAAAAACGCCGCGCCTTCGTATCGTTCATTCTGTTTTCGCCGAGCACTTTTTTTCCCATAGAGCCCCTCTTTCCCCCGTATTATAAATTACAAGCCTTGTATCTGTCAAGTAAATTGCCGCACGCCCGCCTCCGTGATCACTGCATGAAGCGGCACGTCGAATTCATTTCTCGGAAGCGAGCCCGCAGCTTGTCCGCCGTAGGCAAGTCCCACGCGTAAGCCCCCGTGTTTTGCAAAATACTTATCGTAATATCCGCCCCCGTAGCCGAGGCGGAATCCCTCGCTATCGAACGCCAGAAGAGGCGTTAAAATCACTTCCGCAGAACAGTCCTTTCCCGATTTCGGCTGCGGGATCCCTAAAACGGTTTCCGAGTCCTCAGAATAGGGAACGGAAAGCATTTCGCCGTTTTCGATTCGCGGCAGCAACACCGTTTTGCCTGCGTTTAAAAGTGCATCGATCACGTTTAATGTGTCAACTTCCGAACCTACGGAACGGTAGACGAAAAAACTTGTCCTTTCAAAAAAGGGCGAACGGAGAAAGTTCTCTAAGATCGCGTCGTCTTTCCCGTGCGATTTTATCCCCTTCCGCAGCACTTTGAACTGCGCCCGAAGCAACTGTTTATCATGATTCGTCATATCTCTTTTCCGCTTTTCTCGAAACGTTCACAAGCGCTTCGTACTCCGTGGTGTTATGAATCTTCGCATACTCCGAAACGTCCTTTAATACGAGCTTTCTCGTGCCTGTTCTCGCGTATCCGCTTTCAACCGTAGCGTCCATACACCGCTTCCCGCCGTCGCGGAAAAAGCCGTCTCCGTAACCGAGCCGAAGCGTATGCGCCCGTTCGGGTACGTTTTCTTCGATCCCGTATCCGAAGCCGTTTCCCATCGTCCTGCCGCTGTGCGCAATGCTCGCATAGATCTTCATGGCGGGCTTGATCCCTGCAACCGCAAATCCTTCGGGGGAGTATCCGTAAAGGGCGATCCCCGTGCGAACCATATCCGACTTGACTCCGGCGAAGATCCCGCCCGTTGCCGCCAAGTGGCTCTTCGCGTTCGGATAGACCGCTTTTACCTTTTCCACTGCCTCTTGAAAAAGCTTTATCTGCGCGTTCAAATGCGATACAGACGCAGGCGCATACAAATGGGAAAACACTCCCTCCACGGAAAAAGCGTTTATCTTTTTCAAAACTTCGGCAATGCGGCGGGGCTGAAAACCGTAGCGGTTCATACCCGTGTTTACCGCAATATGCACGCGAAGAGGCGTGTCTGTTGCCGCCGCAAGCGCCGTTTTAAGCACGAAAAAGGAAGTGATCGGCGCAATAAGGTCATACGATGAAATGCGAAGCACCTCTTCCCTGTCAAGCGGCGGCGTTAAAACGAGGATATCCTCCTCCACGCCCGCGCACCTTAAAGCGGCGCCCTCGTCCACGGTCGAAACTGCGAAAGCGTCGGCGATCCCGTGAAGAGAATGCGCCACGCGCTCTCCGCCGTGACCGTACGCGTCGTCTTTCACAACGGCAATGAGCGGCGTACCCGCCGCCCTTTTCAGGAGTTTCGCATTCTCGCGAATGCGCTTTAACGATATGATTGCGAGTGTATTTTGCACACCTTATCGTATGCAAAACGCGCCTGCCGCGGTTACTTTTTGTAAACGAAACGGTGACAGTGCTCGCATTCGATCACGTTCCCGCCCGAAAGTTTGGACTGCTGCGCAAGCGAGAAGTCCATTCCGCACACGCAGCAACCGTTCGTCAGCGGTACGAAAATGGGGAAGATGCGTTCCTTGCTCTTCGAGGCGTATTTTTGGAGAATTTCCTCGGGAACATTCTTTGCGATCGCTTCCAGGTTTTTCTTGATTTTATCGACCTCGGCGGAACGCGTCGCGCGAATCTCTTCGTATTTTTCCTTATATTCCTTGCGCTGTTTCTGCATGGCGATCGTCTGCTCGCGGAACTTTTTGTATTCCTCCGCCGCAGCCTTGATTTCGCCCGTCAGCTTTGAAAGCTCGGTTTTGAGCGCGCGCAGTCTGTCGGATAAGGCGCGCACCGTCTTTTCGTAATAAGAAGCGTCGCCGCCCTCTTTGATCATATCTTCGAGTCCGTTATACTCCGCGATTTCGCTTGTGATCTCTTCGTCGCGGCGGTTGACCTCTTCGAGAAGCGCCTTCAATTCGTTCGCGCGTCTGTCGAGCAAATCGAGCTTCTCCTGAGCGCCGCCCATAAAGCGATTTGCCTGCGCGTACTTTTTGTACTCCTCGCTCAACTTGATCTCCTCCTCGATTTTACGAAGATTGTGATCCTCCGCCTGATACTCCAATAACTTGTCTAAATTCATAACTACTCCTTACATTAACCGTTCGTCCGCAAAAAACTCCGTGCGAACGCCCGAACATTTATCTTTGATTTTCCGATAAAATTGATAGAACCCGTAATTCTCCGCCGCATAGTGCGTGAAGAGCACGACGTTCAATCCCCTTTCGACCGTTTCCAGCACGACGTGGTGCTTCGGATCGGAGGAAACAAAAGTATCCGCGCCCTTCAAAAGCGCAAACGCAACCGATTCCCCGTCCGTGCCCGCGCCGCAAAAACTTGCGATTTTCTTGACCGGCTTATCGCCGTAAATCAAAACGCGCTCCGTTTTTAAAACCGCCTTCGCTTTATTTACAAACTCTTCAAGCGACAGTTCTTCGATTTTAAAAACGCTTCCGTAGCCCCCGTTCGACAGTTCGTGCATACGAAGTGCGTTTTTGCCGCCCCCGAGCGCCTCCGCAAGACTGTCGTCTATCCCGCCTACCGCGCAATCGAGATTGAGGTGCGCGGAGAGAACGGAAATTCCAGCCCTTGCGCACGCCGTAACGTGGCTGTTTGCGGACAACTCTTTGAGGGGCGAATAGATCGCGGGGTGGTGCGTTATCATAAGCTCCGCGCCGATCCTCTTTGCCTCTTCGACCGCCCGCATAGAGCAATCGAGCGAAAAGAGCACGCTTTTTATATCCCCTCCGCAGTCGATCAAAATTCCGCTGTTGTCGTATGCGCCGTACTTTTCGCAGTATTCGCGGCTCAGCGAAAAGGGTGCGATCTCATCGACGGCTTCATAAATTTTTGTCAATTTCATCGAGTAACCGCTCCTTTTCCCTCAGTCTTTGAGTAAGCCTTTCGCGCTCCTCATATGAACGGGTTAAACGCAAATAGTTTGCAAGTTTGTCCCGCTCCATACGGACTTTTTTGATAAAGGCGGGCGAATGTCGCGCCAAGTTATCCCGTCCGTAGAGGAACTCCTCTTCCGAATAACGTTCTCCGCCGCCCCTTGTCCCCAAAATAAGATCGTAAAACTTTCCGTCCTCGAAAGTATAATCGAGCGAAAGCGAACAGTTGTTTTTCGCTAAGAAACGCCTGACTTTCTCCGTATTTTTCATGGGTTGCAACAGGAACACGGGCGGGATTTTTTCGGAGAGAATTTTAACGATCTCCTCACCGCCCATCCCTGCGATCAAAACGGTGCATTCTTCGGGAAGTACGCTCAGACCGTCTCCGACGAGCGCAACGCACCTGCCCGCTTCGATTTCGTTTTTTAAGAGCGTTTTCGCCTTTTCAAGCGACTGCGCACTGATATCCGTAATATAAACGCGGCGCGCAAGATCGTTTTCAAGTACATAGCGGGCGCAATAACCGTGATCGCACCCCACGTCGGCAAACGCCTCTGCCTTGGGGATATGCGAACAAATCTCCTTTATGCGCTTCGTCATCAGTCGAGGAAGTCTTTCAGCTTTTTACTGCGGCTCGGGTGACGGAGCTTTCTCAAAGCCTTCGCCTCGATCTGGCGGATACGCTCTCTCGTCACGTTGAACTCCTTTCCCACTTCCTCCAAGGTCCTCGGCTTTCCGTCGTCGATCCCGTAGCGAAGGCGGAGCACCTTTTCTTCGCGCGGCGTGAGCGTATCCAGAACGCCCAAAAGCTGTTCTTTGAGCATGATAAAGGAAACGCTGTCGCTCGGGGTCTGCGTCTTATCGTCCTCGATAAAGTCGCCGAGGTGGGAATCTTCCTCTTCGCCGATGGGCGTTTCCAAGGAAACGGGGTCTTGCGCGATCTTCTGAATCTCTCTTACGCGCGCAACCTCGATGTCCATTGCCTCTGCGATCTCTTCGGGAGTCGGCTCTCTGCCGTTGTCCTGTAAGAGCACGCGCGAAACGCGGGTCAAACGGTTGATCGTCTCCACCATGTGCACGGGAATACGAATGGTTCTCGCCTGATCTGCGATCGCACGCGTGATCGACTGACGGATCCACCACGTTGCGTAGGTCGAAAATTTAAAACCCTTCTGATAGTCGAATTTTTCGACCGCCTTCATGAGCCCCAAATTGCCCTCCTGAATAAGATCGAGAAAGAGCATTCCCCGCCCGACGTAACGCTTTGCAATGGAAACGACGAGCCTTAAATTCGCTTCGGAAAGGCGCTGTTTCGCCGCCTCGTCCCCCTCCTGCATACGCCGCGCAAGCTCGATCTCTTCCTCGCCCGAAAGAAGGGGCACCCGACCGATATCCTTTAAATACATCTTTACGGGATCGTCGAGTCCGATATCGGAGAGCGCCTGCTCGAAGAGCTCCCTGTCGCGCTGATCCTCGTCGTAAATAGCGACGCCCGCCTCGGGTAAATCTTTATAAATTTTCTCGATTTCGACAGGGCTCAGATCATATTTATCGAGGCGGTCGCAAAGGGCGTTCGTCGAGATACTCCCCTTCATTTTGTATTCCGCGGCAAGCCCCGAAATAATTTCTTCCAGCTTTTGTTCGGTTACGCTCATAATCTTTTTAACTCCTTAAAGATTTCGCTGATCTCATTTGTATCGCCGTTTTCTTTTGCTGCGGCAAGCCTTACGTTCAACTGCTTTTTCCTCAAAGTTCTCACGCAGTCGGAAAAATATTTTTCCGCGGATTCGCCGTCCAAATTATCGCCGCTGTCCACGTTCAGAACGGCGGAGAGTTCTTTGCTGTCCGATCCGAGCTCGTCGAATATTCCGCTCGGCTGCACCCTGCCCTTTAATCTGCTCTTTACGATATAGTCGGCGATCCTCTTTCTGTCCCCTTCGAAGGCGAACTCCTTCGGATCGAACGACTCCGTATAGGGCTTTGAAAAGAGACAGGCGCATAACACAAAATCCGCCGCCTTTTCCTCCCTGTCCGCGTCGCGTTGGGGAGGCGGCTTTTGCCGCACTTCTTTCTCCTCGGCGACCGTCACGTTTTCGAGATCGGCGGCAAGCGCCGCAATGCTGACCCCCGAAATTTCGGAAATGCGCTTTAAAAGTTCTTCCTTTTCCGTTTCGCTCTCCGCTTCCTTCACGATCGGCAGAGCCTCTCTTACGAAATCCCTCCGCTCCTCCGTCTTTTGCATATCGTACTTTCTGCGAACGCAAAGAATCCTGAAATCGATCAGGGGCATCGCATTTTCAAGACAAGCCGAATATCCTTCCGCGCCCCGTTCCCGTATGAGATCGTCGGGATCGAGTCCTTCGGGAAGCGGCACGACTTTCACTTTCAAGCCTTCGCGCTTTAAAATATCAAGTCCGCGAAGATTCGCGTTCTGCCCTGCGGCGTCCCCGTCGTAGCTTATTAGAACGGTATCGGTGTAGCGTTTAATGAGCCGTGCCTGATTCTTTGTAAGCGAAGTGCCCATGCTTGCGCCCACCGAGCGGAAGCCCGCCTGATACAGCGAAATAACGTCCATATAACCTTCGACGAGAATGATGTAGGGAATCCCGCCCGCACGTTTCTCCTTTTTGACGAGGTTGATATTGAATAGGTTATTGTTCTTTTCAAAGAGCTCGCTGTCGCGGGTATTTTTATACTTTGCGCGGTCGCTCTTTTTAAGAAGCCTGCCGCCGAATGCGATAACGTCGCCAAGGGCGTCGATAATGGGAATGATGAGCCGTCCGCCCATTGCGTCGATGATCTTTCCGTCTTCCGCTTGGGCGCACGCGCCGCTTTCGACGCACTCCTCCGCGGTATAGCCGTTTGCCCTGAGATAGGAAGGTAAAGAATAAAAGTCCGTCGAGGCGCCAAGCCCGAATTTTTTCATGGTCGAAGGAGCGATACCGCGCTTTGTCAGATATTCGAGATGCATGTTCGCGTTCCCTGAATAAAGGTTGTTCAGATAGAAGCGCGCCGCGTCCTTCATGAGGGCGCGAAGCCTGTCCTTTTTCTGTTTTTTAAGAGCGAGCTCTTCCGATTCGCGCTCGTCGAAGACGGGAATTTCCAAGCCCGCGCGGTCGCTTAAAATGCGCACCGCCTGCATGAATTCCACGTTTTCGTATTCCTTGATAAAGGTAATGACGTCGCCCGAAACGCCGCAGCCGAAGCAGTGATAGTACCTGTCCCCCGCGTTTACGGAGAAGGAGGGCGTCTTTTCGTGGTGAAAGGGACAGCACGCCCAATAATTATAGCCCTTTCGCTCCAACTTTATATAGGAACCGATGACGTCCGTAATGTCGTTTTTACTTTTGACGAGGTTTAAAAACTCGGAAAAACTTTCTCTCATACCGCCCCCTCTCTCGGTTCGAACAAACTGCGGAAGAGCGAAATCGCATAGTGGTCGGTCGCGGAGGAAAGATAGTCGCACGCGGCTCTTGCGGCGTCCGTTTTATCGTAGGGAGGCGGAAGCTCCTCCGCATGACTCGTAAAATAAAAGTACAGCGTTTCTATCATGCGCTTTGCGTTATCCTGAATGAGCTTGTTCGCCCGTTCGTAAACGCGATTGAACATAAACGCTCTCAGCTCTCTGAGCGCCCCCTCTTTTTCTTCCGACATTTTCACGAAAGGCTGCCCCTCGCTTGCCTTTACAATATCGTTGATCGCGGTGTTGATGCGTTTGCTCGTATCCCGCCCGAAAACCCTCACGGCTTCTTTGGGAAGCTCTTCCTCCGCCAAAAAGCCCGCGCGGATCGCGTCTTCGATATCATGATTGATATAGGCAATGCGGTCCGCATAGGATACGACGACCCCTTCGAGCGTCACGGGCTTCCCCTTGGAGGTGTGATTCAAAATGCCGTCGCGCACTTCGAAGGTGAGATTCAGCCCCTGCCCTTCCTTTTCGAGAATGTCAAGAACGCGGAGAGACTGTTCCGCATGGTGGAAGCCGTAGGGCGAAAGTTCGTTTAAAACCCTCTCGCCGACGTGACCGAACGGCGTATGCCCCAAATCGTGCCCCAGCGCGATCGCTTCCGCCAAATCTTCGTTCAACCCAAGGCATCGCGCAAGAGAACGGGCGATCTGGCACACGTCGAGAGTGTGCGTAAGGCGCGACATATAATGATCGCCGTCGGGCGCAAAAAATACCTGCGTTTTATTTTTTAACCGACGGAAGGCTTTCGAATAGATAATACGGTCTCTGTCGCGCTGAAAATCGGTGCGCATAGGGCATTCCTCTTCCTCTTTGAGCCTGCCCGCGCTCTCCCACGACTTTTTCGCATAAGGCGACAAAAATTCCCTTTCTTTTTCGTAAGTCTTTTCTTTCATTATGAATAATTTCGTCTTTTATACGGAATATTCCTTTTTAGGACAGAAATTTTTTTCGAAACAGACAAAACGCGCCCGCAGACAAAAGTCCGCGGGCGCAGCCGTTCTGCTCCGTTCTCCGTTTCGTCATTCCGCGCGCGGCGGCGTAGAATCTTCGTTTTCCCGATCCTGCGGGGTTTCCACAGAATCCGTACTCTCCCAATTCTGCGCGGTTTCCGCTTGTTCCACCAGCTTTACGTAATAGTCGTCGATATTTTCCTCTCCGCATTCCTTCATAAATTCCTCTTTGGTGCAATTGCGGATGATCCTTCCTCCTTTGCCCATTACCAAAAAGTGCGTCGCGATTCTTGAAAGCTCGCCGAGGATATGACTTGAAATAAGCATGGTCAAACCCGTTTCCTCATAAATTTTTAACAACAGATTGCGAACCTCGTTGATGCCCTGCGGATCCAAGCCGTTGATCGGTTCGTCTAATACAAGGATATCGGGTTCGCCCACCAACGCAAGCGCAATGCCGAGCCTCTGCTTCATACCCATGGAAAAGGCGCCCGTGCGCTTTCTTCCCACGTCGCCCAAGCCGACTTTTTGGAGTAGCTGCGCTATGTTCTTTTTTTTGTACTTCACGCCTAATAAGAGCGCCTTGGCTTTGATATTCTCGTAGGCGGACATATCCTTAAACAGCCCCGGCTTTTCGATGATCGTACCGATGAGCGGTTTCTTCCTGCCCTCCGCGTGAATGGTAATTTTGCCCTGTTTGTAGCGCAACAGTCCCGTGATCGCCTTTAACAGCGTGGTCTTCCCCACCCCGTTATTTCCGATAATTCCGTAAATATTTCCGCGCGCAACGGTCAGATTAAAATTTTCGAGAATGGGTTTTTTGTGATACGCTAACGTTAAATCTTTTATTTCAAGCAAATTTTCCATTTAATTCTTCCTCTTGCGCTTATAGCAGATCAAAATACTGAAACCGACGGAAAGTAAGGTATAGAATAAAATACCGAAATGATACAGTAAATAATCACCCGTTGTTACTTTAAGCATAGAGCTGCTTTGCTCTATACATGTATCAATAAACCAATAACCGCCGTCCGACACCGTAAATTTTTCTATGATATACATTTGGTCTTTCACGCCGAAGCTGTTTATCAGCAGTGAATTAATTTCGGGAAATACTGTCGAAGGAAACACGAAACAATAGACTAAACCGCATACTAAGGCTGCTATCGTACTTTTACTTGCCGTTAATACAAACATGACGAGCATTCCGTAAGCGAACGCACTCAACCCCGTCCACAGCAATTTACAGTATAGCAATCCGAAATTGTATTTCTCCCTTTCATATACCACTACGTCATCAACCTTACTCTCAAATACGGTCACGACTCCGCCGCCACCCATCGGAATGATTGCGAGCTGCAAAAGGTGAAAAAGGCATATCCAAAGTATACAAAATACGAAAACGTATATCATTTTCGAAAGGATATATTTTGCCCATTCCACACGCGATACAACCGTTTTTATGTAGCCTGATCGAAAATCCGCTCCGACGAAAAACGCCGCAAAAAGTACTACGCTGATCTGAATAAGCATCACGGGAGGCGTAACGTCAGTCAAAGCGCTAAAAACGGAATTATGCAGAGCGGCTTCTTGTATCGGTATAACTAACGCCAGTGCAAATACCACGGCGTATACGATCCATAGCATGCGCGAGTGAATCAGCTTATACCCGTCAAACCGCAGCTGCCTTAACATGATTCCATTCCCCCCCTATCAATAATCCAAATTAGGTCCGTCTGTTTTCGCGCAATCATCCTTTGTACCACGATGTTCTAATGCATGCTTATTGGCGTATGTAGCGGTTGAAAGCGAACCTTTATTCGAGCAACCATTGAAAACGTTCGATGTTTTCGACGGAGCCATGCCTACCATTCCGCCGCTGTAACCATTGCCGCTGAACCCAGTACACTTTGCCATCAACGATCCGTAATTGGTGCAATTGTTGAACGTGCACTCTCTTGCATAACCGCTGATCCCGCCGGTATATGCGGAATATCTGCCGCTGAAAAGCGTAGCGCCATTTTTACAGTCGGTAAACGTTGCCTCTCTGCCGAACCCCGCAATTCCGCCCACAAAAGAGCTGCCCTTTACGCAATGGTTAAAACTGTACGTACCGCTAACAACGCTGACGTTGTTTACTTCTCCGCACACTATCCCTGCCACAGTTCCAATCTATTGCAGACGGGCGATTCGGAATTTGATTCGGTTTTAGTCCTCTTCTTCCTCTTCGGGAAGTTCCACGTTGTGGTAAACGTTCTGAACGTCGTCGTTTTCGTCCAACTTATCGAGCATCTTCATAAAGGTTTCGAGTTTATCTTCGGGAAGGATAATCTTATTCTGCGGAATCATGGTAATTTCCGCCTGCAAAAAGTTGAGTCCCTTCTCCTCCAAGAATTTACGCGCTTCGGAGAACGCGGGAACGGACGTATAAATTTCAAACGCGTCGTCTGCGGTCACAACGTCGTCTGCGCCCGCCTCGATCGCATATTCCGTCACTTCGTCCTCGGTGAGCTTCGGGGTGCGCTCCACCACGATCACGCCCTTGTTTTCGAACATATACGAAACGCAGCCGTTCATGCCAAGACTTCCGCCGTGCTTGCTCATAATGGAGCGGACGTCGCCCGCCGTGCGGTTGTTGTTATCGGTCAACGTCGTAATAATGACCGCCGAGCCGCCTACGCCGTACCCTTCGTAAGTGAGCTCCTTATAGTCTTTGTCGCCCACTTCGCCCGCCGCCTTTTTGATCGAGCGTTCAATATTGTCGTTGGGCATATTCGCCGCTTTCGCCTTTGCGATAACGTCGGCAAGTTTGCTGTTGGTCGAGGGATTTGGATTGCCCTTTGCCGCCACCGCAAGTTCTCTTCCGAGCTTCGTAAAAATCTTACCGCGCGCGGCGTCCGCCTTGCCCTTTTTTGCTTGAATGTTATGCCATTTGCTGTGTCCCGACATAAAAATTACTCCTTATTTTTTTTGAATTGATACATTAAAATTCCTGCGGAAACGGCGGCGTTCAAACTCTCCGTATGCTTGCCCATCGGAACGGATACGGTATAGTCCGCCCTTTCCCGCATGATCTTTGAAAGCCCCTGTCCCTCGTTCCCGATCGTAAGCGCAAATTTTTCGGGAGTCCGAAAGAAGAACGCGTTCTCTCCGCCCATGTCCGCCGCAATGAGCGGAACGCCCTTTAAAGCGGAAAGCACCTCTTCGTGACTGCCCTGCATGATCTTTGCATAAAATATGGCGCTCATGCTCGCCCGCACGCACTTGGGCGAAAACGGGTCTGCGGCGGAAATGCAATAGACTTCTTCGTAGCCTGCCGCCACCGCCGTTCTTAAAATCGCGCCCACATTCGAAGGATCGGATACCCCGTCCAAAACCAAACAGCTGTTTCGGGGAGGCTCGACCTTGAAAGAGGGAATTTTCACCTCCGCAGCGATCCCCTGCGGCGTTTTCACTTCGCACACCGCGTGGAACGCGTCGCTCCCTAATATCACTAAGGGATAACCATAGGTTTCGCCTGCAAAGTCCTCTCTTACGATCAGACGCACGATTTCAAGGGGAGAGTTTACGCATTCACGCACCGTCTTTTCCCCTTCGAGAAGAAACGTGCCACTGATCCTCCGTCCCTTTTTTTCGCTTAAAGCGGCGAGCTCCTTTACGAGAGGATTGTTTTTAGACTGAATTACCATAATGCAAAAAAGCCTTTTTTCAAAGGCTTTTCGTTTTTAGATAGCGGCTTTCGCCTTATTGCAGAGTTCCGTAAACGCATTTGCGTCGGTCACTGCAAGATCTGCGAGCACTTTGCGGTTGAGTTCGATTCCCGCAACCTTTAAACCGTGCATGAGTTTGGAATAGGAAAGCCCGTTAAGCCTTGCGCCCGCGTTGATACGCGCGATCCAAAGGCTGCGCATATCGCGCTTTCTGCGCTTTCTGCCGATGTAGGCATAGTTGAGCGATTTCATCACCGCTTCACGCGCGATGCGGTAGTTCTTGCTCTTGTTCCCGAAATAGCCCTTTGCGAGCTTAAAAATCTTTCTACGTTTTTTAACGGCGTTTACGCCTCTTTTAATACGCATTTCTCATTCCCTCCCGTCAATCCTTATAAGGAATCATTCTCTTGACTGTATTTTCCTGCGTGGAAGAAACGAGCGTCGTCTGACGAAGATTTCTCTTTCTCTTCCTGTTCTTGGTTTCCGCTTTGTGGTTCTTGCCGCCGTGAGGTCTGTTGACCTTTCCGCTGCCCGTGAGCCAGAAGCGCTTTTTGCTACCGCTGTGCGATTTCTGTTTCGGCATATCCTTGTCCTCCAATTATTTTCTTTGATTTTATAGCTTTCCCCGCAATTATTTCTTCGCGGGCGCAAGTATCAGAATGATGTTTCTTCCTTCCATGTTGAGCGGTTTTTCGACCGAACAGACGTCTTTGAGCGCTTCCGCAAAATTCGTCATAACGTCCTTTGCAAGCGAGGAGTGCGCCATTTGCCTGCCCCTCAAACGAATGGAAACCTTTACTTTGTTTCCCGCCTCGAGGAATTTGCGCGCCTGCTTCTCCTTCACTTTAAGGTCGCCTACGTCGATCGTCATAGAGAGCTGCACCTCTTTGAGCTCGACGATCTTCTGATTCCTGCGGTTTTCCTTTTCCTTTTTCGCAAGCTCGAATTTGTACTTGCCCCAGTCCATGATTTTGCAGACGGGCGGCACTGCGTTCGGAGAAATTTTTACGAGGTCGAGGCTCTCTTCCTCCGCAAGCCGCATGGCTTCCCTCGGCGTCATAATGCCGAGCATCTCTCCCGTGGAAGAAATTACACGAATTTCCCGATCGCGGATCGCCGCGTTCACTTGATTCTGCGCTTTGATAATTTTACACCTCTCAACAAAAATACGGGTCGCGCAAAGCGCAACCCGTGAAATTTCCTTAAAATACGGCAGACCGTTTTTGAAAATATCGACCCGCGTCGCCTGTACAATCGCGGAGAGAAGGGTTGACCTCTGCTTGACTTTATAATCTTAACAGACTTTCCCCTTTCTGTCAATTATTTTTTAAGGGTTTCAGAAAATAATTTTTTCGTCGTTCTCTTTTTTGAGGAGCGCAAAGAAGTTATCCTTGTCCATCGCACCGATATCGCCTTCACCGCGCTTACGCACGGAAACGGTGTTCTCCTCCACTTCCTTGTCGCCGACGATCAGCTTATAGGGCACTTTCTCCATTTCCGCATCGAGGATCTTTTTGCCGATCTTTTCCTTTCTCAAATCCGCCGAGGCACGCAAGCCCATGCCGTTCATCGTTTTTACGAGCTCCTTTGCATACTCCGCCGCGCGGTCGGTGACGGGTAGAACTTTGACCTGTTCGGGCGCAAGCCACACGGGGAACTTGCCGGCATAGTGTTCGATCAGAATTCCGATAAAGCGCTCGATCGAACCGAACGCTACACGGTGGATCATAATGGGGCGGTGCTTCTGTCCGTCCTCGCCCGTATATTCAAGGTCGAATCTCTGCGGCATCTGGAAGTCGAGCTGAATGGTTCCGCACTGCCACGTTCTCTTGATGCTGTCTTCGAGATGAAAATCGATTTTGGGTCCGTAGAACGCGCCGTCCCCTTCGTTGACGACGTAGGGAAGTCTGAGTTCGTCGAGCGCCGCTTTCAAAGCGCCGGTCGCGCGTTCCCAATCCTCGTCCGACCCCATGCTGTCTTCCGGTCGGGTAGAAAGCTCTACATGATATTTAAAACCGAAAAGAGTGTATACTTCGTTGATGATCTTTACGACCCCTTTGATCTCTTCGGTGATCTGTTCGGGGGTCATAAAGATATGCGCGTCGTCCTGCGTGAAGCAACGCACCCGCATGAGTCCGTGGAGTTGCCCGCTCTTCTCGTGGCGGTGCACGAGCCCCAATTCGCCCATACGGATGGGCAGGTCTTTGTAGCTGTGCGGCGCAAGCTTGTACACGAGCATTCCGCCGGGGCAGTTCATGGGCTTCACAGCGCAGTCCTCGCCGTCGATCTTCGTCGTGTACATATTGTCTTTATAGTGCTCCCAGTGCCCCGAATTTTCCCACAACGAGCGGGTCATGATCATGGGGGTCTGCACCTCGACGTAACCCTCTCTTCTATGAAGCTGGCGCCAATAGTCGACGAGCACGTTCTTTAAAACCATGCCGTTAGGCAGAAAGAACGGAAAACCCTTTCCCTCGTTCATGAGCGCGAAAAGCTTCATCTCTTTGCCGAGCTTTACGTGATCGCGCTTCTTCGCTTCTTCAAGCATTTGGAAGTATTCGTCCATCTCCTCTTTCTTCGCAAACGCCGTGCCGTAAATACGGGTGAGCATCTTTTTCTTCTCGTCTCCCCGCCAATACGCTCCCGCAATCGAAACGAGTTTAAACGCTTTGAGTTTCCCCGTGGAGGGAAGGTGCGGTCCTCTGCACAGATCGGTAAAAGAGCCCTGTTTGTAGAAGGAAATTTCCTCGCCATCGGGTAAGTCCTGAATGAGTTCCACTTTGTAGTTTTCGTGAAATTTGCTCATGAAGACAATCGCGTCCTCTTTGGGAAGCGTAAAGCGCTCGACGGGGAAATCGGCTTTTACGATCTTTTTCATCTCCGCTTCGATTTTGGAGAAGTCCTCCATCGTAATGGGCGTTTTGAAATCTACGTCGTAATAGAAGCCGTTTTCGATGACGGGACCGATCGCAAGCTTACAGGTCGGGAACACCGTTTTAAGCGCCTGCGCCAATACGTGCGCGCAGGTGTGGCGATAAACGTCGAGTCCCTCTTTATCTTTGAGCGTGACGATTTCAAGACGGTCGCCCTCCGCCAGAGGCGTGCTCAGATCGACAAGCCTGCCGTTGATCTTCGCCGCGACCGCCGCGCGCGCAAGTCCCTCCGAAATCGCCTTAGAGGCGTCTTTCGCCGTGGCGCCGTCCTTTAATGGAAGCTCGTCCCCGTTTTTTAAGAAAATTTTCATAACCCTCTCCTTTATTCGGTTTTTATCTTCTCCGTTTATTCTGATAACGCTATCGACCGTTTATTTCCCGCGCAACCGCCCGAAAAATAAAAACACGCCCTAAAATCCCCGTGACGGGAAATTTAAGGACGCATAACTCTACGCGCGGTTCCACCTTAATTATCGGAATCCTTCCGATCGCTCATTTTCATATTCGGCTTTTATCAGGGAAAGCGGTTTTGCCGGTCGTTTCTTTTACGCCCCTTTCAGCCGCGGGCGGCGCTCTCTGAAAAAAGAAGTCCGAAGGCTACTTGTCTTTCCAAAGCGTATTGTAGCCTTCTTTCTCGGATTTGTCAATTAAATCGAAGCTGTTTTCAGGAAAATATGGCGCGTTCCGCAAAATACTTTTGTAAGAAATCGCAAAGCGAAGCGTCTACTTCCCCAAGGCAATACACGAAGCCCGCGTCGGAAAGAATGATTTCCGTCTCCGCGTTCTCCTCGCCCATGAGACTGCTCCTTGAAAGGCGGGTAAAATTCTCCCCGAACACCGAGCCGTCTTTCAGGTAAATTTTGTGCCTGCTCTCCCCCACCAAAAATTCGCAGAACTGCGTTAAATCCGCCGAGGAAAATCCGCTCGGAACGTAGCTTAAAATATGCGTCCACTTTTCGCGCAGCGCAGCAAGGCGAAAGGCGTAAATTCCGTCGATCGCATATTCGCCCGTATCGGGAAGCCTTCTTAAAATAAAGCTTTTGTCCCCCTCGAAGTCCGCCGCAATGAGTGCGGCGGCAAGAAGCTTTTTCTCCCGCTTTGAAAGGGCGACGCGCAAATTTTTGCTCAAAAACTCGTACTTGTAACCGATCCCCAAAATTTCGGCAAGTACGCCTTTGAGCCGCTTTAAAAGCGCGGGCGACAGATTCAGTCTTAGCGCCGTCCGCTCCTCTCCGAAACAGAGCTCCCCCTTTCCCCCGACTCTTACGATATCGTTCATCAGCGCGTTGTAAATATAGGTGACGTAGGAGCTTTTCTCCTTGCGTTCGGTTATGACGATTTCTTCCACAACATTATTGTATGCCGGATAAAAAGAATTATTTATGCGGACAAGGCGAAAAAAGCAATCGATTTCAAACGCTTGACTTCCTTTGCCCGAAGTATTAAAATATAACGTAAGAATTTTTCGGAAGTGGATCTTATGGATTTCAAAAAAACTGAAAAAAAATGGCAGACCCATTGGGAAAAGAACAAGACAGGCTACGATAAGAAATCGAATAAGCCCAAGTTCTATGCGCTCGAAATGTTCTCCTATCCTTCGGGAGCAAAGTTACATATCGGGCATTGGTACAACTACGGACCTGCCGACTCCTACGCGCGCTTTAAAAAAATGCAGGGTTACAATGTATTCCAACCCATAGGATTCGACGCGTTCGGGCTTCCCGCCGAGAACTATGCAATCAAGACGGGCGTGCACCCCAAAGAATCCACGAAAAAGAATATCGCCACCATGGAAGAACAGTTAAAGGCGATGGGCGCTATGTTCGATTGGTCGGCGGAAATCAAGACCTGCGAGGAAGATTATTATAAATGGACGCAATGGATGTTTTTGCGCCTCTACGAAAAGGGTCTCGCCTACCGCAAGGAGGCACCCGTAAACTGGTGCCCCAGTTGCAGTACCGTGCTTGCAAACGAGCAGGCAGCAGGCGGAGTATGCGACCGCTGCGGAACACAGGTCGTAAGAAAAAATCTTACACAATGGTTCTTTAAAATCACCGAGTACGCCGAAGAACTTCTTTCGGGGATCGATTCGCTCGACTGGCCGGAAAAGACCAAGCTCATGCAGAAAAACTGGATCGGCAAGTCTACGGGCTGCGAGGTGGAATTCACGCTTGAAAACGGCGGATCCTTCCGTGCTTTCACGACGAGACCGGATACTTTGTTCGGCGTTACCTACGTCGTTCTCGCCCCCGAGCATCCGCTTGCAAAATCGCTCGCGACCGAAGAAAATCTTCAGGCGGTGGAAGATTATATCGACTACGCGTCCCGCGCAAATGAAATCGACCGCCTCTCTTCCGCGCGTGAAAAGACGGGCGTATTCACAGGCTCTTACTGCTATCACCCGATCACGGGCGCAAAGCTTCCCGTCTACCTTGCGGACTATGTGCTCGCCAGCTACGGCACGGGCGCGGTGATGGCTGTCCCCGCGCACGACGAACGGGACTTCGCCTTTGCCGAAAAATACGGCTTGCCCGTGAAACAGGTGATCATGGGACAGGGGCTCGATTCGCCGTTACCTTATACGGAGACGGGACACCTCGTAAACTCCATGGAGTTCGACGGGCTCGATTCCGAAGAAGCGAAGGGCGCGATCGCAACCGAGCTTGCAAAACTTAATAAGGGCGGCAAGAAAATCAGCTACCGTATGCGCGACTGGCTCGTTTCCCGTCAGCGCTACTGGGGAGCGCCCATTCCCATGATACACTGCCCTCACTGCGGCATCGTGCCCGTACCCGACAAAGAACTGCCCGTCAGACTTCCCGAAAATGTGGAATTCCGTCCCGACGGAAAATCCCCTCTCGAAAAATGCGAAACGTTCATGAATACGCTCTGCCCCGTTTGCGGCGGCGAAGCGCGGCGCGATCCCGATACGCTCGATACTTTCGTGTGTTCGAGCTGGTACTATTTAAGATACGCGGACGCACACAACGAAAAAGCGCCCTTCGATACGGAGACCGTTGATAAGCTCCTGCCCGTCGACGTTTATGTGGGCGGCGCGGAACACGCCTGTATGCACCTTCTGTTTGCGCGCTTCTTTACGAAGGCGCTTCGGGATATGGGTTATCTCCACTTTGACGAACCCTTCAAGCGACTCGTTCATCAGGGCGTTATTTTGGGACCGGACGGAAACCGCATGAGCAAATCGCACGGAAACGTGGTTTCCCCCGACGACTATGTGGAAACCTACGGATCGGACGCGTTCCGACTTTACCTGATGTTCGGATTTTCCTACACCGAGGGCGGGCCGTGGAACGACGACGGGATCAAGTCCATCGCAAAATTCCTCGACAGGATCGAAAAGACGGTACTTTCCGCATACGAAGGAAAAATCGGCAACGACGGGCTTTACGGCGACGACGAGCGCGCGCTCGACTACGCGCGGAACTTTGCGATTTCACGCGTAAGAAAGGACATGGAGGCATTTTCCTTCAATACCGCAATCGCCCGTATGATGGAGTTTTTGAACGCTTTGACGAAGTACTCTGCGCTTGAAAAGAAGAATGTAGCGCTCTGCCGCGCGGCGGCAAAGGATCTGGTGCTTCTTTTAGCGCCCTGCGCCCCCCACTTTGCGGAAGAGATCTTTGAAAAAATCGGCGGAAAAGGATCCGTATTCGATCAGAACTATCCCGTAGAGGATCAAGAAAAACTCATACTCGACGAAACGGAATACGCCGTACAGGTGAACAGCAAAATCGTTCTCCGCTCAAAGATCCGCAACGGTCTTTCCGACGAAGAGATCAAAGAGTGCGTTCTTGCCCTCGACGAAGTAAAAGAGCGCGTCGGCGATAAGCAAGTCAAAAAATGCATTGTCGTGCAGGGAAGACTCGTCAATTTGATCGTCGGTTAAATAAATGAAACGTTAAACAGTCCGCGCAAGAGCGCGGGCTGTTTTATGATTCGAAACAAATCGCGTTTACGATCGTTGTCATGATCGCTTTAAGGCTGCCCGCGGAAATAAATTCCCCGAAAAAGAATATACTGAAAAAGATATGAAAACCATTCTTTTTACGGGCGGCGGTAGCGCGGGGCACGTCGTTCCCAATCTTGCGATCATGAACGAACTCCGCTATTCCCACCGCGTTATTTACATGGGCACGAACGGAATCGAGCGCGGGCTCGTGGAAAAGGCAGGCTATGCCTTTTTCCAAATCGAATGCCCAAAGCTCGTCCGATCTTTGAGCCTTAAAAACCTCACGATCCCCTTCCGCCTTAAAAAAGCGGTCAAAGCCGCACGGGAAATTTTGGAAAAAGAAAAACCCGACCTCGTCTTTTCGAAGGGAGGCTTTGTAAGCTATCCTGCTGTTGCCGCGGCGCACAAATCGGGAATTCCCGCCCTCACGCACGAAAGCGATCTGAGCGCGGGGCTGTGCACAAAACTCATCGCCAAGAAGTGCGAACGGGTCCTGACCTCTTTTCAGGAAACCGCAAATCTCTTCAGGAACGGCGAGTACGTCGGTTCCCCCATCCGTAAAGAAATTCTGCGGGGCGAAAAGTCCCGTGCAAAAAAGAAGTTCTCCCTCTCCGAGGAAAAGCCCGTCCTGCTTATCTTAGGCGGCGGCAGCGGAAGCAGAGCGATCAACGAAGCGGTACGCAAAAACCTAAAAAAACTGCTTTCCGTGTTCGATATTCTTCATCTGACGGGCAAGGGAAATCTTATGAAAGACGCGCCCGCGGGCTACGTTCAACGGGAATTCGAGCAGGATATGGGAAGCTGCTACGCGAGCGCCGATCTTGTTCTGTGCCGCGCGGGAAGCAATACTCTGTTCGAGCTTTTAACGCTCAAAAAGCCCTGTCTGCTCGTTCCCCTCAAAAAAGGTTCGCGGGGCGATCAGATCGAAAACGCCCTTTACTTTGAAAAAAAGGGACTTTGCCGCGTACTGGACGAAAGCAACATAGATCTTCTCTTTGAGGAGCTTATAAAGACCTACCGTGACGAAACGGTCAAAAAAGCACTCGAAGAGTCGCATATCGAAAACGGACTTCCGAATATTTTAAGTCTTATCGACAAGTACGCGAAATAGTTATTCCGTCGGCGCAAGCGTAAAGCCGTCGCCGAATAAATCGGCATTTAAAAAGGTTTCGGGAACCTTTCCGACAATCACGCTTTCGGCAACGAGCACCTCTGTAAGCGAGGCAAAATTACTCGTTCCCTTTGGCATGATAATTGAAATATCGGCGACGATTTCAAGATAAATCGAATGCTTCGTCTGATTGATCCCCGCCTCCTCGAACGCAGAAACAAAGCGGCAGGAAACATTGGCAATGGGAATGATTTTAATGTGGAGTTTTGGTCCGAATCCCGCCCAGGCGGAAACCCCCGTAAACGCGCCGAGCGGCACCTCGACCCCGCTTTCACTCATGCTGTTCAGATTTTCCTGCGACATATAGGCGGTATCGCGGGCAATACGGTTGATCTGAAACGAGTTGGAAGAGATCGCCTGTATCTCCCCGTCCCCGCCACGCTCGATCTTGATCAAATCCTCGTAACGCATCTTATCGGAAAGCGTGTAATAAACGGCGTCGTTTACCGCGACCGTCGTAATAGAGCGCATACTCGCCTCTGCGATCGACTTTAAGACGTTCGTTACATTTTTGTGGATAACGATTATGAGCGCGATCAGAATAGCCGCCACGACGGCTAAAATAATGCGCCGTTTCAGTTTTCGTTTTCTCGAAACAGGCTTCACACAGTATTGTATGCAAAAAACGGACAAACCTTGCTTCTTTTCTTTTTTCCTTAGTATACGGCAACTGCCCGATATGTCTCTCCCGTATACCGCTTGACATTTATTTGCAGACATAATATAATAACACAAAACTGCTTATTCTGTTGAGCGGAGAGATTCTATGAAACGTTATATAAATAAAATTTTTATTTTATTCACTGCCATATGTCTTTTAACGGGCTTACTTACGGGTTGCACTACGCGCAAGAACGTTATTCCCAAAAAACTAGGAACACAAGAAGGATTATGGCTGTATTATAAAGATAAACGTTCGCGGACAGACGGAACGCAAAAACAAAATATCCTTCAAACGGTGGAATTTGCAGAAAAAAGCTACGACAAAGATTCTTTCAAGGTAAAAAGCCAAGTTTACCTAACAAACATAAAGACGATCGTGTTTTGGCTTTCCGTTTATGACGAAGCAAAGGAAATCGAAAATGAAGGCGACGGAGAGATTGAAGAAAGCGAAGGCGAGGGCGAAGAAGAAGCGAATAAAGAAAAAACTGAAACGCAAATCCTGTACCGTTACAGCTATAAGGAGAAAACAGGAGAGGTATTATATACCCTCCCCGCCACGTCAGACATTGATATGTATTTGTCGGACAGCTACTTATTCGTAAAGGCGTACAACTTTGGAATCCTATTCAACACTTCTCTCGAATTAATCGGCGACGATTTCGCCAACTATACGCTCAGCAACGATATACTGTACCGTTGCACGAAAACAATCAAAGACGAAAACAGGTCTACGGAAGCTTGGAAGCTTGAATGGTACCAAGACGAAGTTTGGAACTCGGTTTGGCTCAATCATGTGCGAAATGACGAAAGCTATAAATTTTACTACGCAGGCGATTATTTGTACGTTTTTAACTACAATAATAGTTTATACGACAGCTCCTACTATAAGCAATATATCAATCTAAAAACAAGCGAGCAAGCAGAATGCAGTGAATGGGTAAATCAAGCATTTGTTCTCAATAACGAATTTTTTATCTGCGCTTACAATACCGGCACCTCGAATCCGAACCTGTACACTTTATATCGCGTCGAAG
The DNA here is from genome assembly GCA_910585595.1 of uncultured Christensenella sp. Lineage (GTDB taxonomy): Bacteria > Bacillota > Clostridia > Christensenellales > Borkfalkiaceae > Gallimonas. Next base: position 59,494 of record CAJUET010000004.1, on the reverse strand, counting down.
GGATGAAATTTACACCCGTTTATACCTTTAAAGCAGATTTGAGTTTGTATATTGGCGAATATTGCCGTGATGCCGATTACTATTATTTAGAAGCAAAAGATTATAGAAACAACGAATCAACCTATTACAAAATGGACAGGCGCACGAACGAAATCAAAAAATCGAAGCAACTCAAAGAAACGAAAAGACGTTATTTTGAAATCACGGTCGGAGAATACACCTTCTACCAAAACGAGCGACACTATCGCAATTTTATTTTCGGCGAAAACTGCGTGTATTTATACCGCGAAAAGAATGGCAAAAAAGTAGCCATGCAGTACAAATTATCCGAGGATCTCAAAGGTTTCGGAGCAGAATACGACATAAGTTCAAGATTGTTTTACAATGATATTTGTGATTTCTAACCGCACGATAAACGCCTCCGAACCGAACAGTTCGGAGGCGTTTAAATTTTGAATGATTTTCAAGAAACGACTCTCAAAACGGATTCCACCGTTGCTATCTCCGTCGAATTGATTTTTTCGACGGCGTTCTTGATTGCAAACTCGTGCGTTTCGTGCGTGACAAGCACGATCGAAGCCTTGCCGCCCGCCTTCTCCCTTTGGATCATTTCCACGATCGAAACATGGTATTTGCTCAATACGGAAGCGATCTTGGCAAGCACGCCCGACTCGTCCGCAACCGAAAGACGAAGATAATATGCGCTTATGAAATCGTCCGCAAAGTTCACATCCTTTTCCGCTTCCGCACCGTTTTTAAAAGTCGAATACTTGATGTCCGAATGCGTCGCGGCGTAGATAATATCGCTCGCAATCGCGCTTCCCGTGGGAAGAGAGCCCGCTCCTCTGCCGTAGAGCATAATATCGCCCACCGCGTCGCCCTCCACGAACACTGCATTGAACGCGTCCGAAACGCTTGCAAGCGGATGATCGCGCCTTACGAAAGTCGGGTGCACCCTGACCTCAATCCCCGCATCGGTATTCTTACCGATCGCAAGCAACTTTAAAACGTATCCGAGCTGTTTTCCGTCCGAAATATCCTCTTTCGAAACTGCGGTGATCCCCTCGCGGAACACCTTTGAAAAAGGAACTTTTGTATGGAACGCAAGAGACGACAGAATGGAAAGTTTATACGCGGCGTCGAACCCCTCCACGTCGGCAGTGGGATCGGCTTCCGCATAGCCGAGCGTCTTTGCCTGAGCAAGCGCTTCCTCGTAGCTGAGCCCATCGTTCGTCATCTTGGTTAAAACGTAATTCGTCGTGCCGTTGATAATTCCTATTAAGGAATTGATTTTATTGCCCTGTAAACCGTCCGTAAGCGTTCTGATGATGGGAACGCCACCCACGCAACTTGCCTCGAAAAACAGTCCGGCATTATGCCGTTTGGCAACGTGTTCCAACTCGTGCGAATGTTTTGCATATAACTCTTTGTTGCTCGTGACGACAGTCTTTCCGATATTGAGCGCCGCAAGCACATATTCCTTTGCCGCAGTCACACCGCCGATGCACTCAACGACGATATTTACGTCGGGATTACACACGACCTCCGCTATGTTCGAGGCGATCTTCTCTTCGGGAACCCCCAAAGTTTGCGCGCAGGCAGGATTGGTCTCCAAAACGCTTACGACGTCAATATCCACGCCCTGCGTCTTCCGATAAAATTCCCTGTGCTCCGTCAGTATCCGATAAGTACCGCCTCCGACGACCCCGAGTCCCAAAATTGCCACGCCGATTTTTTTCATGTGATTCCTCCTGCAAAGTTACGGTCACGATGCATTCCTTATTAAATGCACTTTTCTTCTTCCGTATTCAGATAATATAGATATTTAAGTCCGTTCAGCGTTAGCGTTTTATCGATGATGTCGATGCACTTCGTCTCTTCTGCTATGATTTCCGAAAAACCGCCCGTCGCGATCGTCATAACGTCCCGCGTTTTGAGTTCCGCTTTTATGCGCGCCACAATAGATTCTACGAGCCCCGCAAAGCCGAAAACTATACCTGCCTGCATATTTGTGACGGTATTTGTCGCAATCACGCTCTTAGGCGCCGCAATCTCTACGCGCGGAAGCTTTGCCGTGCCGCTGACCAAACTGTCCAAAGAACCTTTAATTCCGGGGGCGATCACGCCGCCGATAAAAGCGCCCTCCGCGTCGATAATATTAAACGTCGTCGCCGTACCGAAATCGATCACGATCATGGGCTTATTCGCGCCGTAGATCCTGATTGCCGCCACGTTGTTTACAACGCGGTCGGCGCCCACCTCCTTAGCGTTGTCCGCACGCATCTTTAAACCCGTTTTGAGCCCCGGCGCGATTGCAAGCGGAACAATGCCGAGATATGCCGAGAATAACCGCTCCACCGTATAGTCGAGCGAAGGAACGACCGAAGAAAATATTCCGCCCGTAATATGTTCTTTCGTAAGCCCGTTGATGCGGAGCATCTCCGCAAGGTGCGCCCCGTACTCGTCGGACGTGCGCTTCAAATCGGTTGCGGCGCGCCACGAGCATTTGAGCTCGTCGCCGTCGAACACCGCAAATTTGAGGTTGGTATTTCCAACGTCGATACAGAGAATCATTGTTCGGTTTTTTCCTCCGATTCCGCCTCGTTCCGTAAAATTTCCTCTTGGGCGGGCTCATCCGCATTATCGCATTCGGAAACGGGCTCGCTCTGTTCGGAAACAGGCTTTTTCTTCTTTTTCCCGATCATCTTTTCCACCACAGAGATCACGCGGTGAATTGCGGGTGCAAGCAGCAAATTGATCGCAAATTCTATAAAGAAATTGTAGGTCACAAGGGACACAAGAATAAATACGAGGAGATTTCCTCCGCTTATGCCGTACTCCGCAGTCAAAGTATCGCTCATGCACAAACATCCGAGCACGAAAATCAAGGTGTTGATAACGGGGACAAGCCCTGCGCTTACAAAGGTCGCGGCAAGCTTGTTCTTTTTGGCAATCAGCTTATATACAAGCCCTGCAAGCGCGCCTGCCGCAGTCGTTTTGACGATGCAGGTCAGCGTAGTCAGAACGGGACTTCCCGTCCAGATGACCGCATAGAATCCGCCGCCTAAAATCACTTGGATCAAAACGACGATCCCGCAGGCAAACCCCAGGAACGCGCCGCCCCCCGCGCCGAACAGAATCGCGCCGAGCGCTATGGGGACAAGCGTAAAGTTCAGACTTACGACCCCGATCGGAATCGTTCCGCCTACGGCTTGCAGCACGACAACGAGTGCAAGAAGAACCGCAAGGTATACGATATTCCTTGCCGAAAAGAACCTCTTTTCCATATTCAGTTACCTCCATCGGATTCGGGTCCCCGATATCCGTAGAAAAAAAATAATTATGAAACCGCCGCAATGCAGGATAAAACCGTTTCCGTGTTTTTCCTGCAACGTACGGATCATATTTAAATTATATCAAATAGGAATTATTTTGGCAACTAAATGAACGGGAGTTTTACGGAACATTTTATCCCGCCGCGGCATAAGATTTAATATAAAAACCGCAGGCAAAAAACGATACATAACTCTGCGGCGACGGAGGAAACTATGAATTGCTGGGGCAATAACAGCTATCTTTGGATTCTGATTATCCTGCTCATTCTGGGAACGTGCAGCGGCGTGTTCTCTTCGAGCATCTTTACGGGTTGCGGCTGGCCTATTCTCGCGGCTCTTGCGTACTGCATGTGCAAAAACGGTACGCTCGGTTCGCTCTTCGGAAGAAACGGCGGCGGCTGCGGCTGTAACAACTAACTATCCAAACGAAAAAACCCGCGTTCAGCGGGTTTTTTTATTATGTAACTTTTCCTCTTCCCAATTTAACAGCCCCTTTCAGCCTTACGCCGAGAAGAACGCCGAAAAACAGCTTTACCGCATCGGGCAAAAGAAACGGGACTACGCAAAAACCGAGAGCGGCGGCAACGCTCACCGCTTCCGCGCTTCCGCGGTTATACACCGTAATAAACCAAAGCGTACCGAAAAAATAGCATATCGCCATACCCAGCACCGCGCCGACGTAGACGATCGCCGTCTTTGCGACTCTGTTTTTGACGGGAACGATCGAAAACAGCCCGACGGGCACAACGGAAAAGACGAACCCTATCAAATAACCGCCCGTAGAACCCAACAGAGCGGCAACGCCCGCATTGAAACTTGAAAATACGGGAATGCCGATGAGCCCCATGATAAAATACGTCAAAATGACTGCAACGCCCCTCGCGGCGCCGAACAGCGCGCCGATGAGCGCTACCGCAAACGTCTGCAACGTCACGGGGATCGTGCCGAAGGGAATGGTGATCCAGGCGCACACCGTAAGGATTGCAACTCCCAATGCAAGATACGCCGTCTCTTTGGCGACGCTCTTTATATGCGGTCTGCGATTTACTTTTACTTTTTGCGCGTCTTCTTTCATAAATACTTCTTTAAAACCTCTGCCCTGTCGCACTTTTCCCAAGGGAACTCCTCTCTGCCGAAGTGACCGTAAGCAGAGGTTTTTGCATAGATCGGGTTTCGGAGATCGAGCGCCTCGATGATCGCCGCAGGGCGCAGATCGAATTCCTTTTGAATGATTTCGGCGATCTTATCGTCGGGAAGCTTACCCGTGTGAAAGGTATCCACAAACACGGAAACGGGATTTGCAATGCCGATCGCATAGGCGATCTGCACTTCGATTTCGTCGGCAAGTCCCGCCGCCACAACGTTCTTGCTCAGATAACGCGCCATATAGGTTGCGGATCTGTCCACCTTCGTGGGATCTTTTCCGGAGAAAGAACCGCCGCCGTGCGCGCATCTTCCGCCGTAAGTATCGACGACGATCTTTCTGCCCGTAAGTCCCGAATCGCCCTCGGGACCTCCGATCAAAAATCTGCCCGTAGGGTTGATGTAGTATTTCGTATCCTTATCGAGATACTTCGCGGGAACGGCTCCGTCGATGACTTCCTTTTTGATCCCCTCCGCAATCTGCTCCTGCGTAACGTCCTCCGTATGCTGAACGGAAACGACGACCGTATCGACGCGGACGGGATTTTTTCCGTCGTATTCGACGGTCACCTGCGTTTTTCCGTCCGGGCGGAGATAGGGAAGCCTGCCCTCTTTTCTCGCTGCCGTGAGCGCAAAGGCAAGTCTGTGCGCAAGCACGATAGGAAGAGGCATAAGCTCCTCCGTTTCGCGGCAGGCGTAGCCGAACATAAGTCCCTGATCGCCCGCGCCGATCAGATCGAAGCGCTCCCCGCCCGACTTGTTTTCAAGCGAACTGTCTACGCCCAAAGCGATGTCGGGCGACTGTCCGTGAATCTTTTCGATAATATCGCATTTGTCAAAGGCGAAACCGCCGAAGTCGTAGCCGACCGCCCTGATCGCCTCGCGCGCAACTTTTTTATAATCGACGCGCGCTTTGCTCGTCACTTCCCCCGTAATAAACAGCGTATCGTAAGCGGCGCAACACTCCACCGCGGAACGCGTATTTGCGTCCTGTTTTAAAAGTTCGTCTAAAATGCCGTCCGCAATGCGGTCGCACACCTTATCGGGATGTCCCTCCGTCACGCTCTCGCTCGTAAAATACCGTTTCATATCCTTTTTTCCTTTTTGTGATCCGATCCTGATTATTATAAAAAATATGCGCAAAGTTGTCAACCGTTTCAGGTTGCTTTTCCGCCTGAAAAGTGATATAATCGGGCTATGGATGAGTGTACCCTCTGCCCCGTCGGGTGTAAGGCGGACCGTACGGCGAAAGCCGGCGCGTGCGGCGTAAAAGGAATTACCGTTGCTAAATACTGTTTGCACGCCTTTGAAGAACCCGCCCTTTCGCCCAACCGCAGGAGCGGCGCAATCTTTTTCGGCGGATGTTCTTTAAGATGCGTGTTCTGCCAGAATTACAAGGTATCCCGCGCGGATTTGGGAAAGAAAGTAAATCCCAAGGAACTTGCGGAAATTTTTATGAAACTCGAAGAGGCAGGCGCGGAAAACATCGACCTTGTGACGTGCGACCACCTTACTCCCATGATCGGCGAAGCGCTCTCGGTCTATAAACCGAAGGTGCCCGTCATCTACAATTCGGGCGGATACTGCAAGGTCGAAGCATTAAAAGAGATCGATCCCTATATCGATGTTTACCTGCCCGATCTTAAATTCTTCTCTCCGGAAATTTCCGAACGGTACACGGGGCGGAAGAACTACTTCGAATACGCCTCGAAAGCGATCGGATTTATGGCAAAAAAGCCCGTTCTTTTTGAGAACGGACAAATGAAATCGGGAATCCTCGCGCGGCACCTGATCCTTCCCTGCTGCACTTCGGATTCCTTAAAAGTTTTGGATTTTTTGAAAAGCGTGCTCCCCGGGAACGCGCCCGTAAGCCTGATGCGGCAATACACGCCCATGGGCGAAACGGACAGCTTTCCCGAGCTTCAACGAACGCTCACCAACAGAGAGTACCGCCGCGTAAAAGAATACGCGCTCTCGCTGGGCTTTTTAAACTTATATACGCAAGAGAGCGCGAGTGCGGACAAAGCGTTCATTCCCGATTGGGGCGAATAACTATTCTTCGATCCATTTGCTTTTCAGTCGCACAAGCTCTTTGGTGATCTTCGCGCTCTCTTTGGGGTCGGCGTACACGAGCCGCTCTTCAAGGCGGCGGATTTTTTCAAAACTTGTCTCTTTCATAACGACAGTATTTTCATCTCGGTAAAAACCATGCTTATTTCATTAAACGGCGTAACCTTTTCCTACACGGGCGAAAAAATCTTTTCGGACGTCTCACTTTCGATCGACGAAGGAGAACGCGTAGGGTTTATCGGCGGGAACGGCGAAGGGAAAACTACGCTCATAAAACTTATATTGGGAGAACTTATTCCCGAAGAGGGTTCCGTTTTGAAAAAGAACGGAATCCGCCTGGGATACCTTCCGCAGAGCGGCGGCTTCGAGCATGCGGATACCGTTCGCCTTGCCATGGAAGAGGTATTCGAACGGGATAAATTCCTTTTGAACGAATTGCAAAAGACGCAGGAAAAAATGGCAGGCGGAGAAAATCTCCCCTATTTTCTGCACAGGTGTGAAACGCTTGAACGGGAAATCAATTCGCGCGACAGCTATCATTACGGCGTTAAAATTCAGACGGTTCTGAACGGTATGGGATTTTCGGGGCGAAGCGACGAGAAGGTCTCCGTCATGTCGGGCGGAGAAAAAACAAAACTGAAACTCTGCCGTCTCCTTTTGGAAGAGCCCGACCTTCTCATCCTGGACGAGCCGACGAACCACCTCGATCTGAGCACCTTGTTTTGGCTCGAAGAATATCTGTCTTCCTATAAGGGCGCGCTGTTTGTCGTTTCGCACGACCGCTATTTTTTGGATAAACTCACTTCGCGCACGCTCGAACTCGAAAACGGAAAACTCAATTCCTATAAAGGCAACTATTCCAAATACAAAATCCTAAAAGAGGAACGCTACAAAACGGAACTCCGCGAATACGAAAAACAGCTTGAAAAGACAAAGAAACTGAAAGAGTACATCGACAAAAACCTTGTGCGCGCAACCACCGCGAAAAGCGCGCAGAGCAGAGTGAAGCAGCTCGATAAAATCACGCTTGATAAGCCGATCCCCCCGAAGGAGCCGCCCCGCTTCCGTTTTTCATACGAAACGAAGCCCTATGAACGCGTACTCTTTGCACCCGGATTCGATCTGTACGCAGGCGAAAAGCCCCTCTTAAAGAATGCTGGATTTACGCTTATGCGCGGAGAAAAATGCGCGCTTACAGGCGACAACGGCACGGGAAAGAGCACTCTTTTAAAATTTCTTTTGTCGGGAGATAAAAGGGTATCCGTCGGAAAATTTGTAAAGTGCGCCTACTACGATCAGGAGAACGCCGCGCTTGAATCCGAGGCAACCGTCATAGACGATCTCAGATTCCGCTTTCCCCTCTTCCCTCTGACGGAAGCCTATTCTCTGTTGGCGCAATCGGGGATCGACTCGGACGACGCGCTGAAAAAAGTAAAGGAGCTTTCGGGCGGGTTGAAAGCAAAACTTGCGCTCGCGATCCTGCAAGCGCAAAAGGGAAATTTTTTGATCCTCGACGAGCCGACGAACCACCTCGATTTATTATCGCGCGAAGCGCTTGAAAGCGCACTCAAAGAATTCGACGGCACTCTCCTTTTCGTATCGCACGACAGACGGTTTATCGAATCGATCGCAACGAGCGTCTATTGTATCGAGAACGGAACGCTTACGAAATTCAACGGCGGTTACTCCGCCTTTTTAGAGAGCAACAGACAAAAAAACGTTCCTGAAAAAACCGCGCCCGTGAAAAAGACGGAAAACGAGAGCTACCGCAGCAAGGAAGAGCGGGCAAGGGAAGCCCGCAAACGGCAACGCGTTTGCGAAATCGAAACCCGCCTTACGAAGATTGAGGAGGAGCAGGAACGTATCAACGCTGACTTGATAATCTTTGCCGCCGATTATGCAAAAGTGAAAGAAATTACCGATCGGCTCAACAGTTTGCAAGAGGAGTCAGACCGTTTATACGAAGAATACGGAACGCTTATCTGAATAAAAAAATCCGACGTATCGTCGGATTTTTTTATTTCTTCTTTTTTTCTCTTGACCTCATTTCCGAAAAAAACGAGCTCAATATTTCTTTACACTCGCCTTCGAGGACGCCGCCCGTCACTTCTGCCGTATGATTCAAAAGGTTTGCGTTTGCAAGCTCGTCCGTCAGACTTCTGCCCTTCTGCTCATATGCGCCGAAGTACACTTTATCGATCCTCGCGTTCAAGATCGCGCCCATGCACATGGGACACGGCTCCAAAGTGACGTAAATTTCCGCCTGCGGCAAACGCCACGACCGCATTTTTTTACAGGCTTTCTCGATCGCTCTCAATTCGGCGTGCGCCGTAGCAAGCTGTAAGCGCGTGCGCAGATTATAACCCCGTCCGATGATTTTACCGTTCAGAACCACCACCGCGCCGATGGGAACTTCTCCTTTCTTTTTCGCTTTTTGTGCAAGGCGCAGCGCCTCGCGCATGAATTCTTCCTGCATAATTTCCTTATATATAGTTACTTTTTCGATTCGCTCTTAAAACTTGCGTTCAGGACAGCGAGCGCGTCCAAATTGTGCTCCAAAACAGACGGCAGCGCCCGAAAATCCAAGGGGTGTTCCAAATCGTCCGAACCCACTTCCACCGTAAAAGCCGGAATTCTCAGGGCTTCCACGCACCAATCTTTATAGCCGCCTGCGGAAAAGGGCGTGCTCTTTAACGGATAACCCGTCTCGCGGGAGATCGCCTTGGCAATTCTTTTATCGCGCAACGCCCTTGCGGGAGATTGATGAAATTTCCAATAGATCTCCTCCCCCTTCGTATGCCAGCTTACGGTATAATCGGGGGCGATCTCTTCGGTAAACAGTGCGAGCGCTCTCGCTTCGGGCGCGGACAGAGGTTCGCTTCCCACAAATCCGTGCGGCGCGGGAGTAAATATATTTCCTCTGCCTCTTCCCCAGCGGGCAGGGAAATTCAAGTTCAGATCCACCCCTTCCGCATTTGCCTTCCACAGCGAAAAGTCCTCTTTGCCGTTGAGTTTTAACAGGAATTCGCGCCTGTCGGGAGAGACTGCTTCGATCCCCCTGTCGCAGAGGAGCGCGCCGTCGGGATTCATAAGCGGCAGGATCCACACGGCGCCCTTTGCAACGCTCCGCCTTAAATGCTCGATCCCGAGAAGCGCCGTGATCCATTCCCGCGCGTGGATCGCGTATTGGCTGATCCCCGTAACCGATCCCTGCCGTCCGGTAAACAACGCATAGAGATTTCGCCCCTCCGAGCTCTTTCCGATAATTCGCTTTTCGCCGCGATAGCGTTCGAAGTAATGCGTGACCGCCTCGTAAACGTCCATGCGTCATCGTATGACGGCTCGGCTCATTTATGATACTTTGCCCCCGCGTTGATCATGAACGCTCGGTACACCTGCTCCAATAAAATCACGCGCATGAGTCTGTGCGGAAAGGTCATATCCGAAAAGGACAAAAGCTCGTCCGCCCGTTCCTTGACCCTTTGCGAAAGCCCCTCGGAAGAACCGATCACAAAGGTGATTTCCTCGCCCCTGTCCGTAAAAGCCGCGACCTCCTTTGCAAACGCCTCCGACGAACGTTTCTTCCCTTCGACGGCGAGCGCAACGACCCGTCCCTTTAAGGCGCGCAGAACGCTCTCCGCCTCCTCTTCGGGGTTGTTTTTTTCGGGAAGTTCTTTTACTTCCGCTTTACAAAAGCGCGAAAGGCGTTTTAAGTACTCCTCCGCCGCCTCCGCAAAAAACTTTTCTTTAAGATTGCCTACGCAGACGAAATTGATTTTGATCATCCTATAAAACCTATGATAAGCTGAACGCCCCACTCGATCGCACAGACCCCGATTCCCGCCGCGGCGCAGAAAAAGAACCTCTTCCCGTTGACCGCCCTTCCCTTTTGGTTTCCCTTCTTATCGAAGAAAATCAAGAAGGCGAGCGCACCCATAAAGAGCAACGCCCCAACCGCTATTACGGCGATATACGCCCCGAGCGGTAAGCTCTCCCACAGTGAATTTATACCCGCCGAACTCAACCCGAGAATGAGTGCGTTATTCAAAAAGTGCGCTATTACGGTCGGGAAAACGCTCCCCGCCTTAACCGCAACAAAGGTAAGGCACACGCCCGAAACGAACTGATACAGCGTCTGCACGGGGTTGCCGTGATATACGGAAAAGAGCGCACCCGCAATAAAGACCGTAGGAACGACTCCCCAACCGCTTGCGTACATATTGCGCGAAATGATCCCGCGGAACAGAGTTTCCTCGAAGATCGCGGGCAGCACCGCGATCACGATGATCGCAGGCAGAAGATTCCAGCCGTCGAGCGAAGGAGGTGAAACGGAATCCGATTTATAGCCGAGCGCCTGCAAGCCCTTGACGAACAGCTCGTTGAGCTCGGAAACCGAAAAAAGCAATCCGAGCTGAATCGCCATTGCAATGAAAAAGTAATACCATTTACAGGGCTTTGTCACAACGCGGACAGGTTCTTTGGTGCGCAAAAAATACAAAAGCGCCGCCCCCGCAAGACAGAGCTGGGGAAGAAGGTACGAGCAATAACGGTACCAATCGGGGTAAATCGTTTCGCCGGTCAAAACGTCTTTGGGAAAGGTCGTCGACATTCCTACGATAAGCGAAAACAATACCGTAATCAAAACGATCAACACCGCGCCTGCGGAATAACCGATTCCTGCCTCGCCCAAGCATTTTCTGCGGAACTCCCGTTCTATCTCTTCCGCACTCTTTACCGCTTCTTCCTGTTTTTTCATAATTTCATTATACAGGAAAATCGGAAAATACTCAAATAAAAACTTTGCTTTTTCCCGAATTTATTATATAATAAGAAAAAGTTTATTTTCTTACAGAGGCTTTTATGCGAACGCTCGATACGAAATTACTTTCAGACTGCGTGTACCGCCTTGCCGCAAAGGCAGGGCTTACCCTGACCGATTCATGCAGAACCGCCCTGTTAAACGCTTCCCAAAACGAAAGCGGCGCGGCGGCTTTCGCGCTCGAATCTCTCATAGAGAACGAAAAGATCGCCCAAAGGGAAAAAATGCCCGTCTGCCAGGATACGGGCATGGCGGTCGTACTCCTCGAAATCGGGCAGGACGTTCATTTAACGGGCGCGCCCTTGACGGAAGCCGTTGACGACGGCGTCAGAAGAGCTTACTGCGAGGGACATTTCAGAAAGAGCGTCTGCGACCCTTTGACCCGCGTCAACACAGGCGATAACACGCCCGCCCGACTGCATACCGAAATCGTAGCGGGCGACAAAGTCAAAGTCACCTTTCTCCCCAAGGGCTTCGGCAGCGAAAATATGTCGCGCCTCTATATGCTCACCCCTGCCGAGGGACGGGACGGGATCGTCAAAGCGATCGTCGAAGCGGTGAAACTCGCCGGCTCCCGCCCCTGCCCGCCCGTCTATGTGGGCGTCGGGATCGGTGGTTCGTTCGACGGCGCGGCGTTCCTCGCCAAGAAAGCGCTTATGCGCGAGGTTGGCTCCCGCAACGAAAGAGCGGATGTCTCCTCGATCGAAGAAGAGGCGCTTGAAAAAATCAACTCGCTCGGAATCGGCGCGCAGGGCTTCGGCGGAAAAGTGACCGCGCTCGGCGTATCCTGCGAAATCGCCCCCACCCACATTGCGGGACTCCCTGTCGCAGTGAATATCCAATGCCACTGCGTAAGGTGCGAAAAGGAGACGATATGAAAAAAGTCACTCTTCCGCTTTCGGAAAAAGACAAAAAGGAACTGCGCGCAGGCGACTGCGTACTCGCTTCGGGGACGGTGTACACCGCACGCGACTGTGCACACAAGCGCATATTCGCGCTTTTAGACGAAAACAAACCGCTTCCTTTTCCGCTCGAAGGTGCGTTTATCTATTACGCGGGTCCCTGCCCTGCGCCCGAGGGAAAGGCATGCGGAAGCTGCGGACCGACGACCTCCGCCCGCATGAACGCCTTTGCGCCCCGTCTTTTGAAGCTCGGTCTCGGCGGCATGGTCGGCAAGGGCGAAATGAGCGAAGAGACAAGAATCGCCATCGAAGAAAAGAAGGCGATCTATTTTGCGGCAATCGGCGGCGCGGGCGCGTTCTACGGCAACGCGATCAGGCAGTGCGAACTCGTCGCCTTTCCCGATTTGTTAAGCGAAGCGATCTATAAAATGCAGATCGAAGACTTCCCCCTCGTCGTCGCCATCGACTCAAACGGAAAAAGCATCTTCCATAGATAGAAAAAAGGTTCGGATAATGCGCACTTCTCATAGGGAATTAAATACTAAATTTTTAAGAGTTATACTTTCAAGCGAGGACAAAAGCTCTCGAACGATATGTTCGAGAGCTTTTTACTACAAACTATTTAGAAAGACAAATTGAAATTTACAGTTCTATCGTTTCAATCTTAAAATCGCAATAATACTCGGCTTTTTTGCCTACAAATTTCAATACGCAATAATCGGGGTCGGTTACGCCTTGTTTGTAAAACAGCTTGTCGCCGAAACGCCAAATTGCGTCTTTGGTTGCTTGATCGGTACAAACCTGCATTTCGCCCGTAATCGATACGCCCTGATACTTGAATCTTCCGCGTTTGTAAAAATAGACGCACGCTTTATTGTTTGCTAAATATTGTTTGATTTTATTAGACGAAGTATTTGTACTGAAATAGATTTCGTTACCGTCTATTTTGCGAGGGGCAAGCATTGCCCTTATTACGGGAAAACCTTGCTCGTTGACAGAGGCAATAAAAGCCGTTTTTTGTTCCGATATAAATTGCAAAATTTGTGTTTTATCCATTGTTTTTTCTCCGTTAAATTACTGTTTATCGTACAATCATTATATCACGAAAAATGAAAGAACGCAACCGATTGAATTTAGCGCGAAATATAAATCATATCTATATCTCACCAGGCTACGAGTAGCCTAATTCGTCCACGAAAAAATACAGAAAAGGCACAACTTAACGCTATGCCTAAATCTTTTTATTTGCATTTTATTAAATTCCCTATGGGAATTACCGTAATTCCGAACCTTTTTTAATCGATCGAGTTTATCAATTCTTTCAACGCTCCGACCCAATCGGATACGCCGCCGTCAGTCTTGCCCGTGCGCAGTATCACCGTATCGTTCGACGGAGAAATATATAAAATCTGGTCGGACTTTTCCCAGGCGATAATATCGTACCTCTTTAAATCATACGACGGCGTGGAATAGAGCACGAACGCTTTTTCAAGCCGTTTTAAAAAAATACGGCGCTCACCGCGCCGCATTTTTTATGTTTTCCGATATTTGCTCTCGTACTTCTTTTTTGTGGCGTCGCCTCCGCGCAGGTGCCGCTCCTTTAAATTGACGGACAAAACCGCCTTCGCCTTTTCCCATAATACGGGATCTATCGCCGCAAGCCGCTCCGTCACGTCTTTGTGCACGGTGGATTTACTCGTACCCAAGACCTTTGCGCAGGTGCGGACGGTACAGCCCGTTTCTACAATGTACTTTCCTTCTTTGATAACTCTCTCTTCAATATACTCCCACATACATATTCCCCTTTTTTCGACAAAGACTAATTTATATCTATGTCGAATTTAGGGGAATTAGTACGCAAAATTGTTTCCGCACGAAAAAAGCGCTCTTAGGAGCGCTTTTACGTTTGATCATTCCTCTTTATTATCGTTTACGTCCGAATCGGAAAAAGGATCGGAATAAGAATCGGGCGGAGCATTTTCATGATCGTCGAACTCCGAAAAAGGAGACGCGGCGGGCTCATCCGAAAAGTCGGAAAAGGGATCGGCGGGCTTTACCTCCTGAACGGGCATCGACATACCCGCAGACCGCATCGCCTGTTCGATACGCTCTTTCATATACTCGTCAAAATCAACGGGTTCTCTGTTTCTGACGGCAAACAGCAAAAACGCGCGAACGGGTAAAAGCACGGAAAAGACGGTCATAAAATAGGCGCCGCGCGGGCTGTATTTGCGGAAAAGCGAATTATAAACCGCACAAAGGAACAAGATCATGACAAGGTCCGCAAGAATCGACAAAACCGAAAACCAGGTCGAAGCCCCCGCCATCCACCGAAGTCCTTTGGGCACGCTCGCCAAATTGAAGATGAGCACAGAGCCGCCTCCGTCCACATAATTCGTTTCGTAGTATTTCGGCGACGCGAGCAGGATGCTCGATAACAGACTCATAATTTCGATCGCGACATAGACCATTTCCGCAATCATGGCGTAGAGCCCCGATCGCTTCATTCTCTTCCCCAAAAAGGGCGACTCCCCCGCAACTTTACCTGCGTAGTAGGTGTTCGCAAACGGAATAAAACCAAGCCAGGAGTGCTTTACTCCCGCCCTCTCCGCCATAACGTAAAGCGCAAGACCGCCCAAAACGAGACTGATGAGATATAACGCACCCGCGACCCCCAACAGAATATACATTTCGCCAAGAGAGATCCCGCCCGAAGCGCCCCTCGTAAACTGTAAGATGTATTGCGGTATGCGCAAATACCCAAAATATTCCATATATCACTCCTTATTCGTTTTCAAATAATTTTATTCCGTATTCCGTATTCAAAAGAGCAAGTCCCTTTGCCGGCATCGTCTTTGCAAGCAGCTCTCTCTTTCCCGTTTCGAGCGCTTTCTTGATTGCGCCGTCCCCCTTTCCCGATCCGATCCCGAAAAGTTCCCCTGCAATGATCCTTACCATATTATATAGGAAACCGTTTCCGCACACCTCGATTTCGTAGTGAACCGCACCGCGCCCTTCCGCGTTCTCCCGAATCACGATCGAATATATTTCCCGCTCGCTCGTCTTTGCCGAAGATCCCGTCGCGGAGAACGCTTTAAAGTCGTGCCTGCCGATCAGCAATTCCGCCGCCTTACGCATACGCTGCGTATCGATTTTATTTTTAAGTCTTGCCTCGTAACGCTCGAAGAGCGGAAGCGGATATTCCGCATAATAGGCGCGGTAGCAATAAGTTTTTTTTCTCGCCGCCCGCGTGCAGTCGAAGCCCTCGGGCGCCGCCGCGCTTTTCAAAACGCTCACGTCAGTGGGCAGAATTCTGTTAAAACACTCGCGGACCTTCTTTGCCGGAACGGAGGTTTCCGCCTCGAATTCGCACACCTGGAAATGCGCGTGCACGCCCGCATCCGTTCTGCCGCTCCCCTTGATCTTGATTTCCTTGCGGAAGATCTCAAAAGCCGCCTGCTCTAAAACGCCCTGCACCGTACGCCCGTTCTTTTGTATTTGCCAACCGGCAAAATCGGTGCCGTCGTAGCTGACGCCCAAAACGTATTTCATAGCGGCGACCCCAAATAGATCCTCAACAGCACAACGCCCGTAACAAGCGCCGCCCCCGTCAAAAAGCCGATCAGATCGCGCCAGGTAAAACGCATTTTTTTGTATTTTGTGCGCTTTCTTCCGCCCGTATAACAGCGGGCGTCCATTGCGTCGCCAAGCTCGTCCGCCCTGCGGAACGCCGATAACAGCAAAGGCACCAAAACGGGAATGAACGACTTAACCTTTTTAATAAGTCCGCCCTTTTCGAAGTCCGCGCCGCGCGCCTTCTGCGCGTTCTTGATCCGTTCCGTCTCACCCATGAGAATTGGAATAAAACGGAGCGCGATACTCATGATAAGCGCAAGTTCGTGTACTGGGAAGCGCACCCACTTTAAGGGCGTGAGTATCGCCTCGATTCCGTCCGTAAGAGAAACAGGGCTCGTCGTGTAAGTCAGGAGCGAAGAGCAGATCACAAGAAGCACAAGCCTTATAATGAGAAAAAGCGAAAACACGATCCCCGCTTGCGTGATCTGAATAATACCGTATTTGTAATATACGCCCGTTTCGGCGTTACCCCAATACACCTCTTCCCCGCCGTGGAAGAGTACGTTGATGACCGCGGTAAAGATCAACAAAAAGAGAATGCCCTTCACCGCGCGCAATATCTTAAAAATGGGCACGCGGGAACAGATTATAATGATAAGGAGAACGCCCGCGCACGCTGCCAGCCCGTAAAAATTCTTTGCAAGAAAGACCGCCACGATATAGGCAATCAAAAAGAGAATTTTTAATGCGGGGTTCATGTTGTGCACGAACGATTTTACGGGGTAGTATTGCCCGAACGAAACCTCTTTCATTCGCTCTCCCCCATATTATTCGCACAGTCGAGAACGCTCTTTATAAAGCCCTCTGCCGTAAAATCGTTTTTAATTTTCAGTCCCCGCTCTCTTAACGCAAACGTGAGTTTTGCGGTGAGAGGGACATCGAGTCCCAACGCAGTCAGTTCTTCCGACTTTTCAAAGAGTTCGCAGGGCGGAAGCACGAACTTTACTTCCCCTTCGGAAAAGACGGCGACGCGGTTGCAGTTTTCGGCAATCTCATCCATGTCGTGCGAAACGACGACGACCGTCTTACACCATTCTTGATGAAGCCTGTGTAAAAGCTCCATGACCTCACGCTTGCCCGCAGGGTCCAAGCCCGCCGCAGGCTCGTCCAGAACGAGCACTTCGGGGCGCGAAACGATAACTCCCGCAATCGCAACGCGGCGCTTTTGCCCGCCTGAAAGATCGAAGGGCGACTTATCCTTGATTTCCAAATAGTCGAGCCCCACCGCTCCGAGCGCGGCGCGGACGGCAGACTCGATCTCCTCGTCCGTCGGCTTCTTTTTGGCAAAATTCTTATATCCGAAAGCAACGTCCGAAGCGACCGTCTCGGCAAAGAGCTGATATTCGGGATACTGAAAGACCATACCGACTTTACCGCGAAGGGCGCGGAAATCCGTCTTTCTGTCGGCAAGATCGAAATCGCCCACCCTCAACTGCGGCAAAGGCGGCGGAGTCTGACCGCGTTTGACCTTTTGCCTGTATCGCCTTTTGAGAGAAGAAGGAAGCCGCAAAAGTCCGTTCAGGTGCTGAACGAAGGTGCTTTTTCCGCTCCCCGTGTGACCGATTACGCCGAAAAAGTCCCCCTCCTCGACGGTGAGGGAAACGTCTTTTAAGGCGGCGACCGCAAAGGGCGATTTCGCGTTATAGGTATAGCTTAAATGCTCCGCTTGGATACGCAATTCTTGATCTCCTCTGCAAGTGTTTGAATGTCGAGCGTGTCGGGAACGTCAAGTCCCCCTTCGCGCAGTCTTTTGGAAATGTAGCCGATTGCCGGCAAAGTGAGACCGTACTTTAAAAGTTCATCGCTGCGCGAAAAGATTTCTTTCGGCGAAGCGTTCATTACGATCTTTCCCTGATTCATAACGATCGCACGATCTGCAAGCAGCGCTTCTTCCATAAAGTGTGTGACAAAGAGAACGGTGATCCCCTCTTCTTTGTGCAGTTTTTTTACGACGTCGCATATCTCTTTGCGCCCGCGCGGATCAAGCATAGCGGTCGCCTCGTCTAAAATCATGATCTTCGGTTTTAAGGCAAGCACGCCTGCGATCGCCACGCGCTGCTTCTGCCCGCCCGAAAGACGGGAAACCGTCGCTTCGCGCAAATCGGGAATCCCCACGGCGTTAAGCGCAAAATCGATTCGTTTTTTTATTTCCTTTCTGGGCAGAGCAATGTTTTCCGCGCCGAACGCAACGTCGTCCTCCACGATCGAGGCTACCGCCTGATTATCGGGATTCTGAAAAACGATCCCCACTTCTTTACGGATGTCGTAGAGCTTTTTGCCCTCGACAGGTTTTCCGAAAACGGAAATTTTGCCCTTATCGGCTGTCAGAAGCCCGTCGCAAAGGCGCGCGAGCGTCGATTTACCGCTCCCGTTGTGACCGAGTACGGCGACGAACTCGCCCTCCTCAACCTCGAAATTCAGATGTTCAAACAGGAAGTTCTCCTCATAAGCGAAGGAAACGTCCTCGAAAGAAATTGCTTTCATAAAGTTTATTTTCCTTATTATAGCAAATCAGCGCATTTTTTACAATGAAATACCCGTGAAAATTTAAAAATATTTCAAGACGTGAAATAAGCCCCGAACAGGGCTTAAATATTATTTTAGGCGGCGATGCGGTTTACTCTCTTCCGTGACCGACGCCGCATGGAAAAATCCGCATTGAAACCCTGCACTGAAATAGACGTACATTGCGGCGGAACTCTGTTTCTCCTGCGCCTTTTTATATTCATTGAAAGCGTTCACAGCCTGCCTTTGTTCTGCAAAAAACGCAACGGCTTTTCTTCGGCAGTCTGCACCGCGCCGAGCGTAACGATATACTCCTCATTCGACTTATCGTTGACCCCTTCAAATTTTTCGCCGTTAATTTTTCGGACAGCAGACTTTATACCAAGTTCATGCTCCTGCAAGATTTACACGGAAAGATCGCCTCGTGTTTTTGCGTATCGGCTCAAAATTTTGGCACTGCCCGCCGAAGCATTTACAGTTTTCACAGTTGATTTTTTTCATAGCTTTACCCTCCAATACATAAATTATCGCAAATTGAGATAAGTGCCAGTATCTCATATTGTGATTTCATATAATCTTTATAAAATCATGAGAATAAAAGAATTGCGCCAAGACAACGGCAAAACGCAAAAAGAAGTCGCCGATTATCTCAATGTGAAACAAAATACCTACTCGCAATACGAGAACGGAAAACGTCAAATCCCTGTCGATATTTCAATACGGATTACCGATTATTACGACGTATCCGTAGATTGCTTGCTCGGCAGAGCGGATATTTAGTTTTCCTCTCCCCCTTCGCGGGGAGATTTTTTTATTCCTTTCATAAGTTTTTTAATAATGGATATTGACTTTCCCAATATTTTCCGTTATAATATCTTTTGAGCGCGGACAAGCGTATTTTTTCCGTGCGCAAAGAAAAAAATATTTTAATTTTATGGAGGTTTTTTGATGACTAAGATGACCATTGACGGCAATACCGCCGCCAGCCACGTCGCCTATGCCTTTTCCGAAGTGGCTGCCATCTATCCCATCACTCCTTCGTCCCCTATGGCTGAATCGGCGGACGAATGGGCGACGCAGGGACGCGTGAATATGTGGGGGCAGAAGCTCCGCATCGCAGAAATGCAATCGGAGGGCGGCGCTGCGGGCGCAGTGCACGGCTCGCTTTCCGCAGGTGCGCTTACCACGACCTATACCGCGTCGCAGGGACTTCTTTTAATGATTCCCAATATGTACAAAATTTCGGGCGAGCTTCTTCCCATGGTCATGCACGTTTCGGCGCGTGCGCTTGCGGCGCATTCGCTCAACATCTTCGGCGACCACTCCGACGTTATGGCTTGCCGTCAAACGGGTTTTGCAATGCTTTCGAGCTGTTCCGTCCAGGAAGTTATGGATCTTTCGCTCGTTGCGCACCTTGCGACCCTCAGAACCCGCGTTCCCTTCCTCAGCTTTTTCGACGGCTTCCGCACCTCGCACGAGGTAAGCAAGATCGACGCAATCGACTACGAGGAAATGAAAGCCCTCTACGACAAGCTCGGTCTTGACAAGGACGTTGCCGAATTCAAGGCGCGCGCGCTCAACCCCGAACACCCTATTCAGAAGGGTACGGCACAGAACGGCGATACCTACTTCCAAAACAGAGAGACGGCGAACAGCTACTACAACGCAACTCCCGCCGTCGTTCAGCAGATGATGGACGAAGTGGGCAAGCTCACCAAGAGAAAATACCACCTCTTTGACTACGTCGGCGCAAAGGACGCCGAAGAAGTGGTCGTCATCATGGGTTCGGGCGCGGAAACCGTGGAAGAGAGCATCAACAAGCTCAACGCCGAAGGCAAAAAATACGGTCTTATCAAAGTCCGCCTTTACCGCCCCTTCGTTGCGGACGCATTTGTAAAAGCGATCCCCAAGACCTGCAAAAAGATGGCTGTTCTCGACAGAACGAAGGAGCCCGGTTCGCTCGGCGAACCCCTCTACCTCGACGTATGCACCGCGCTCCTTGAAAAGGGCGTAAAGGGCATCGAAGTCGTCGGCGGAAGATACGGTTTGGGTTCCAAAGAGTTCAATCCCTCGATGGTGCTTGCGGTATACAAGAACCTTGAAGCGAAGAAGCCCAAGAACCACTTCACGATCGGTATTTACGACGACATCACCAAAACCTCGCTCGACTTCTCCAAGAAGTTCGACGCGGCTCCCGCAGGCTCCACTTCCTGTAAGTTCTACGGGCTCGGTTCGGACGGTACGGTCGGCGCGAATAAGAACTCGATCAAAATCATCGGCGACCACACCAAAATGTTCGCGCAGGCATATTTCTTCTACGATTCCAAAAAGTCAGGCGGCATCACCGTATCGCATTTAAGATTCGGTAAAAAGCCTATTCAGAGCGAATATCTGATCGACTCGGCGGATTTCATTGCCTGCCACAACCCCTCTTACGTTATTCGTTACGACATGGTTTCCGATCTTAAAAAAGGCGGCTCCTTCCTGCTCAACGCACCCTGGACGACGGTCGAGGAACTCGATAAGAATCTTCCCGCGTCCGTCAAGAACGCGCTTGCAAAGAAGAAGGCGAACCTCTATGTGATCGACGCGATTTCGATCGCGGCAAAACTCGGACTTCGCGGCAGAACGAACACCATTCTTCAATCCGCGTTCTTCCTCATCAATCCGCAGATCATGCCTTACGCAGATGCCGTGGAATTTATGAAGAAGATGGCTTACAAGTCCTTCGCAAGAAAGGGCGACGCGATCGTTCAGATGAACTACAACGCGATTGACTCCGCAAAGGATAACCTTGTCAAAATCGACATTCCCGCTTCGTGGGAGACCACGACGGAAGGCGCGGAGATGATCAAGCTTGCGGATAACGATTATTTCAGAAACGTCGTTGCTCCCATTCTCGCCCTCGAAGGCGACAAGCTCCCCTCCTCCGCCTTCAATGCGGACGGTTCCGTTCCCACGGGCACCACGAAGTACGAGAAACGCGGCGTTGCCGTCCTCGTTCCCAAGTGGGTCGAAGAGAACTGCATTCAGTGCAACCAGTGCTCGTTCGTATGCCCGCACGCAACCATTCGCCCCGCGCTCGTTGAAGCGGGCAAAGCAAAACCCGCAAACTTCACGACGAAGCCCGCGACGGGCATTCCCGGATACGAATATCGCATTCAGGTTTCCCCGCTCGACTGTATGGGTTGCGGCGTGTGCGCGGATGTCTGCCCCGGCATGAAGGGCAACAAGGCGCTTGTTATGACGCCGTTTGCGGAAATCGAGCCGATCGAAAAAGAAAACTGGGAATACGCGGTAGAACTTCCCGACGCAGACCTCTCGCAAGTGAAAATGGCAGACGTCAAGAAATCGCAGTTCACGGCTCCTCTCTTCGAGTTCTCCGGCGCCTGCGCAGGTTGCGGCGAAACGCCCTATGTCAAAGTTATCACCCAGCTCTTCGGCGATCGCATGATCGTTGCAAACGCAACGGGTTGCTCCTCTATTTACGGCGGTTCTTCCCCTACCTGTCCTTACACCACGAACAAACAGGGCAACGGTCCCGCTTGGGCAAACTCCCTCTTCGAGGACAACGCGGAATTCGGCTACGGTATGCAGCTTGCCTATAAGGCGAGAAGGCTTGCGATCAATGAAAAAGTCGAAAAGCTCGTCGATCTTTGGAACGACTATCCCGAAGATGTGAATCTTTGCAAGGCTTGGATCGAAAGCATGGACGACGCAGAGGCAAGCAAAGCTGCTTCCGCGGCTCTTATCGAAGCGCTCAATAAACACTCCTCCTGCCCTACCTGCGGAGCTACCGTGAAAGAAATTCTTGCAGATAAGGACTGCCTTGTGAAGAAATCCTTCTGGATCATCGGCGGCGACGGCTGGGCTTATGATATCGGCTACGGCGGACTCGACCATGTTTTGGCTTCGGGCGAAGACGTGAACGTTCTCGTGCTTGACACCGAAGTTTACTCTAATACGGGCGGACAGGCTTCCAAGTCCACTCCGATCGGCGCGGTTGCGAAGTTCGCTTCGAGCGGCAAGCGCGTGAAGAAGAAAGACCTTGGCATGATTGCGGCAAGCTACGGCTACGTCTACGTTGCGCAGTGCGCGATGGGCGCGGATAAAAACCAGCTCGTCAAAGCGCTCAAAGAGGCAGAGGCTTATCACGGACCTTCCCTCATCATCTGCTATGCGCCCTGCATCAATCACGGTATCAACATGATGAAATCGCAGGCGGAAGAAAAATCGGCAGTCGACTGCGGATATTGGCAACTTTACCGTTTCAATCCCGAACTTGCAGAAAAGGGCGAGAATCCCTTCTCGCTCGATTCGAAGGATCCCACGGGCGACTATCAGGCGTTCATTTTAGGCGAAACGCGCTATGCGTCCCTCAAAAAGACTCAGCCCGAGGTTGCGGAAGAACTCTTCAAAAAGACGGAAGAGAACTCCAAAGCCCGTCTTGCAGGCTACAAGAAAATGGCAGGCAAAGAGTAATTGACCAATCAAAAAAGACGACCTTCGGGTCGTCTTTTTTTGTTTTCCGTTCACGGGAACGTCACTTATTTTTATTGAAAAAAGCACCTCCGGCCGTACCGATCACGATGCACGCGCAACCGCCCGCCGCAGGGGAAATCCACATGATATTCCACATATTACAGACGGAAGCAACGCATAAAAATATAATTAAGGAAACGCACATAATGATACCGCAGATACTGCCCGTATAAGGGTTCTCCCCTTTTCTGCGCTTTGCCGCTTTCTTCTCACGGTCGAACAAATCGAACGTACAGCCAACGACCCCGCAGCCGAGCGCGGCAGACGCAGGAATACACCACAGCGGGTGCCACAGCCCCGAAAGGCATCCAATTGAAATATAGGTAATGATCGCAACGGCAATCAGCGCTGCGCATATACACCCCGAAATGCGTTCGGGAACTGTTTTTTTC
The DNA here is from genome assembly GCA_910585595.1 of uncultured Christensenella sp. Taxonomy (GTDB): domain Bacteria; phylum Bacillota; class Clostridia; order Christensenellales; family Borkfalkiaceae; genus Gallimonas. Next base: position 36,150 of record CAJUET010000004.1, on the reverse strand, counting down.
GCGTGCTCGGCTTTTACGCCGTTGATATAAACGCCCTTCGACGAAATATCCACGGTATCCTTTCCGCTCGAAAAACGAACGGTATCGTGATCGACAAACAGTTCGTCTCGTTCCTGCGGAGATTTCTCTTCTTCCGCAATGCGGCGTTCTCCGCGCAGAAGTTCGTCCACGCTCACGCCTAAAATTTCAGCAAGCGGCAAAAGCTGCGCCGTATCAGGCATCGCTTCGCCCGTCTCCCATTTCGACACCGCTTTATTCGTGATCCCAAGCTTTTCCGCAAGCTCCGACTGCGTCAAATTTTTTTCTTTTCTGAGTTCATACAGCAATTCGGAAAATTTAGCCATAACCGTACCCCGTTGATTTCTTGTGTTTATTTTAACATCTGCGGCTTTAATTTTCAATAGAATCAAGTCGAATAAAAGTAGAATTTTTTGATTTTACGGTAGAATGAAAAATACGCCGCTATCAAATGCGGACGCAACCTGTCTTTTCAGTATTTAAAAAAATATTAATCCTCCGATGTTGAAAGACTGCGATACCGCGTTATTAACCGAGAGTAAAAATGTGCGCGGCGGTTTCGCCGCGCACATTTCAGGGGGTAGGACGCACCGTCCCGTAAGTCGGTCAAGTTACGGGAAATACTTTACCGAACAGACGATAGGTAAAAATATTTTCGTTCTCCCACGAATTGTGCCCTGTGGAGACAATCACTTCCACTTTTGAACTGTCGGGAAGATATCCTTTTCCCGTCCGCACGATTCCGGGATTATGATTGCGCTCGAACCCCGTGTCGTCAGGGCCGACATAACCGAGCATTTTCCAAGTGTATTTGCCCGATTGAAGCGTATCGGACAGCGCCTCCGCACTCTCGATATTTTCAAGATAGGCGACCATGGAATGCGAATTCACGCGCGTCGTGGAAATATCGGCGGGATTCTTTTCGTTTGTGACCCCGCACAAATAGAACCGTTTCGCGCTCTCGTCATAAGCAAAATCGGGGATCCCGATCCTGCACGACTGCCCCGCGGAATTGCGGATTCCGCCGTGGGCGATACTCACGGTAAATTTAGGCGTCAACGCGCCGTCGAGGTTTGAAAAATCGTATCTTCTGATCCCCGTTCCGCGGAGCGTGGACTGATAGAACATCAACACTTCCCCTTCGCCGTCCAAACTTACGAGCGCAGGCATACCCGTGCCCCAATAAATACTGCCTGTGCCCTGCATATTTTCGTACTTCTGCTGTTCCGTTGCATGATCCCCGTCGTCGTACCAAGGTACAAGCGCCCGATCGGTATTGATCTTTACCCACGGTCCTTCGGGAGAATTTGCAACCGCGATACCCGTTTCGTTCTTCTGATAGTCCGCCGTTACGCAACCGAGATACGCCATCAGATATTTGTATTCGGTATCCCGATAGTTGAACTTACCCTTGATAACCGCAGGGTCGCAGGTGTGACGTTCGTCCCACGTGCCCGCAGTCGGTTCGAGCGCAATGATCTGTTCGCCGAACAGCCATTTTCCGTCCGCCTGCAACACGCCCTTGCGGTAACCGATATAGTCCATCATAACGCCGTCGTCACGGTTGGTACAGTACCAGACGTGCATAACTTCCTGCCCGTTCTCCGTTTCCCTGATGATCGCGGGGCAATAGTTGTAAAATTTGGAATCGGACATATCCGTTCCGAATAAAATGCTTTCAAAATCCACCGGAACCGGTCCCGTATCCTCCTGTTTCTTTTCGAGAACGACGGTGATCACGTCTTCAAAATCGCGGTATTCCGTCGTCAAAGAACCTGTGCTCTCCGTATAATTCCAAACATATTTATTGCCCTTATACGTTTCCGTGAGTTTGCTTCCGTCAAACTTGTATGCGGAATTTCTCGTTTCGTAAGCGCCCAAGTAGGAAATGCTTACGACTGCTTTACCGTCGTCTTTAAATGTTGCCGTAAATGCCTGAAAATTCTTTTTCACGCTCTTACCGTCGAGCGTCGCCGTCGAAAGCTCCCATGTTCCGTCAAGCGTTTCGCTCCCGTCCCCGCACGAAGCAAGGCAGGGAACACACAGCGCACAGGCAATGAACCCCGCCGCGATATATTTGAGAAATTTTTTCATGCGTTCTCCTTAAATGTCAAATACAGTCCCGTGAATACGGTAGGTATGAAGCGCGGGCCACTGCCCCTTCCCGTACGGTCCCGTCCAGTCGGGATAAGCAGTATACGCCTCGCTGACCGTATAGAGTACGGGAATGCGGAATGCGTTCACTGTTCTGCCGTAGGGATCGGTGACGATCCCCGCATTGTGTGCGCGCACATACTTGCCCGAAGGCTGCAATACCCCGCTCTTATTCCAACTGTAAACGTTTTCTCCGAACAGCGCGTCCAAGCCGTCGCTGCCGAGGTCGGCATACATCAAAACGTTCGTCTTTGCGATCCAATTGATCCCGCTGTCCGTAGGATAAGGGAAATCCTCTTTGATACACCACAACCGATTGTTGATTGCATCATACGCGAAATCGGCGTTGTTGATACAGTCCTGACTGCCGCTCGCATTGACGCTGTTCTTTTCGCGCACTTCGGCGGAGCGCAGTTTTACGGGCGTATTCAAATCGGATAGATCCCATTCTTCGACCTGCGTGCAAGTTTTTGTTGCCGTTCCCTTTGCATAAAACAGCAGAATTTTACCCGCCTCGTCCGAACTGATCACGCACGGCTGACCGTAACCCCACTTCGACTCATTGAACTCGGAGGAGTTATACCAATCTGCGATCGGATTTACGCTTTCGACTTTGATCCACGGTCCTTCGGGCGCTTTGGCAACGGCGATCCCCACTTCGTTGCAACAGTTGTTACTCGTCTTGCAACCGAGATATGCCATCAGATAAGCGTACGATTCTCCGTTCATCGTAAACGAACCTTTCGTCACGGAAGGATCGCATACATGACGGGAATCCCATTCCCCCGTTTTTCCGGGACCTAAAACAAGCTGTTTTTCCGTAAATTCCCATTTACCCGAAGCGTTCAGCGTTCCCCTGCGGTATCCCACATAGTCGGTCACATTTCCGCTTACCTGGTTCGAACAGTACCATACGTGCATGGTTTCCCCTTCCATAATGACGGAAGGACAATAATTGTAAAAATTTTCGTTCTTGTCTTCGCCGAAAAGTTCTTCCGTAAAGGATACTCCGTTTTCCGCAACGGGGAGCACGAAATCTTTCTCGTAACGGTAGCTCATCGTTACATTCTTCTTGTTGATTTTGCCTGTATAGCTCATGACGCCTTGGGACAAAGCAAACTCATAAGGTCTGATGCCGATCGTGACGGTAACTTTATCCTCCGCCGCAACAAACGTACCCGTCTCCTCCGTCTTTCCGGTATAGTCGATTTCATACCAGCTGACGGCGCCGTCTTTCAGATACATGCAGTTATAGAGATATTCCGCCGTAACGTCTGTGCCCTGTACCGTCTTGCGTTCAAGAACGTACCAGCCCTCCTGCACGCCCGCAGGGGGAGGGGCAGGCGGTTCTTCGGTTCCGCAGGCGGCAAACAGGCACGCCCCTACGCTCAGCGTTACCACAAGAGCAGCCGCACGCAAATATTTTTTCATGATTTCCTCCTATTCGTCTGCCGCAGAACTTCCCGCCGTTTCGCAAAATTCTCCGAAACGGCGGTTCCGCGTTCAATTATTACGCTACGGGATTATAGTGAAATGTCTTCAAATTCTGGGTAAACTCCCAGTTCTCGTTGTCCATTTCAAGTTCGCAAACGTTGTACACGATCTCCAAAGCTTTCGAACCGTCGATCTGCCCGTATGCATCGCAAACGATGCACGCGCCGTAAATACGTTCCCATGCGCCGTCATCGGTATCGGAGAAATCCCATGTCCTGAGACCCTTCCAGCCCTCGCCGACTTCCGCCGTATAGAACTCCTTTTCCTCGATGTTCAGAAGTTGAATGCGTTCCGCATAGTTAGGCTTTGTAGCCGCCGCAGGCGAGTAATCTTTGACCGTATAAAACTTCTTCGCAGCGGAGTCGTATGCAAAGTCCGCATTGGGGAACATATTGACACTGTCGCCGCCCGAAATCTGCCCGTTGTTGGGACACTGTACTTCGCCCGAAAGTTCTATCGCGCCCAAATCGCTCGCATCAAAATCGACGAATTTCGCAAAATGACCGTAGGCGTCCGCATAAGTGTAGAACAAACGTATATTACCTGACTTATCAAGATTTACGAGCGAAGGAGCGTAACAGCCCATCGAGGTCGCACCGTACACGTCCGCGTCAAACGCGACGAGCGGCGTTTCGGAAATTTTCGTCCACTCTCCGTCGGGAGCTTCCGCCACCGCAAGACCGATGTTGTATTGGCGCTCGCTTGCCTCTTTGGTCGCGCAGTATGCCATCAACCAAGAATAGTTGCTTTCCCCAAGAGCGAATTCACCCTTTACAAGGGACGCCGAACCGATATTTTCGTCCCACTTTCCGAGCGAACCGCTCAGAACGATTTTTCCTTCGCCGTACTTCCAGCCCTTGCCTTCGCCCTCTTCAAACGTGCCTTTACTGACGGCGATCGCATTGTCTGTTTCTCCCGTCGTTTCGTTGGTAGTATAAAGAAGATAGCGGTTATTGCCGTCCGCGATGAGATCGGAATCCTTGATATAATGACCCGCAGCGGCTACGGGAAGCCCGAAAGTATCGGCGGGAGGCGGAGGCGGTGCCGGAGGATTGGGATCCTTACAAGCCGCAAGCGAGAGAGCCGTAACACCAATAGCGATCGCGGAACAAGCCGCAAACAATTTCTTTCCTTTCATCTTAATTTTCCTCCTTATTTAAGAGCTTATCGAGCTGTAACAGTTCGGGGATCGTCTTGCCGCCGCCGTCTACGAAAGACGAAGCAAACGAAGGAGAAGTCGCGTACGCCCCGAATTTATTGACGGTAAACGACTTGTTCTGATAGGTCGCCGCATGAACGGTGAGCGCAAGATAACCAACTTCCGATCCGGCTCCCATAAACATTTCCTGCGTAACGCCGTTGGTACTCCAATCCGCACGGGCAAACGCCGTGAAGGGAACGTACACCCAGCCCTCGAATTCGACGGGAAGGGTCGCGCAGGGACGGGTCATATAGATCGTCGTCTTGCCCGTGTTTACGTCGTAGAGCGTAAAGCGGTGTCCCTGTTTGATGTTGAAACGATCGGATATTTTCTTTGCGGAATTATTGGGATCAGGGATGCGGCAATCCACTTCGATATTGAAGGAGATTTCCGTATCGCTGTCGTTGCGCGCCCAGAAGGAAACGCCCTTCTTTTCCGCCCAGCTGAATCCGCCTGCGGGAGCAAGGTCGAACGCGCAGTAACCGTCGCCGTAAGGATTGGTTCCGAGCGTCGTCAACTGTACCGCCTTATCGCCGTAAGTGTCGGTAATATCCGTCGTCACGCGCTTGCCGTAGGAACCGCCCGTCCAGATTCCGCCGCCCGTCGTCGTATATTCGAGGATAGGTTTACCGTTACTATCCAAAACGGGATCTCCCGTTTCGGGGTCAACTTTCGGCTTTGCCTCGGTAAAGGAGGAATCCGTCATTTTTTCCGCCGTAAAATCGATCGAAGAATCGCCGAGCTGTTTGAGAACGGGTTTAAAGCGCGTCAGAATGCCCTTATTTTCGTCAAGTTGCGTGGATACCGTAAACTTCGCGCTCTTGTCCGAAGAGAGATCAAGCAATTTCGTAAAAGCCTGCGTATCCTCGTCGTACATTCCGATTTCGCCGATCAGCAGTTCGAATCCGCCGTTATAACGAGAATTGGTCGTGATCGTCAGCGCGTCGATTTGGCTCAAATCGCCCGCCGTGCCTTTCCACTTCATCGAGGACATGGGAATGATCAACGCGCCCATTTTATTGGATTGCGCTACGTTGACGTGATCAAACGTAATCTTACAAGAGAGCGCGCTCTGCGTTTTTCCCTCTTCCGCAAAGTAAATGGGTTCGTCGTTTTTACCTGCCACGGAATAATTCTTATCCGCCTGATTGAGAACGAATTGAAGTCCGGGCGCAGCATTGTTCTTATACTGCACGACAAGATATTCCGCGTTTGAGAAGTCTGCCGTATCGACGTCGAACTTCACCTTAACAGTCTGTTGATTATCCTTGCTGTTATCTACGTCAAACCCGCTCCAAGTCATAGTATTGTTGTTTGCCTCGTCCCCTTTGCGGAACGGATAGGCGTTCAGTGCAGGCGGTTCGGGTTCGGGGATTGCCTCTTCGGAGGGCATCGTCAATGCAGAAGGATTTGTAGACGCAACATAATATTTACTCTTTGCCCTTTCGCCGCCGCTCAAATCGACCAGCTTAGTAAACGTTGTTCCCGCCTCGCCGATTTCGCCGTTATAATAACCGATTTCACCGACTTTCAGTGTAAAGTTCCAGTTATATTTTGCATTTGTTTCAAAATAGAACGAAGCGACTTTCGTAATGCTTCCCGCTTCTCTCCATATCAGCGAATCGACCGGAATCAGCAACGTTCCTTTCGCATTTGCTCCGATATTGGATGAAGCATACAGTACCGAGTTCTCCGTTATCGTTCCGTTTTCCGACAGGAAATAGAGTTTCTTTCCGTCGGCGTTGGTACAAAATCTCTTATTGGCGCTGTCGATAAAACCGAACGTCAAACCGGGATTTCCCTCCGTCATCTGAATCTGAACGGCTAAATACTTCGCCGCCGTCAAATCGGTTGCACCGTTATCGAAATGCGTCTGACCGAATTCCCATGTATCGGCCGAGGTTTGTTCCCTTGCCATTTTGAACGTAGGAGCGTTTTTAAACGCATTCGTCCCCGTTTCAAATGGATAGGTCATCTGCGTCGTCGTGTCCAGCGCGGATGCGGTGATCGCATCGTGCGCTCTGATCCCGCCGATTGTGCCGAGCGAAGCGAGCGTGCCGAACGACATACACGCGGCGAGCGCAAGAGCGAGAGCTTTGTTCTTTTTCTTTGTCATAAAATTTTCCTCCGTTTCATATTTACGGGCATTGCCCGATATTGCTTTGTTTTTTGTTTTTTCGGTTTACAGAAGAACCGATTCAACCATGTTATAGAATTTTTCCTTGTCCGCCGAAACCGCAACATATATCGGCGAATAACCCGCTTCTTCCCTCTCCGATACGAACGCCGCCCCGCGTGCGCCTTTGAGATCGATCGCAACGAACTTTTTTTCAAACATGCATGCGTCCGTTACCGTACACGCAAGCGCAAGGGGATCGTGCATGACGGACTTTTCAAAGCCGAAAAAGTCGAACCACCTGTCAAGCCACAGGCTCAGCAATTTGTTTACGGGCTTTTCCGAAGTCCTGAATTTTTCCAACAGCCCCGCTTCGAGCGGACAGGTGAGCGTTACGTCCAACCCCACCGCATAAAAGGGTATCCCGCTCCCGATCACAATGTCTGCCGCTTCGGGATCGCACAGATAGTTCCATTCGGGCGCGAATTTCTTAAAACTTCCTCCCATGGAAAGGATCTTTCCGCAACGCTTCATCTGCTGGGGATATTTTTCGATTGCCCGCGCAAGATTAGTCAAAGGTCCGATCGCAACGATACAGAGGTCTTTTCCGTACCGTTCTGCGCTCTCGGAAAGAAATTCCACCGCGCCCCCGTTTACGGGATAATCGCCGTAGCTCTCCTCCCATTGACAGGGCAACGAAGTTTCGGGGAAACCCGTATCCTTTGCAAACGGATGGAACGGTTCTTTCAGGGGCAGCCGCTCCCCCGCGTACACCTTCGTTTTTACGCCTGCGCATTCGAGCAGTTTTTCCGCAAGCTGCGCCCGCGCTTCCGTATTGCGGAATACCGTTGTAACGCCGACGAGTTCCGCTTCCGGCATACAGGCGGCAAGCGCGATTGCAAACGCGTCGTCGATGTCGTCACCGATATCCGTATCGATAATGATTTTTTGCATAACTGACCTCAATACGTTCTGTAATAAGACGGATCGCCGTTGGGTTTGGTTCTGTCAAGAGGCGATACATAACCCTCCTGATACACGGGCCACGCCGTCTTAATGCCCAATTTTTCCTTCGTCTTCTTATACGCCGCCGCATTGGTTTCGACGACAAGTTTGAGATTTCGGTTTTCAAGAAGCTTTAACGTGCTGTCGTAAATATTTTTCGCATCCGCCGCGCTTGCCGCCTGTAAAATTTTAGGCACCTGCTGGGAAATGAGCGAATCGATCCTCGTAAGAGCATTGTTGTATTCCATAAAGCTTTTATCCGTCGCGTCCACCACGAAATGCGTTACGTTGTAATCGTAGGAATACATCGAAAGCGGACGTTTGAGATTGGAACGAAACAGCTCGCTCTCCGTTTTTCCGTTGTTCGTCTTGGGCTGTACGTTGTCGTAATACTGATAGTTGATAAGCATGTCCACCGTCATAAGTCCGTATCCCGCAACAGTCTGCGAGGGATCGCGCTTTGCTTCGAGATAGGCGTCCGTGTAAACGATTTCATCGTTTTCGCCCTTGTTCCAGGTTTCCCCCTCGACGCCGAAACATACGAGATTCTGCCCCTGCGGGCTGGAAAGATAATCGAAGAGCTTGATGACGACGTCGGGGCGCTTACATTTCGTCGTGATCATGTTCATAAGGTATCCGTACCCGCGGATATCCGCAAGAACGGGAGCGTCGCCGGCTTCGTTCGTAATATACATCGAAACATACTCCGAACCGCTGTCCTTCGCCGTAACAAAGTGCATCTGGTAATCCTGCGGAGTCACGAGCGTCGCAAAAGCCTTTCCGCCCGCGATCACGCTTCCCACGCCGTCGTAATTCTGCGTAAAGTTGCCCGTCGAAATAAGCGGATTCCCGCCGACTTTGGTACGGAATAAATCGTTGAGATAATACAGGACTTCCTCATAGGCTTCGGTCGTAAACTGATACACATAGTTTCCGTCCCTGTCCTCGAAGGGAACCGCAAAGAACTGCGCGAGCCATGTGAGCGAATTATTCATACCGGAAGCGAATTGATTGAGTTGCAGAGCCGTGGTGATCTGACCGTCCCCCGTACCGTAATAGTGCTCCATCGCCCACTTAGCCGCCTCTTTAAAGCCTTCGGGAGTTGTGATGTAGCCCTGCCATTCCACAGTTTTTTCCTGACCGTCGAAGCCCGTATAGGTCACGTTTCCGTCCTCACCTTTTAAGTTTGCCTCCACGTGAGCCTGCCAAGCATCAAAAATATCTTTGCGCACCATCATGCCGCCGTTGGGCTGCAACTTCTCGTCTGGAATATCCCTGTAACTGTAATAATGGTTGGGAATTCCGTAGGTCTTATCGTTTCCGTACGCCCACCAATCAAGAACGTCTTCGGGCAGGTGTTCGTAGAGCGTGGGCGCCCACTTATCCGCAAGCGTGTTGATGTCGTAAACGTAGCCCTGCTGCGCAAGTTGGGCGAGCATACGCGAACTCGCAGTGGGAACGGAAATGACGTCGGGCAGGTTTCCGCCCGCAACCATGGTGGCGAGTTTTTGCCCGTCGTCCGAAACGGGCGTCATAAATTTAATCGTGATTCCCGTATCTTCCTTGATCTTTCTGAGAACGCTGTTTTCGGCGGGAATGGGCCAGCTCGAAACGTCCACATACCATTCCACCGTCATATTGTTGTTGTCGGGCAGATATTCCCAACTGTTCTTATCCTTCGGCGTTTCGGCAAAGTTGGGATAGTCGAGAACCGCCATTCCGTCGCCAAGTCCTCCGCCGCCGCACCCAGCCATGACCGTAACGGCAACTGCCGCCGCACAGACGATAGACGCGATCTTGAATTTTTTGTTCATAAGTTTCCTCCTTGTTTTTTGTTTTATCAGCCCTTCAAAGAGCCTATCATGATACCGGACGCAAAATTCTTTCTGACGAGCGGGAAGAAGCAGAGCACGGGAATAATCGAAATGATGATCGCCGCGAGCGAAATGGTCTTCGCCGACAGCCGCTCCATAAGTTCCGGAGGCATTCCCTCCGTCATCGAAGAGGTCTGGATCGCTTTGAGCAGAAAATACTGCAAAGTCTGCAAATTTTCGCTGTTTGTATAAATCATGGTGTCGAAATAGCTGTTCCAGTGCCCCACCGCAAGCCAAAGAACGATGGTCGCCAAAATGGGTTTGCTCAGCGGCATATAGATTTGCCACCAGATCCTGAGTTCGCCCGCGCCGTCCACGACCGCCGCATCGTGTATTTCGCCGTCGATCGACTTGAATCCGCTCTGCAAAACGATCATGTTATATACGGAGTACATACTCGGAATGATGTACACGAGAAAGTTGTCGAAGAGCCCGAACGTCTTGATAATGAGAAAGTATGGGATGAGTCCGCCGCTGAAAAACATCGTAAAAATGTTTACCCAGTAGAAGAACGGTTTGAATTTGAGATTAGGACGGCTCATCGCATAGGCGACCGCCGCCGTAAACACAAGCGCGGTAGCCGAACCGATGACGGTGCGCCCGATCGTTACAAAATAACTCCACCACATTTGCTTATCCGAAAGCACAACGCGGTAATTTTCAAACGTAAACACGCGAGGCAGAAAGTACACGCCTCCTTTCGTATAATCGGCGCCCTGATTAAAACTTCCCGCCAACACATAAACGATGGGATAAAGGCACATCACGCAGAAGAGCGCCATCAGAATAAACAGGATCACGTCGAACGTTTTGATCCTATGATTGAGTTTGCTCTTTCTGAAACGGCGGCGGAATTCCTTTTTCCTGAGAACGAACACGGCGATCCAAAACCCTGTTGCGGCGATCGCGGGAACGAGCAAGCCGCAAAACACATAGAATACCGCGTCGAGCGAACGGTACAACGCCTCCGTCCCTTCGTCGATCGTCACCATCGAGAGATAGAGGAATACAAAGAATCCCGCATAGGCGACTGCAAGCAACGGCGCTAAAATGTGTTTCAGACGGGGATAAGATTCTCCGTTAAGATCGGTCAGTTTCCGAATCGACTTTTGAACAGACTGTTGCAACGTCATCTCAGTAAATCCCCTTTCCGCTGATTTTTTTACAGATAAAGTTTCCGCCCAGAAGCAGCACGAACGACACGAGCGATTTCACAAGCCCGATCGCCGTCGTAAAGCTGAAACGCATACCGTAATCCTTATTGAAAGCGTATTTATAGATATACGTATCGAGCACTTCGCTCCTCTCTATGTTGTTCATGTTCTGGAATACCCAGATGTGCTCAATACCGTTGTTCAGAATACCGCTGACGGAAAGAATAAAGAACAGCGTGATCGTGGGCGCGATCGAAGGGATCGTAATATAAATAATTTTATGGAAACGGTTCGCCCCGTCAATCTTCGCCGCCTCGTAAAGTTCTTGGGGGATCGCGGCGATCGCGGCAACGTAAATGACCGAACCCCAGCCCATACCTTTCAGTAGCGACGTTCCAATGATGATCCACCAGAATGCGTTCGGATCGCCGAGAATATCTTTTTTCTCCGAGATCAAACCCAAATTGTAGAACGCCGTATTCACGATTCCCGTATCGAAATCGAGTAAACTCAGAAAGATGCCTCCGAACACCGCCCAGGAAATAAAGTGCGGGAAAAACGTAATCGTCTGCACCGTCTTTTTAAAGGTGTCGCTGATCAGCTCCGCCGTGAGCACGGCAAAGATGATCGGACAGGGAAAGTTGATCAGAAGTTGCAGAATATTCAGTCCGAGCGTATTCAGCATGATATTGCCGAAATCGGGATCTTCGAAGAAGGCTTTAAAATTATCGAATCCGCAGAAGGGAGCACGGTCTATCGCCTGCGAAATATTCAGGTATCCGTCGCCTTTTTTAAACGCAAGAACAAGCCCGTAGAGGGGCGCGTAAGCGAAAATCGCAAGAAACACGACGGAAAGCGAAGCCATACAGAACAGCGTCCAGTCGCTCGAAGTCCACTTCTTTTTCTTTTTCGTATTTTTATTATTTACGTTCGCTTCCGCATCGGCGTTCATCTCCGTTTCCGCGTTTGCGATCTTTTCAGCGGCAGGATTCATAACTTCGACCCTCCTTTTCCTATTATTTGTTATTATGTTAGCGATAGGCTAACATAAGCGAACGGGCGCGCCCGTTCGAAAAAAAATTTTATTTTTACTGCTTAAATCCTGGAAACACTGCTTCTTATGATCAATTCGGCGGGAAGCTGTACGTTTTCCACTTCTCCTTTCTCTTCCATAAGCGCAAGCACGATCCTGCACGCTTCCTCCGCCAAAGATTTTACGGGCTGGCGCATCGTCGTAAGCGGAGTATCCAAAAGAGCAGAATACTGAGCATCGTCAAACCCCACGATCGATATATCTTCCGGAACTTTCCTGCCCGCGCGCTTGACGCTCTCGTATACGCCGAACGCCTGAACGTCACTGAATGCAAATATCGCGGTAACGTCGGCGGCGATGAGTTTTTCTCCGCCGCGGATTCCCGTTTCTATATCATACTTACCTTCGACGATATATTCGTCGGGAAGGGATAAACCTTTTTCTTCGAGCGCCCGCCTTAATCCTTTCAGACGGTTATAGCTACTGTTGAGAATAAAAGGTCCCGCAACCGCGCCTATCTTTTTATGACCGCATTCGATCAAATATTTTGCAGCGCGGTAACTGCTTTCTGCGTTATCCACCACTACTTTCGGCTCGTCGCCGCGGTAATAGCGATCGAGGAAAAGATAGGGAAGCCCGACTTCCGCAAGCGTTCTTTTCACTTCCGTCTCATACTTTTCGGTAAGCGCTTCGGCGCTCGGCGTCAAAATCAAACCGTCCACGTTCCTTCCGGCAAGCAGGCGGATATAATGCAAATCGTTTTCCGCCCTTTCTTCGCTGTTACAAAGCAGAATATCGTACCCGTGTCTTGACAGCGCCACTTGCAAATGTCTGACACAAGCCGCAAAAAACGCATTGGAAATATCGGGAATGACAACGCCGATCAAATTCGTCTTTCTCGTAACCATCGCGCGCGCCGTAAAATCCGAATGATAATGCAACTCTTTGACCGCGCGCCGCACGCGGTCGCGCGTCATTTCCGGAATGCCCTCTCCCTTTCCGTTGAGAACGAGCGAAACCGTCGTTGCGGAAACTCCCGCAAGCGCCGCAACATCCTTTACCGTAGGTTTTTTCGTTCTCCCGATCATACGTATTTCATCCCTTGTACATTTGGTCCGCTTCTATGCGGGAAGGAATCGCGGTCTGCGCGCCTCTGCGCGTTACGGTAACCGCGGCGGCGGCATTTGCAAAACGCATCGCCTCTTCTTCATCCGCCCCTTCGGAGAGTTTTGTCGCAAATGCTCCGATAAACGTATCGCCTGCCGCCGTCGTATCGACGGCTTTCACCTTCACTGCGGGAACGCTGATAAATCCCTTGTCGCCGATGCAAACAGAACCCCGTTCGCCCATCGTAATAACAGTCTTTTTAACGCCCTTTTCTCTCAGAATCGCCGCGCAACGTTTAGCGCTCTCCTCGTTTTCGGGATAAACTCCCGTATAAAATTTTGCTTCCGACTGGTTGGGAAGAAAATAATCGCAGTCCGCAAAAACTTCGGCAGGAAGCGATTCGGCAGGCGCGGGATTCAAAAGAGTGACCATTCCCCGCTCCTTCGCCCGCGCAAGTGCATAACATACCGTGTCCGTTTCGATTTCAAGCTGAACAATCAGAAGATCGCCGGCTTCCGCTTCCCTGAGAGCGCTGTCGATAAGCGCTCTGTCAACCTTAGCATTCGCACCGCGGTCTATAATTATACGATTATCGCCGTCTGCAACAATAATCATGGCGATTCCGCTCGACACTTCGTTTTTGCGCTCCACAAATCCGACGTCCGCGCCGCAATTTTGCAAAGATGCGACCAACTCTTCTCCGAATTCGTTTCCGATGCAACCCACCATTAACGTTTCCGCTCCGAGTTTTGCGCAGGCAACCGCCTGATTCGCACCCTTGCCGCCCGGCGTCACCAAAAAACCTTCGCCCTTTACCGTTTCTCCCTTTTGGGGAACATACGGCGCACGAATAGTCAAATCCATATTCAAACTGCCAGCCACAAAAATTTTCATATTCTCTCCGTTTTGATAAATCGTTTCAATAAAACGTTTTACTTACCGTCATATATTAACACACCCCTCTTCGCTTGTCAATACTTTTTCTGAAAATTTCACATAAAAATTTTAAGCGCCGTAGCACGGCGCTTAAAAGCATCATAATGTCAAAAAGTTTTTTAATCTCTTTTTAATTTTTCTAAATTCACTCATTACCGTAATATATGGTATTCCTCTCATCTTGCTTATCATTATAAAACTGCATTGCCAAAATAAACGATCCACCAAAATGATTTGTTCTTTTTCATCAAAAATATTCAGGCAGTCTATTACCTTAAACTGCCCGATAAAATTCAAACCGGAATCACATATAACGTGATCAGCCGCACTTTCATACGGTGTTGTTTCTTCTTGCAGTTTCAGATAATCCGTACAATCGTTACGGATCATTTCATCGATCCACCTGAATGGTTCTCGAACGGGTGCGCTTTTATATTTAATTATTTCACTAACAACTTTCTTGCTTATCTCCTCGGCAGCCTTTTCTGTTTTCAAATATATTAAAGCTGTCGCAAATATTGCCGGACGAAGATTTTTATCAAGATTCTCAATCGCATACTTGTTTCCGTACCACGCTTTGCCCAACAATTTATTAAATCTTCTTTTGTACATCTCCCCCACCCCTGCCAACCTTATTTTTCTTGCTTCTACTGCTGAACGTCCGTCATATAATTCAACATAACCTCTATAACGTTAAACTGTTCGTTGTTCAGCCGACTTAATTTTTCTTCCAATTCTTTTACTCTGTATTGAACTTTGTCTTCATAAGTAAACGAAAAGAAATACGATAACGAAACCTCCAAAAATTCACAGACCTTTTCTATGGAACGCAATGACGGAATTCTCGTTGCATCCCGCGTTGAATTTTTACGCCACTGATATATTGTAGACGATATTCCCGTATCTTCTTTCATGGCGTATTTCGTCTTATTCTTCTCTTTCAATAATTCATCGATCCTTTGCACGATAAGCTTTTTGTCCATATTTTACCTCGATGTTTTTACATCATTATACAAGGTATTTTCCTCTCAAATAAAGTGCTTTGCATACTTAATTTCGGTGTAAAATCATCTTTCGCGATAAGAACGATAAATTCGCAATTTCAAGCCTGTTTCAACGAATGCGGACCCGTAAAATAAAAAAAAGCTCCGCGCAGAGATGATCCGCACGGAGCCGACGATAATCTTTATCCTTCCAACTCTTTTTTAAAATCTTTTAATATTCTGCTTTCGAGCCGCGAGATCTGCACCTGCGAAACGCCGATCGCCTTGGCGACCTCGCTCTGCGTCATGTCTCGGAAAAAACGCAGAAATACTATTTTCTTTTCCCGTTCGGGCAGTTTTTCGATCGCAGACTTCAACACCATTTTTTCGATCATTTCGTCCTGATTATCTTTGGAGGAAAGTTTCTCTTCGAGCGAAGTTGACTTTTCGTCTTTATAGTCGCTCTTTTCGTAAATGGAAACGGGCATTTTCGAAGAGCCGAGCGTAAACACCACTTCCCCTTCGTCCATAGAAAACGCCTCTGCGATCTCCTTCACGCTCGGCTGACTGCCGTGTTCCGAGGTATAGTTTTCAATATATTGATTGATATCGCGCGCGCTCTTTTTGATCGCGCGCGAAACCTTTACGCTTCCGTCGTCGCGTAAAAAGCGTTTGATTTCCCCCGCGATCATAGGGACGGCGTAGGTAGAAAAGCGCACGCCGAAGTCCGTGTTAAAGCCTGCGATTGCTTTTAAAAAGCCCATGCTTGCAAGCTGAAACAGATCGTCGTACTCCACGCCCTTATTCAAATAGCGCTTTAAAATGCTTTTTAAGAGGGAGGCGTTATTTGTTAAAAGAATTTCTTTTGCCTCGTTATCCCCCGCTTTGGCGCGCGCAATCAGTGCAAGCGTATCCTTTTCATCGAGCATCGATTCCCGCCTTGTCGCCGAAATTCTTTTCCATTCTGACCGTCGTTCCCTCGCCCTTACCCGACTGCAAAGAGAACTTCGTCATAAAAGTCTGCATGATCGTAAAGCCCATTCCCGACCGCTCCTCTTCCGATGCGGTCGTAAAAAAGGGCTGCTGCGCCTTTTCCACGTCGTCTATTCCTTTCCCGCTGTCGGAAATTTCGATATGTAGGCTGTTCTTTTCCGTTTTGCAGCGCAGCGTGATCCAACCCTCTTTACCGCCGTAACCGTGTACGATTGCGTTCGTAACCGCTTCGGAGACGGCAGTCTTGACGTCCGAAAGCTCGGCAAGCGATGGATTGAGCGGCAAAACAAACGCCGCAACGGCGTTCCTCGCAAAGGTCTCGTTCTCCGAACGGGATAAAAATTTAAGTTCCATTTCGTTCATATTCCACCTAAATTTTCGGCATTAAAGTGTAAATTCCGCTCAGTTCCAGAATTTTATCCGCGCCCACGTTCGGGTTTTCAAGATACATTCCCATGCCGTATTTTTTCAATTTTTTATAGCGACCGATCAAAAAGCCTATCCCCGTGGAATCCATGAACTTCACGCCCGCAAGATTGAAAACAGCGCGCG
This sequence comes from uncultured Christensenella sp., assembly GCA_910585595.1. GTDB lineage: Bacteria > Bacillota > Clostridia > Christensenellales > Borkfalkiaceae > Gallimonas. The sequence goes on along the minus strand of CAJUET010000004.1, from coordinate 19,530 downwards.
AGAGCCCTGCGTTGTTGTCTATCATACGGTCGGCAGCTTCCCGCACGGAAGACACCGAATGCTCGTCGAGTTCCCCCGAAAGGTAGATATATAAATCGTCGCCTTTTAAGTTGCTTTTCAGTTCCATTGCCTCTCCTCCATCGTGAATTTGTATCAAAACGATTGTATCAAATCGTAAATTTCGTAATTTTTCTAATTCCGTCGAAAAAATGTATTTCACGTCGAAAAAATTTTATCCGTATTTTGCAAAATATCCGAAAAAATACTTGACATTTATCGGGTTTTATAATATGATAAACAAGCATTGCGAATGAACCCGTGCGCACGGGCCTTTAGCTCAGTTGGTTAGAGCTGCCGGCTCATAACCGGCTGGTCCGCGGTTCGAGTCCGTGAAGGCCCACCACTTCGTCGCGGCAAGGCGCTTTTCTTTCCGAATATATTTATTTGGAATTGCCATTGAAAAAGCGGCGTTTGTACGGCAATCGCAATTCAATATTTGGCCCGATAGCTCAGTTGGTTAGAGCGCCAGCCTGTCACGCTGGAGGTCGACGGTTCGAGCCCGTTTCGGGTCGCCAAATGAAAGCCTCATTCCGAGGAATGAGGCTTATGCCTTGAAAAAGGCAAAATGCCTTGGTAGCTCAGTCGGTAGAGCGGTGGACTGAAAATCCATATGTCGGCGGTTCGATTCCACCCCAAGGCACCAAATCGGAACAGTGCGTTTTTGCGATCGGTTGTTTTTATTACCTGCTGCACGCATGGCGCCAGTTCCTTTCTTCCCTAACAAAGCTTGCTTCGCAATCTTTTTCGGGGATCTTAAAATTCCCTTCGGGGATACGCCGGTGTAGCTCAACTGGCAGAGCAGCTGATTTGTAATCAGCAGGTTACAGGTTCGATTCCTGCCACCGGCTCCATCGGTTTTAAAGTTAAATTCGGGCAGATTCCAGAGCGGCCAAATGGATCAGACTGTAAATCTGACGTCTTCGACTTCGGTGGTTCGAATCCACCTCTGCCCACCAAATATAGGGTGCTTTCAGTCGAAAGCACCCTATATTTGGTATTTTACCTCGAAAATCCCAAATCGTGCCCAAATCGCTTTTTCTCTCTTCCTGTAATTTCTCTGGAATCCTCGACCGATCCCACCTTCTGCCCCCCTGAAAATGCGCGCGGCGGCGGTGATCAGAGCACTGCACCGCTTCGTAGGATCGCTTGTATCAAGCGCGGGCGCGAATACGGCAATTTCGCCAAATACCCGAACCGCGGGGCGCACAGCCGCGCGGGGCGGGCTATTTGACGATATGAAAGAGTAGTTCGCGCCCGCGCTCGATTACGAATAATGCAAATTTCGGCAGGTTACGAAAAAAGCCGATTCCCACGCGCACCGGCGGCGGGCGTCACTCTAACAGCAATGCATGGCATTGTGGTTGAGTTTTTGAACTTGCCGATTTTAGGGCACGCCCGAAAATCGGCAAGTTCCGACCAAGCGTATAACGCTAAACCGCATTACAAATTTTTTCTCGAAAATTTTTCCCTTGTGGGGAAATTTTCGTAGAAAAATTTTTTGCAAAAAACCCGCCCGAAAAATTTTTTCTCGACCAAAAATGAGTACAATTTCGGTGGCGTAAGCCGCCCCGCTCCTTCCCCCCTGCGGCAAGCGCCCCATTTCCCGGGCGCTGCCGTGTTTATTTATACATATAAGAGTATAAAATAAGGAATACCTTATTTATATAACTGTGGCAAAAACTAAAATTTCAAGCGCGTTTTTTCGGCAAAAAGTAAATTCTGAAATTTTACTTTTTTCAATAGTAAGTAAAAAAATAACACTCCCGCACGCTCGGTGCAGGAGTGCCGTTTTTCTTTAACGCTGAAAAGCGCGGACGCGCCACGCTTTTATTTTTCTATCCAATTCGCCACATAGTTACCGAACCCGCCCTCTTCATGGAGACCCCCGCGACGGATAACAGTCACACATTCGACCGTCTTTCATGAAGCCCATATCTGAACACTTCTTGCACGTGTAGTTCGGCAATAGGTCGCTTTCCTCCATAGCAATCGCTTTCAAAGCGTTTCTGCGCCGTGCTTTGATTTCTGCAAGAGTTTGAGAAAGCGTCTGCACCTTTTCCTTTTCGTACACTTCGGCGCGGGCAAGCGCTATTTCACACTCTTTTAGATCTCTTTCCGCTTTTTGGAAATCGGCGCTTTCTGTGGCTTTCTTCCTATTCTGCTCTGCACGATCGAGTGCCGCTTCATGGTTTTTAGCGTGATAGCGCTCCCATTCCCCTCGCATATCCGCAGCGATTCTTTGCTCATGATCTTGCGACAATACTTTCCCCTGCGCCTTCTCCGTCGTGTCGGCGGGTTTAATGGCGCTCTGGGCGCGAGCTTGTTTCTCCTGCGCCTTCTTCTTTGCTTCCTCTTTGCATTGTTCCTCGTACTTTTTCAGCGCGTTTGTGAGCTTTGTGCCGAATCTATATTCGCTCGGATTTTCTTTGCAGGTGCCCTTTATAGTACGGAAAATCGCTTCGCTCTTCATAAGCTCGGAAATATCATAGCGTACGCTGCGTTCGCTTATGCCGACCAAGTTAGCGATCTGATAATTCGAAGCGGCAAAGGTCTCCTTACCTTCCGATATAATATGCCGGATCATGCGGCAGACAATTAGTTCTATACTGTTCGTCCAATGAACCGGATTCTTACAATATTTGTCTATAATATTGAAATAATTGCGATCATAATATGTATGACCTTTCCCGCCCGGTCTTTTAAGAACCGTATACCGAGAATACATACGGTTGCTTTTATCCTGCTCGATTTTACCCGATGCGGTAAGATCTACGATAAATTTTCTCGTCGTTGTAGTGGAGCACTCCAACACCTCATGATAATTGTGATACGTTAAAAACGCCGGGCGCTTCTTCTTTGATAAACTGCTTATAAGGGCATAGCCAAGTTTCCCCGTGGGCGTCATCTTTTCTGCGCCGTTTCCGAGGAACTTTTTCTTGAACATATTATCCGGCATTTTAAAACGCGTAACCGAACACGACGTTCTATTCAGTTGTTTTGCCGCTTTCTCCATGCCTTTTCCCTTTTACTGATTGATTAAAGATAGTTCGTATTCTGCGATCGCTTCGAAGATCGGAAGCGCTTGATATGGAACTACTGCGTTTCCGAGGCAACGCAGCTTGTCCACCCGAGCGGAAACCCCATGAGCCACTCGACCCACGTCGGGTTCAGCTTCCCACCATTCCCCGCCGACATACTCCGACGCTCTTCTTCGCTGATCACGCCTACGTCTTGTAGTTCCCGCAACTTTGCCCTTGCTCCCGAACACCCCCAGCTCGTCGCTTGCGGCGTCGGATAAAGTGCTATATACTTGTGAAGGTTGAACTGATGAGATCCGTTGAACCCCACGTTCTTGCTGTCTGCGACCGTCGGCGTCGGAAAGGTCTCTCGGATAGAGTACCCCCCCCCTATGGGTTTCGGTATGCCATAAAGAACACTCGATCGCGCTTGTGCGGCGCTCCGACCTCGTAAGCGCCCCATATTCCCCAGGCAACGCTATACCCCAACGCGGCAAGGTCACGAAGGATTCTTCGAAAATACCGTTGATTCTCTCTTGCGAATAAACCGAGCGTATTTTCACCGACGAACCACGGCGGTCTAATCTCTCCGAGCACCCGGACAACTTCTCCCCACAGGTCACGCTCGTCACGATCGCCCCGACCTTTTCCCGCAAGGCTGTAAGGCTGACAAGGGAATCCTGCGGAAACGACCGTAATTGCGGCGGGATCGATTCCGAGCTCGGCAAGCCGTCTATTTGTAACTGTTCGTATGTCATGAAGATTTGGAACTCCTTTGAAGTTCTTTGCAAGCACCCGGCTTGCGTACTCGTCTATCTCGCATTGTGCGACCGTTCTGAACCCCGCCCACTCTGCGGCAAGATCGAGCCCGCCTATTCCGCTGCATAATGATATATGTTTTAACAATTAGACACCCCCCCCCATGATCGTAAGCAACGGGGGTTGAAAGTTCATGTACAGCTTTTCCGTTCGCGCTGCGCCCGTTTGTGCCGTCGTTCGCTTCTCCGCTGTGTACCAACCTTTCAAAGCGTCGTTATATAATACGTTATCATAAGAGGAAAGAATTATTTTCGATTTGCTTTTTATTACGGCCCGTAACAATTCTTCGTGCTGTGTGTCCGTCATTTCGTGCTTGTACATGTTTTTGTCGCGCAAATCGAGCGGATAAGGCGGATCAAGATATAAAAGCGATTCCCCGTCGCTGTACCGTCTGATGAGCTCGATCGCATCGATATTCTCAATTTGAGCCTGTTTCAGTCGCTCGCACACATTCAGAACGATTTCAGGCAAGCGATTCCATACGTCTGCACAGCGCGGCCCATTGTGTTTTTGCACGTTTCGCCAACTCTTTTTTGAATGGTTGCACGTCGCATAAGACTGATGAAAGCGCACCACCGTCCGCCGCGCCTGTTCTACGGGATCGTCTGATTTCTCCATACAGGAAAGGAACTCTTCCCGCGACCACGGTGTGAGATCCAACGCCCGCGCGAGTTCTTCCGGGAAGTCCCGGCACACCCGAAATAGATTTACGACGTTTCCGTCAATATCGTTGATTGTTTCGATCCTGCACGCAGATTTCGTAAAAAACACCGCGCCGCTCCCGAAGAACGGTTCGCAGTAGACTTTATGCGGCGGAAAAAACGATACGATCCACGGCGCAATCCGCCATTTCCCGCCCGGATATTTTAGGATCGCGTTCATGATTAACCTCCGTTTCGCTTATTCCTTGCGGGTTTCTTTTTCTTTCTGGCTTGCTTCTCCTTCTCCGCCGATTCTTTCAATCGCCGAAAAAATGCCCGATCGTTTTCGGTTTCAAGCGCTTTTAAATCTTCCTTCGCTCGCTTTTTTAAGTAACTTTTAACCCTCATAATCTCACTTCTTTTTCAAAAGGATCACTTTTTCAGTGGGCTCGTATTTATCGTCCCTTTCGCGGATATAGCCGAGCCTTTTGAGCTTGTTCACATTGTAGCGGATCACTTCTTCCGACACAATTTCGGTGATTTTCTTTCTAATATCACCGTATTTCACACGTGCCGCATGGTTCTCCTCGTCAAACATAGCATTGAGAATTTGAAGGTGCAGCTCGTCCGTCTTGTCAAGTCTGATCGCTTTCACATACGGCATTTTTCTCTTCCCCCTTCTTCGATTTCTTCCGGCGCGAACGCTTCGGCGGGTTTTTCCCTTCCTGCACCGCCTCAAAAACGCTCTCAGGCGCGTTCTCAGCGGGCGCCTCTGCTTTTTCCTCGTCTTTTTTCAGCTCCTCTCCGTCAGAATCGCTCACAGACGCATTTTTTGAGCTCTTTTTTCCCGCTTTTTTCTCTTTGGACGGATTCGCACCCTTTTTAGGTTTCTTTAACGCGCTCTGATCTGCTTCTTCGGAAATCGGTTCAGGCACATCGGAAACCACCTCAAATTCGCTTTCCGCGCCCTCTGCGGGGTCTTCGGCTTCCGCTCCGTTCCCCAGCTGTTCTGCGCCATCTGCGGGATCCTCGGCAAGCTCACCTACAACTTCCCACTTTTCCGCGCTCTCAGACTGTTCACCGTCCGAATAAGTAGGCGACAATTCTAACCGTTTTACCTCAATTTCCGCTTCTAATAACGAAAAGAACTCTTCCGTCTCTTCGTCTGCATCTTTCTCTACAAGCGTTTGCGCATAGTTCTGTTTGTGCTTATGCAAAATCTTTGTTTCCCAAGAGAACGGCACGATCCTATCATGAAGAGCTTGCAAACGCGCAAACTCCCGCTCTGTTCTTATTCGATATTCATCATAAAGCAATTTATATTGCGACTTATATTCTTCCCGCAAATTGCTTTCGAACATTTCGTATGCCTCGTCTGAGAGAACCGGGATCATTTGCTGTAACGTATCGAATTGTGTATAAAATTCTTTACGCAGTTCCTTCATTTGTTTTAACTTTTCGGATTCGTCTATCATGCCGCTTTCCTATTCCCTCCTTTCTCATTGTTCTCTTTATTCCCACCGCGATACCCTTTCGGCTCACCTGATTTATAGAATGCCTCTTCCCGTGCTGTAAGGTTTTCGGGTTTCTTGTGCGGCAAATAGTCAAAATCAAGTCCTTTGGGCGGCAGAAACTCTGATACGCGTTCAAAGCTGTCGAAGCTCTCAAAGATATTTCCCTTATTCTCGTATTCAGTCTCGGTATACGTCTTTTCGCCGTCTGTGAAGTACTCTTCTGCGTCACTCCAATTATCAAACTCACGACAATGCCATTTCGAGCTTCTGATATATCCCGCCGCGCCCGTTTCGTTCTCCATGTCGACGACCTCGATCACGTGAACTCCCAAGTCACGAATGTTGCAGTCAAGTAGCTTGCCGCGCTGGGCTATCAAAATTATGTCGTAATGCCCTTGACGGTGTATCTCGAAGGCGTAGCTCACGAAGTCCGCAAACGTTGCACTCTTTCGACTGTTGAATATGCGTTGCGATTCATCGAATACAAGCACCCCACCGAGCGCGGCGTACTCTGTATCCATTGTGTCGTTTGTAACGCCGTAATAATACGGATTGAAATAATAAGGCTCAAAGTAGCGATTGAATCCGACGTGTAGCCGAACATGATAATTCGTATAAATCGGCACTCTATCCGGCGGTGTAAAGTTTCTGCCGAATTTTGCACTTTGTTCCGCAATAAGAGCACAGCTCCTTTTATGAATCGCTTGCCCTTCTCGGATATATTTTTGTTTTAGAAGATATGTTGCAAGCGCGGTTTTCCCCGAGCCTGCCTCGCCAACTATGAAAGTTATCACGCAACACCCAAATTTTTTTGAAAAGGTCTTGACTTTTTTCAAAAAACCGCATATAATAAGAATATCCCTTATGGGTGTCCCGCTTGTCGGGTTAGAGATTGTACGGGTTAGAGTGATCTAATCCGTATTTTTTATTTTTTTGGTTTTCCTTTCATTTCCCGTATTTTATTACGGTTCGCCTTGGCTCGTTTGCTATCGCCTTGAAAGCAATCTTTTGCAATTTGTGTAACGTCGTTCCCGGTCAAATCCTTTTTCCGTTTGTTCGGCACAAATTTTTTGCCGTATGTAATAGGTTTCCCCTCATCATCTTTCGTCTGAACGTAAGGACGATATTTTGATACTTTTTCATCGGTAAGCGATTCCCCCTTAGGACTTCCTTTTGTCAGCTTTACGACGGCACGCTTTTTGCCATGCTGTGCGATCACAACCGCTTTCCGATAGTTCCCCTTATTTTCATAGCCGGGTTTTCGATAATCTCCTTGCCCTTCAAAGTATTCGTCCCGCGTTTGAACTGTTCTTCCAACTTGTGATTTTCCTTTCTTGTTTGCCATAACTCACCTATTCGGAGATCCCGCCCGCGTCTGATCGGCGTGAGCGTGCCGATTATTGCCCTTTTTTTTACTTGTCCGACGTTTCTCGTAAGCTGTCACGCGGCGGATTTTATCTCGCAAATCTTTCCGTCTTTCCTTCCTTGCTTCCCTTTGTTCCCTGCGCTCTGCCCGCGTGCTCTCGCGCTCCCGGCTTTTCTTTCGTGCTATCACTTGATCCTGCCCCTGCTGCGCTTCTCGCCCTGGAAGGATCAAATTTTTTATTCCTACGAGCTGCTCTAATATCCACCTGAATACCGCAATAGAAAGGACTGCCGTTACCACGACTAACGCAATCGTGACGACCGTCAACCATTGCCCTAAAAATTGATATTTCTCCGCAAGCCCCTCTAATGCGATTCGCCCGCCGAACAAAAATACGGCGGCTATTATCAATCCGATCGTCATGCTTTTCGCCTCCTCTTACGCTGTGGTTTTTTCTGCGTTTTCGTTTTTCCCGGTGACTTCTTCGCCGTGGGCTTTTTCTTTGGCGGTGTTTCAACTCTTGCTTTTTCCTTCGGAGAACCGCCCTTTGCGCTATCCGCAGCGATAACGACTTCAACGGTGTTTTTCGTTTTCTTCGGAAATATCTTTCTGAGGATCCACCACACGATCAAAACAGCGACTATAATTAAGACCACAATGATGAGGGCAATAATTAGCTTTGCCTTTCCATTATGGAAATTCATATCAAGTGGCGGATCAAGTCCCGAAATAACGTCCTGAGGTGACATAACAACTGGAATTTCCGTTTTGGCGCCGTCGTCCGCCGTAAACCAAAGCGATATAATATCGAAGTCCAAATACACTGTTTCTTGTGCAACATATGCAGAAAACTGCTGTTTGTCCCATTTTAAAACAATATCTTTAACTAACTTTGTATCAACGTCTTCTGTGTTAGCGGAATAATAACTTTCAGTACACGGAACAGAATAATAGTCACTCTCACCGTAACGAAACAAAATTAAGCGTTCGTCTTTACAGTTTGCAAATTCTTCTTTTATGGACTTAACGTCACCTTCGTTGACATAGAGCCGTGCCGCTATTTCCGCATCTGTACCTTTCAAACTGTTATTATCAATTTCTACGATAGCATAAGCACTGTCGTATTTTGTTTCGACGTTATAACCGCCAAATATTGTTTGCCATAAACTCTTTGTTGTTACATTCCAAAATATATCTAACAACGTATCTTTTGTAATCGACTTTCTGTTATAACCGCGAATATGATTATCATTCACAACTTCGTCAAATAATGCTGCACTGTATCTTTCTGTAAAATATGGTGCACCCAAAATTTCACTATTCATTAAAAGCTGCTCGCGCAATTCTTCCGAGGTTATGTATCGATCTTTATATGATTTATCTTTCCCGGCATAAAATACTGCCGCAAAATTACTTGGGATATTGGGCGTTTCCTCAAAGGGAACAGTGTATTTATTCCCTCCGTCCCAAAAGGTGTATTTATCCTTGAAATTTTCGAAATTACTGATTGTTCCCTCGCCCTTCCCTTCTGTGTGAAACCAACCAGTATCATTTAATCCGCACAAATTGATTGCAAAATACATATTGCTACTGAAATTACTTATATCTCCCCCATGCAAAGCGTACAGCCGTTGATATAAGTAACTCGATTCGGTTACAAGGATCGGTTTTGTTACATACTCCCACCATTCGCATACAATTTCCGACAGCTCACCGTAATCTGTAAAATACTTTTCGGGAACACGAAAATAACAACTGTTAAGTTGTGATTGTTTCCCTTCATAATAATCGCCTTGGGGACGATAGCACGTCTGCTTAACGTCTAATTCGACGTATTTGTCGAAATTGTCCACCCCGCACGTTAAGGTGTCATTTTCCGCCAGCTCCGATCCGTAACCTTTAACGTAGCCCGAATAAGTGTACTTCTGCCCGCTCGCATACTCGGTCGCTTTCTTCTTGATCGATAGAGTGATCCCGCTTATCTCGTACACACGGCTGTTTTGATTTAAGCTCTTTAAAATGTTGCGCTTCTGCGTTTCGGTCAGATTGACTTTAAACTTCCAAAAACGCCCTTCATAGCCTGCTTGTTTGGAATAGTTCAAAAATACTAAATTGTATTTTTCGTAATTCCCCGAACCGCACCTTAGCTGAATCTGATTGCGCAACGTCTCGGTATCGAATACCAAATCCTGCGGATTATAAAGATACACGTACAGCCCGTAATCGTCTTGATTATCCGAATAAAGCGAATAACAAAATTCAACGAATGACAAAATGCGCGGCTTATCCTTTTCCGCATGCGGATAATCGGCAGGGTTAAACGCATTCCCCGCGATCGTTGAGCCTTTCAGGTTATCCCATACGTTCGTTTCCTCGTACTCTGCAACGATATCCTCTGTCTCTTCGCCCGTTTCCGCCGAAGCGCGTAAACCTATGGGCGTAAGCATTGCCGTGATCATTATCACCGCTATCTCCGCTACCGTCGCCGCCCAATATGTAATATTGCGTATCACCTTCATTTCTCACCGCCTTTCAGTATCCCCACGCGCCTTTTAATCTACTGTCATAATATAAACATGATCGTTGCCGCTTAGCATATTTTTGTACTTCTTCGGGCGGCTTCGTTTCCTCTTCTCCCGACGTCGGCGACTTCCCGTCAAACCCGAACCCGATCCGGATCGCCGTTTTTCCGTCGTATGATTTCACCGTCAAATAAAAATAATCTTTGGCGGTAAGATCCACCGCGGGAATGTCCATCACTTCTTTATCCGCATACGCCGCGCGTATGATTTCCTTCAACGTCGTTGCTTTCGGAATACAGAACGTAAACCCGTCGTCGTTCTTTTCTATATCAAACGAATTCGTTACTTCGGGCGATTTCGGATACAGTCGCGTCACGCTTCCGTCTACTCTATACTCAATCTCCTTCCCCGATTCCGTCACTTCTACGCCGACCTTAAACCGTTCGCCTTTTTCGCTTGAAGGAAACCCTAACGGGTATTTGACTTTAAACGTGTAATACACGCCCTTTTCAAACTGCATACGCCCTACGTCGTGCCGTATTTCCTGCGAACCGTGCTGCACATAGAACGTCGTCAAATCCGTCGTGAAATTGTTCGTATAATACATCACGAACGCGACCAACGCCGCAAGAACCGCAACGACGATCAACGTAATTATGATTGAAAAGATACTTTTACTTTTCATAGCTCTCTCCCGTCGGTTATCTGCGTTTGCGTACCATTGCGGGTATACAGCAGATGACCGCAAGAACAACGATTCCGCAGGCGGCGCATATGGCGATCCTCTTCCAATTCCCTTGCAGCTTCTGTGCCGTCGTCCCTTTTTCTGCATGCACCGTGATATCTCCGTCTATCGCATAATCGCCCGCCAGTGACGCGCCCTCGCTGTCCACCGCATATAGCGCGAATAAATTCGGTTCGGCGGACTGCGTTACCTGTGCGAGCTTTGTGCCGTATTCTACCGTCATCGTGTTGTATACTACACCGTCCACCATAAACGTTACCGTAAACCGTTTGATCTCCCACTGCGCCGTTAGCGTTATGTCCTGCGTGAGCGGCGTCGTTAAGTCATACATTGTTCCGTCTGACGTTTTCCAACCCAAAAAGTTGTAACCCGTGCGCGTAGGCGTTGGAATTTCCGGAATCGTATTGTAATCTCCCGAAATAGTAGTTTGGGAAATTTCCCCGCCGTTCCCGTTCAGCGTTAAAGTATAGGTGTTGATCTGCCACCCTGCGTACAACGTTATATCTGACGTAACCTCTGAACCAAAATACCGATTCGTACAAGCTTCGTCCGTATACCAACCCGTAAAGGTATAACCCTCTTTTACGGGATCGGCTGGAAGATACTTTGTTTGACTTCCATAAAACCAAAAACCATTCGGCGCAAGTCCGTATGAATCATAATAAAGTGGTAAATACTTTTCACTTGATTGATTCTTGAGCGTTGCATCAACTTTGATTGTCAGTATATCGCTGGTTGAATCATACGATTCTGTTGTAACAGGACTTACACCCGATGATTGCCACGCCGACATAGCACTCTGACATGAAGCAATATTATATCTAAGATTTGAATAAAAATATCCATACTCTTGAATACAATAACTTCTGAAATCATGAATACACCAAATGCCGACCTTATAACAATGAAATACGGAAGGACTATGTTGATAAGTATGAGTATACTCTGCATAATGCACAGATTCAGAATCAACAGAATCCTTCCGCCCTGCAATTACAGCATCGGAAAAACCAACAGAACAACTTGTGTTACTTACCTTGCTTAAAGTCAAAGTATGACCCGAATTTTCAATGGTTTTCGGAAGATGTTCACACGACGGCGTAACGGTTTCGGTCGTTGTATATGTAGAAACTTTTCGGCGTGCTGCCGCACTGCCAGCGTATCCCATGTTTGCCGCGAAAGGCTCGTTTCCCGCGCCGATGAACGTTGTCTGTTCCGTTTGCTCGCTCTCTTGCTTCTTGAATCCGTTCGAAGGCTTGTACGATGTACAAAATTCGAGAATCAAAAGCAGCGCCGCTGCGATCACCGCAACAACGCATACGATTCCCATAAATATACGCATTCCTCTGCTTTGCTTCCTCTTCGAGCTCTCGCGCGAGCCCGAAGCTCTACGCCCTGTTCTTGCGCCACTTCTTTTCGTCGCCATATCTTTTCTCCTTATTCCGTCTGCTTCCCGCAGTTCCGCTCCTTATTTTCTTCCGATTGCTTCCGCTACGCGCTCGTCCGCTAATAGATACTTACACGAATAATCATACAAACAGTGATCTGACCGCTTTATGCGCAATTTCTTGCTGTGCGGATCATACTCGATCAACTGCGTTTCCTTCGGTAATTTGATCGCTTCTTCCGGCGTTACTTCCCACATCTGAACACTGACTTCTTTCATGACTTTCTCCTTCGGATCGCGCTTACATGCGCATCGTGGATCGTGCGAAGATCCAACGCCGTTGCGTCTGTTTGCTTAACTTCTCCACCCACGCCCGGTTCGTCGTAATATTCGATTTTGATATAAATGCGAAAAAGCTCCGCGCTTCCTCTGCACGGATAAAAATTTGAAATAGATACCGATCTCGTTTGAGGGTGACTGCGCAAACTGTCGTAATATTGCTTTGCCGTTTCGCACTCTTCTTTTGTTCCGATCACCCGAATTTCCATATTTCGCAATTCCTCAAATCATTATCGCCGGCACACCGTCGCCGATCATCTTTTCATAAATGAATCGCGTCGCTCGAACGTCTTCAAGTGAATCGTGAGCTTGGAACTCGTAATTGTAATAGTTCGCCGCTGTTTGCAATTTTTGCCAACGATAAGATTGGAAATAATCGCTCCAATCGCCCCACACCTCGGCAAACATTAACATGGGATCGATAAAGGCTACAACGGGATCAACCCCATAGCTGTGCAATATAGACCGCTCAAAGTCTGCGTTATAGGCAACTATGGCAGCAGCACCCTCGATGATCTCTAACAGCTTCGGAAGATAACCTTCCCGAAATGTTGGACAGTCTGCAACCATTTCCGGACTTATACCGTGAACAGCTTGCGCCTGTCCCCAACTTTCTGTGTGTTCCGGACGGCAATATCCCGAAATTAACGTTTCGCCTTTATCGTTGATTACCGATACTTGCAAAACTTCGGGATCGTCTCCAAACAATCCCGTAGTCTCAAAATCAAGAACGATATATCCGCTTTTGTCCATAGCCTTATCTTGCATAATTCATCTCCTTCTAAATTTGGGGGAACAGTCGCGCCCGTCACTGACGAGCGCACCGCCCCATTGACTTTTCCTCACCTTTATGGTAAAATATAGCTACCAACCAAAATTTCATCATTAAGGAGAAAAATCAATGAAAATCATTTCAGCTATTTGCAAGTACACTTTTCGCACATTGAGTGATGCCATGTACAATCATGAAATACGCAAAGCACCGAAAACCGCTTATCGCGCTACGGGTGAGGAAATGAAAAACTCGAACCGTCGCGCAAAGCATATCAACGGACGCAAGACGTATGTTCGCAACCTTGCAAACGCTAAAACAACTGCCACACAAAAGCGGGAACGCAGAGAAAAATTCATCTCTGAAATGTTCTAACTCTTACGATCCCGACCGCCCTTTCGAGGGCGGTTTTTTCGCTTTGCGAAAAAATCCCCCTCTTAAATGCCCCAAATTCGCGTTCTAAGGCGAATTGTGTGCCGCTTGATAGATTCTTCATATTGTAAATTTACAATAATCGTGTTTGATTATACAGTGTAAATTTACAATTGTCAAGCCTTTATTGCAAATTTACAGTAAAATGTTTTTAGGAGGTGTGTATGGCTATCGGAGAACACATGAGATATTTACGAGAAGAAAAAGGATACTCCCTCAAAAGAGTTGAAACTCTTACAGGCATAGACGGCGGAAATCTATCAAGATACGAAAGGAATATGAATGTCCCAAATATAGAACTTTGTATGCAACTCGCTAAATTATATGGCGTCTCCCTCGATGAGCTTGTTGGACAAGATGAAGGTTATATCCCTCACCTCTCTTCGCAGAACTCCCCCACCGTTCCCGCTCTGGCAGACGATGCAAGGCAGCTTCTCGAAATGTTTGAGCGAATGAACCACCAACAAAAAATAAAGGCGGTCGCTTACTGTGAAGGACTTTTAAGCACCGCGGGAAATTCTTCTTCGTGGCGCCAAAGTTGATAGCCAAAAATAAATCAGCATGATAAAATGACCTTCCCTCTTTTGGGGGGAAGGGAGATTTTTTCATGTTAGTTAATATCGACGAAAGACAAGCCGCGGAGCTGCTCGCTGCTGCAGATTCGATTTACAAACTCTTTGCGTTCGCCGAAGGTCAAGAAGATTCTTATGACGCAATGCGTAAATCATGGTATGAGGCGATCGAAGAATCTCCGTTCCCGGAGACGCTCGCAGGGATTAGAGGATCTTCGGAAATAAAAAACGCCCCTTCGGACGAAGAGGCAAAACAGGAGGAAACCGAAAACAGGAAGCAAGACGAAAAAGCAATTTTAATTCCCAAAAAAAAGGAGGAAAAAAAGTTGCTCAAAGTATCTGACTTCAAAAAGAGACAAAGAAAAAATTCAATCGAGGCGCGGTGTATGTACTACGGAAAAGCGATTTCGATTTCCGCCAAGACGAACACCGAACTAAACAACCGGCTACGGGAATACGTGCGTGAATTCAACGAGCTTAACAAGCCCACCGCCTTCCCGGTCGTATCGGCAAAGCAAGCGATCGTTCCCGCGGTGGAAGAACCGAAACCGATTATTTTCAAAGACTATGCGCTTGAATACGTCGAGGTCATGAAAAAGCTCGACGTCGCGGATTCCTGGTATTCCCGCGTAATGTCAAAATTCAGGTTGCACATTTTCCCGTTCATCGCTGAAAAGATTCTTTCTGACATATCCGGATTCGACTGCAAAATAATTCTTGACACATTGCGAAAAGCGAATCACTACCGAACGGCGGAAGAGGTGCACGGTTTATTAAAGCAAATTTTCGATTTCGCGCAGTCGGAAGGCGTTCTTACCAAAACCCCCATGGCGCGCATTAAATTCAAGCGTGCGGAACGGCAGCACAAACGCTGTCTTTCCATGGTGGAAGAAGCTCACCTTCTTTCGATTGCAAAAGGCACACGGTATGAGTGCCACGTTGTGCTCATGCTCTATGCTGGACTTCGCCCGGGAGAGTGCAATTCGGCATACATTGAGGGAGATTTCATTATCGCGCGAAACTTAAAACGACGAAACGGAAAAATCGAATGGAAGCGTATTCCCATTACGCCCATGATGAGGAAATACATTCCCCTACTTTCGGAATCGTTCAAGCCGCTTTCAAAATCCGCTTTGCAGAACTGGTTTTACGACATGGACTGGGATATGCAAGCGTACTATTGCCGGCATACGTTCAATACGCGCTTAGGCAAGTTCAAAGTGGATAAAGAGCTGCGCGAGCTTGCTATGGGTCACAAATCTGCCGCCGTAAATATCGAAACGTATATGCACTATTCGGAGAATTTAGATACCTTTTATATGGAATTTCAAAAGGTAGACTATTCGGCAGACTTAATTCGTGCCCAAAGTATGCCCAAAATTTTAACCCCGAAAAAGCCGAAAAAGCCTCGAAAATAGCGAAAAACAGCCGTTTTTTAGGCATTTTTTACCAGTTTTCCGATTCGAATCCACCTCTGCCCACCAATGTCGTTAAAGTTTGAACACTACAAAACGGAATACATTTTCGTGAATGGTGTCGCGGGCTTTATCGCATACAATTAAAAGAAAAAGCACAGGGCTAACAGCCTTGTGCTTTTTCTTTATAATCATAGAGTAAAAGAACATTTTAATTACTCTTTTATTTTTTTACTTTTACTCTTGTGTGTTCATTCACATATAATATATCTAAAACTTGAATTGTTTTGCTTTCTGAAAACATTTCAAAAGTGATTTTACTTATATTGCTTTTACTTCTCTCCAACAATAATTTTTCAGCCAATGTATCAATGTCGTATAAAGGAATAGTATTTAATTTAACATACGAAATGACGCTACACGGTTTACTTATTCCGTTTAGTTTCTCTAAAAGTTGCGTATTCTCAATCCCGTTTCTAATGGTTTCACCGCCATAGTCTTTATATAGATTATTTAGGCTTGTGTTTTTTGTAGAAATATCACAATTACCCGACAAAAACCAAATTTGTCCAAGTCTATTAGCCTCATACGGAACATTTAGAATACAATGACTTTTTATATAATTACATTCATTCTTCGTTATATATCCGTTTAATAGCAAATTATCAGCGCGTTTATAGCAATTTTCTTTACTCGAAGTAATTAAACCATTTTTTCTGATTTCAATAATTTCTTCATTTGTTAATCTTGTTGCGTGATAACCAATTATCGTGAACCTTTGCAATTCTGATTTTACACATTCTTTAAGATAATCTAATTCAGAAGAATACGGATTTGTTCTATGTAAATTTGCATAATCTACGGGTGTACATTTTTTCGCGGTTTCACGCAAATTAAAATTATAAGTTTCAACATAGTTATACTTTCTGATAAGTGCCTTATTGCTTTCTATTAAACTCAACAAATCTTGATGCCAAGTGCTTTTATCATTTATCAAAAATGTTTCACTATTCAAATATTGTGATATGTCTATCATTCTTATTTCTCGCTATACCAACTATATGAAATTTTTAATATTATAGCAAATTTATAAGTTAAAAGCAAGATTTTTGCAGTCATATACCAATAACGAAAAAGCACAGGGCAAACGCCTTGTGCTTTTTCTATGTCCCCACCCAGAGGAAACCCACCCAGCGGAGCGTTAAAACGGCAAGTCGCTGTCGTCGTCTATCGGTATGAGCATAGGCGGCTTTTTTATTTCGCCCGTATGCTTGCTTACGGGCGTATCTTTGCTTATGTCAAAATTATATACTGCCGTTATACGCCGAAGAAACGCCGCCCACGTTTTAGGCTCGCTTTGCTGTATGTTTGTGTATTGTTCTTTCAATGAAAGGTTAGAAACGATATAAACAGTATCATAGCAAGCAACGCGGTTATAGTGTCGCCCTCGTATTCGTATAGGTTGCCCGTCCAAATAGTCCAGTATTTCAGAGATTTTGAACGAACTGCGAAACTCGTCTAAAAACAATACTTTTTCGCCGTTATAATCGTCAACCCAGCCGAACTCGTAATTTGTTGTTCTGTAAACGTCGTCATAGCCGTGCTTATTGAAAACGTAACTTGTTTTCCCGCAACCCGCAGAGCCGTAAATATAATAGACTTGCATATTTCGGAATACTCTTTTGTACTTGTTTTCCAAATGTGCTTGTCTAAATTCTTTTGCCCATTTCATAACCCTAATAAAACGGTTGCCGTGCTTTTTTGAAAGGTCGTAAAAACTCATTCCGTTTTCTATATCGTGCATAATGTCGGTTAAGTCCGTGCGTTCGCCGTCCTCTATAAATTCGCCGTATTCATAGTATTGCGGGCTAATGCGCGTGTCCTCGTCCATACAATAGTTGCGTGCTTGTGTTCGTTTTCCCCGTCGTGCCTCTATATGAGCGGCAACGCCTATTGCTTTTTCAGAAAGGTACTTTTTAATTGTTGTAAACCATTTTTGTTGAGTAAACTCGAAATACCCTTGATAATGTTCCGTTCCCGTTTCGGGTGCTTTTTCTCTTTGAAAAACCACATAGCGCAAGTCGGGTAAAGTTTTCAAATAGGTTAAAAATTCTTGTTCACTTTGTACGGGGTTGTTTACGGTAAAGCACCAGTCGCGGGCTTGTGAGTTTCTTTTGCTGTCGGTTGTTTCGTCCGTAATAGATAGGTCAATTTTAATTTTATCGTCCATAATTCCCCCAAAAAGTGTGACAGTGTGACGGGGTGGACTGGTAATACTATGTCCACCCGCACACGGGCGGCTGTCGCCGCCCGTGTGTTGCGGTGTCGGTTATGAGTGAATGAGCGCGACGGGAGCAACGTATAAAAGAGTTTCGCGCTTGCGCTGTTTCCGTTGTTCGGCTTGCCGTTTGCGCTGTTCGCGCCGCAGTAACTTAAAATCTTTCATAAGTTCGCGCGTAACGAATTTGGTATTCTTATTGAGAATAACCATTTTCGCCTTGTAGTCTAAAACGGTATCGTCTATTATCTCGCGGAAAAAGCGCGGCGGCAGTTGCGTGTCGCTTTCTTTCATTGCCGTGAGTACGTCTATATTCTCGAAAATGACCGCTAATTTTTCCTTGTGCAGTTCGGTAAAATCTAACTTTTCCATAGTTCCGTAACCTCGCTGTTATTGTCCTTGTTTTCGTTCTGATTAAATAGCGGGTAGCGTTCGCATCGCGCCAGCATAGCCGCCTTGTCGTTGCCCGTGAGTGTTGCAAGCGTTGTATGGTAGTTGCCCGTCATACCGTAATAAAAGTATTCTTTGCCGCTGTAACTGTCAACGCAAGCGTAAATATTTCCGTAGTGCGTGTATGCCGTTTTAACGCCTATTTTCGCGTTGCCGCTGTCCTTGTAACGGGCGTATTGCCGAACGCCCGAAAACTCCAAACAGTTCCATACGGTTTTAATAAGCCGCCCGTGTAGGTCGTAATAATCGCGCTTATTTTGCACCTCTATGAGTTTATCAGAGAGCGAACGAAAGCGTTTGTCCGCGCTGTCGTCTATTTGCGTATCAGCCCACATCTGAACGCCGACTTTTCTTTGCCGCTCTATATACCGCAGAAAGTAGTCCGCAACCCGTTCTGCGGTCATAGACTTGCGACTGTCTAACTTGCTTTGAATTTCGGGCAGAAAGATTTTCGCATACGGCAAGAGATAATCAACCGCGTGAACGCCGTCGTATAGTCCTATTCGTTCAAATTGCAGTTCCATAGACACGCGCGGCTTATACCCAAGCCCCCGTGCTATAAAAGTATCGTCAACGACATACACCAAATGTTGAACGTGCGGCGCGAGAGATAGATTTTCCCAGCCGCCGGCACGCAGCCGTTCAATTTCCTTTTTGCATAAAGCCAAATCGTAAACGGAGCGCGGCGGTATCATATAGCGGCAAGCAAAATGCGCTAATAATGTTGTTTTACCTACGCCGCGCTCGCCGACAACGTAAGTAAGATAATATGTTTTGTTTTCCATAAACACCCCCGCAAAAAGAAACAAGGGAACGGACAAACGCCCGCTCCCTCGTAAGATTTAATTATTTATTGCCCGATTTTCTGCCGTTGCCTTTGGGCTTTTCGGCTGGCGGCGCGGGCGGTGGCGTTGCCGCCTCGTCGTTTTTCAGATTGTTGTAAATGAAAAACGAATTGCGCTTGCCGATATTCCCCATATGCGCGTATGCGCTTTGCTGTCCTTTGCGGTACGAGGCAATTTCACGTTTGGTAAACTGCTTTGCGTATTCCTTTTTCTGCTCGGTAGTATAAGGCGTATAACGTGCTTGCGGCTGTTCGTCCGTCATATTCATTTGCTGTTGCGTGGGTTGATTATTTGCCATAGGTTTTTGCTCCTTTTTTTCGGTATAGTCCGTTATGCTATCTGAACGCGACACCATA